>NZ_JADMSV010000015.1:0-115675 GCF_015560935.1 Butyricimonas sp. BSD2780061689_150309_C8
CAGGTGTAAAGCCGGTGACGGCAAAGCCGAGTGGTACTAATCACCCGAAAGTTGACGTTCGGTGGGTGAGATGATTCAGTTAACGTTCCAGGCGATTGTCAATCAAGGTGATTGACGGTCAATAGAAAGCATGAGATGAAGAAACTTTAAAGATATTGTCACGTTGGCAAGAGTGCCACGAGAAGTGACGAAAGTTGGAAAAACAGCGAGGTAAGGAAATCATATTTTTCCATTCTCCATTTTCAATTTTCAATTGCATTAAAAGGTGTCTATAGCGACGGTGATCCACCTCTTCCCATCCCGAACAGAGAAGTTAAGCCCGTTAGCGCCGATGGTACTGCCCCCGGGTGGGAGAGTAGGTCGATGCCGAATTTAGAAGAGAGGGCGAGTTCAAGTGACTCGCCCTTTTTTATTTTCTTTCATTTTCAATTCTTCATTTTCAATTTTCAATTGTTTTACCTACCTTAGCGTTCTGAATCAATTTATGTGGAAATGGCATTATTCGGTCTATTTAATAAAAAGAAAAAGGAAAGCCTTGATAAAGGTTTAGAAAAGACGAAAGAAAGTGTATTCAAGAAACTCTCTCGGGCAATTGTTGGTAAATCCAAGGTTGATGACGAGGTTCTGGATAACTTGGAAGAAGTGTTGATTTCTTCGGATGTGGGAGTTGATACAACTCTTCGTATCATTGAACGAATCGAAGAAAGAGTACAGCGGGATAAATATGTGGGTACGGATGAATTAAACCGGGTATTGAAAGAAGAAATTGTTGACTTGTTGAAAGAGAATAATTCAACGGATTACGATGCTTTGAGTTTACCGGAAGGACATGGCCCTTATGTGATCATGGTAGTCGGTGTGAATGGAGTGGGTAAGACAACGACAATTGGTAAATTGGCTCACAAATTTAAAGATGCTGGAAAATCTGTTGTTTTAGGGGCTGCAGATACCTTTAGAGCTGCCGCGGTAGATCAGTTGGTAATCTGGGCGGAACGAGTAGGAGTACCGATCGTAAAACAGGGTATGGGGGCAGATCCGGCTTCTGTGGCTTTTGATACGCTGAGTAAAGCGAAAGCGGAGAATGCAGATGTGGTGCTTATTGACACGGCGGGACGTTTACACAATAAGATAAATTTGATGAACGAATTGACGAAAATCAAGAAGGTCATGCAAAAAGTGATTCCGGATGCCCCACATGAAATTTTGTTAGTACTTGACGGTTCTACCGGGCAAAATGCTTACGAACAAGCAAAACAATTTACCTTGGCCACGGAAGTAAATGCTTTGGCGATTACAAAACTGGACGGAACGGCAAAAGGTGGCGTTGTAATTGGTATCTCTGATCAATTCAAAATTCCCGTGAAATACATTGGTATCGGTGAAAAAATTGATGATTTGCAAGTATTCAATCGTGAAGAGTTTGTAGACTCTTTATTTAATTAATAGAACATAATTTTTGAGAGCGGTTATTATGGCAAACAAGGTCATGATAACCGTTTTTTAATGTTTAGTTATGAAGAAAAGAATTCTGTTTATATGTCTCGGTAATATATGCCGCTCCCCGAGTGCCGAGGCAATTATGAAATATTACGTGAAAGATCGGGGATTGGAGGAACAATATTATATTGATTCTGCCGGGATTAGTGGTTATCATTCCGGTGATCCGGCGGATCGTCGGATGCAAAGTCACGCAATAAGAAGAGGATATGATCTGACCAGTTTATCCCGAAAATTTTATCCGGATGCAGATTTTTCTGATTTTGACATGATTATCGGTATGGATGACCAGAATATCCGTGATCTGCAAAGAATGGCTACATCCGAGGAAGAAAAGAATAAAATATTCAAGATGACTGATTTCTGCCAGCGTTTTTCCTACCGGGATAGCGTTCCCGATCCTTATTATGGCGGGGATTCCGGGTTCGAATTAGTGTTGGACTTACTGGAAGATGCTGTTGAAGGTCTGTTGGATCAGCTAGAAAATAAATAAAGCTCATAGGAAAATTCCTTATGAGCTTTATTGGAAAGTTTTGACTATTTATTTCAGGCTAGCCAAACATTCATTTACATTGTTTTCGATGCGGGCAAGAATGTTCGTGCTGTCGGCTTTTTCGAACTTCGTTCCCGTGATATGTTCGTATAATTCGATATAACGATTTGTGATGTTGGCTACCACTTCCGGAGTCATTTCTGGAACGGTTTGTCCGGCTTTCCCTTGGAAGTTATTTTCCATTAGCCATTCGCGAACGAATTCTTTGGATAGTTGACGCTGTCTTTCTCCTTTTGCTAGGCGTTCTTCGTAACCGTCGGCATAGAAATAACGGGAAGAATCCGGGGTGTGGATTTCATCGATCAAATAGATCTTTCCATCTTTTTTACCGAATTCGTATTTCGTGTCTACTAGAATTAATCCCATTTTGGCTGCAATCTCTGTTCCTCTTTGGAATAGGGCAAGAGTGTATTTTTCGATGGCCTCGTAATCTTCTTTACTAACCAGTCCGGACGAGATGATTTCTTCTTTAGAGATATTTTCATCGTGTCCTTCCATAGCTTTAGTGGTAGGAGTTACAAGAGGTGTCGGGAATTTCTGGTTTTCAACCATTCCTTCCGGTAAAGGTAAGCCGCAAAGGGTTCTCTTTCCTGATTTGTATTCTCTCCATGCACTTCCGGCCAAGTAACCGCGAATAACCATTTCTACTTTGAACGGTTCGCACCTGTGACCAACAGTCACCATCGGATCGGGTGTTGCTATTTTCCAGTTCGGAACGATATCTGACGTCGCATCCAGAAATTTAGCGGCAATTTGATTCAATATTTGTCCTTTGTAAGGTATTCCTTTCGGGAGTACCACGTCGAAAGCGGAAATTCTGTCGGATACCAACATAACGAGGTATTCGTCATTGATGTTATACACGTCACGTACTTTACCGATGTATTCATCTTTCTGTCCCGGGAATTTGAAATTTGTTTTTACAATCGCTTCCATGTTATTTGCTTTAAAGATCCGTTATTTAGTTTTTTCTTCGTTGTTGTAAGCGTTAACAATCTCTTTCACCAGCCTGTGGCGAACGATGTCACTGTTGTCGAATTCGACGAATGCAATACCTTTTATATGGTGCAGTAATTTGAAGGCATGAATTAATCCTGAATCACTTTGTTTTGGGAGGTCTATCTGGCTCATATCCCCGGTGATCACGAATTTAGCGTTGACACCCATACGGGTTAGGAACATTTTTAACTGATTTTTTGTCGTGTTCTGTGCTTCATCGAGAATCACGAATGCATCATTGAGTGTACGTCCCCTCATGTATGCTAAAGGGGCAATCTGAATGATTTCCGTTTCGAGATATTCGCTTAATTTTTTCGAGGGAATCATGTCAGAAAGAGCATCGTACAAGGGTTGCAAATAGGGATCAACTTTCTCTTTCATGTCCCCGGGTAGGAATCCAAGACTTTCACCTGCCTCTACTGCCGGACGGCTGAGAATGATCCGTTTGACCTCTTTATTGCGTAATGCTTTTACCGCAAGAGCGATTGCCGTGTAGGTTTTACCGGAGCCGGCCGAACCCGTGGCAAAAAGCAAGTCGTTTGTTTTGGCCAGATCAACGAGTTTACGTTGATTTGTCGTTCTGGCTCGTATAATTTTCCCGTTATTCCCGAAAACAATAATTGAGGCCGGGTCCTCGGGGTCTTCCACGATCTCGTCTTCCAGAATAATTCTTTTCAGATTGGCGATCGTGAGCATGTTATATTTATTGTAATGTTCCAAAAGGGCATTAATTTTGGCAACAAGGACATCAATGTCGCTTTCTTCTCCCTGAATAATGATTTCATCGCCCCTGGCGGTGATCTTCAATTTCGGGAAAAATTCTTTTAAAGTAATGAATTTTGCGTTGTTAATGCCGTAAAAGTCAATAGGATCAATGTTTCCAATACTTATTCTTCTCTCTATCATGAAACTTAAAATAAAAGCCTTATTTTTGCAGGTGCAAAGTAGGGAAAACAATTGAAAATTGAAAGTTGGAAATTGAAAATTTTTCACGAGAGTAGAGTTTGTTATGGAGAAAGATTTTACGAAACAGAAAGAAGCTTTTGCCGAGCTGTTGGATATAATGGAAACCTTGAGGGAAAAGTGTCCTTGGGATCATAAACAGACGATGGAGTCTTTGCGGACGTTATCGGTAGAGGAGGTTTATGAGCTGGGAGATGCAATTCTGAAGAATGATATGCAGGAGGTGAAAAAGGAGTTGGGAGATTTGCTTATGCATATCGTGTTTTATGCTTTGATCGGGAAGGAACAGGAGCAATTTGACATGACGGATGTTTTGAACGAGATCTGTGCCAAATTGCGCTATCGTCACCCGCATATTTACGGGGAGGTGAAGGTCGAGGATGAGAATGACGTGTTGCGTAACTGGGAACAATTGAAGTTGAAAGAGAAGGGACGTCATAATAAAGTTTTGGAAGGTGTCCCGGATGCTCTTCCGGCTTTAGTGAAAGCATACCGGATTCAAGATAAGGTGAGGGGAGTCGGGTTCGACTGGAAACAGAAAGAGGACGTGTGGCAAAAAGTACGGGAGGAGTTGGGTGAATTGGAAGTCGAGGTTACCCGGAAGGATCAGGAGCGGATGGAAGAAGAATTCGGTGATTTCATGTTTGCCATGATTAACGCGGCGCGACTATACGGTATAAATCCGGAAGATGCTTTGGAGAAATCCAACAAGAAATTTATTCGTCGTTTTTCGTACGTGGAAAAGAAAGCTCACGAAACGGAGCGCAACCTTTCGGATATGACCTTGGAGGAAATGGACGAGTATTGGAACGAGGCAAAAGCGATGGAAAAAGCTTGAGAAGATTCCGTGATAGTCGATTTGATAACTGGAAGATTCTATAATCACTTAATTGGAAATCACTAAATCACAAAATTAATCGGATTTAAAATTAGCAAGGTGGATTTAACAGGTAAATGGAAATATAAAGAGGATTATGGCTACGGGGTAGCCGAGGGCGAGTTATTCCTGAAACAAGAGGGGTATGATTTGTCCGGGCGGATTATTTTTACGGATAAGCTTGAGGGAGAGGAAGGATATATGTTGCAGGAATTTTTAGTGGGGAGGCTTGAAGAACATAAGGTAAAATTGGATGCCGAAGAGTTTGATATTATTCATTCCGAACACGAGATCGAGTACGAGTTGGATAGTTGGTTTGGTATCTTGGTTGATGCCGATACGATCGTTGGGGTGAGTAAGGATGGACAGGGAATCGAGGGAAAATTCACATTCACGAGAGAAAAGAATTAAATGTTAAAAAATAGATAAATTTGAAAAGCTGACTTTTGTCAGCTTTTTTTTGTCTCGGATCGGTTATATTGCAAAAGAATCTAATAACCTAACTAATAAAACAATAACTTATGTCGAAGATTAATTCGCATCCGATTCTGGATGTTCCGAAACGAGATAAAGTGGTGTTCACTTTTAACGGTAAGAAAATCGAAGGAGAAAAGGGTTTTACCATTGCGGCAGCCTTGCATCAGGCCGGGTACCCCGTGCATAGTCACAGTCTGGATGGCCGGGGACGTTCCCTAGCCTGTGGCATCGGGAAATGTGGGGCTTGTGAGATGTTGGTGGATGGTAAAGTCCGGCGTATTTGCGTGACAAAAGTGGATGGTGTGAAAGAGGTACGGGAGTTCGCCCAAGGGGAAATGGCCGAACAACATGCCGAACACCGGATTGATACACGGAAAGTACTTCGTACCACGGTGGTGATCGTGGGGGCAGGACCAGCCGGATTAGCCGTGCGGGAGGAATTTGAAAAGTATGGTATAGATAATATCGTGATTGATAATAACGATAAGATTGGCGGTCAGTTTAATATGCAAACCCACCAGTTCTTCTTTTTCGAGAAAGAAAAGCGTTTCGGGGGTATGCGTGGATTTGATATTGCCAAAACATTGGCGGGGGAGAATATGGAAGGTATTTACCTGAACTCTACGGTTTGGGATATATTGGAGGGAAAACGGGTGGCCGTGAAGAACTTGGAAACGGATACCGTGTTTTTCGTGGATGCCGATTATCTGGTCGTGGCCACGGGGGCTGTTCCGTTTATGCCGGCTTTCGAGAATGATGATTTACCCGGGGTATATACGGCGGCTGTCGTCCAGAAAATGATGAACAACGAACTTACGCTGTTGGGGAAAAATGTACTGACCGTGGGAGCCGGGAATATAGGTTACCTGACTTCTTACCAGTTGATGCAAGCGGGGGCCCACGTGAAGGCGATTATTGAAGGGATGCCCAAAGAAGGTGGTTTCCCCGTGCAAGCAAACCGGGTGCGCCGTTTGGCGATACCGATCATGACGTCTCACGTACTATTGAAAGCGATCCCGAATGCTGATCACACGGGAATCACGGGGGCTGTTATTGCTGAATGTGAGAATTTCAAACCGATTCCGGGTACGGAAAGAATATTGAATGGCATAGATGTCATAAATATATGTACGGGGTTGATACCGGACAATCAATTGTTGATGAAAGGAAAGGCCGTCTTTGGAGAGCATTGTTATGCCGCGGGAGATGCCGTGAGGATTGGAGAAGGGACGAGTGCCGTATTGCGGGGGAAGCAAACGGCAATTGAGATATTGATGGACTTGGGGGCTAGGGTGAGTTATGATGATTATTTGGTGGTTTCCAAAGAGTATATTGATTCACAACAACATCCGGTTCGGATTCTGGAAACTCCCTGTTTGCCGGAGGCGGAACGTATGCACAAACGGGGATTCGTGCAAATGGATTGTTTGTATGGTTTTGCGTGTAATCCTTGTTCTTTTGCCTGTCCTCACGGGGCGATAACGAAAAGTTCGACTTCTACCGTACCTCACGTAGATTACGATAAATGTATCGGGTGTATGGAGTGTGTCTATCAATGTCCGGGATTGGCCATTTTCGGTTATGATTTACGAAAAGATAACTTGTTTCTGCCGATAGAATACGAAGTAAAGGAGAAAGAAGTAGTTTACCTGGTAAATAATTATGGTGAAAGATTGGGAGAGGGGATTATCGAGAAAGTTCTGCATAAGCCGAATAAAACGAATATAGCCCGGGTGAAAGCCTTGGATGTTCACGGGGAAGATTTGGTGAAGGTAAGAGGTTTCGTGGTGAAGGAGAATTACCCGCAACCGCTGGATTTGGAACCGTTGTTGAAGGATCAACCGGGAGCCACGTTTATTTGCCATTGTGATGATGTTACTTTGGACGATGTTTTGAAAGTCGTGGGTGATCGTACCTTTATTTCGATAGACGAGATAAAACATACCACTCGCTTGGGAATGGGGCCTTGCCGGGGAAAACGTTGTATTCCTCGGTTGAAAACAGCTTTACGGGCGAAAGGGATCGAGATCGTGGGTGATGCTACACCGAGAGCGCCTCTGTCTAACCAGTTGAATCTAGGTGAATTGTACCCGCCAAAACGAGGTGACGAGCATCGTGTGGCTAATCGATCGGATTTCAAGAAGATAGAGGTCGGGGCGTTGATTGCCGGAGGTGGTATTGCCGGAAGTGCGTTGTTCCGCTATATGGCAGATTCCGGCTTGAATCCCGTGCTGGTGAATGCGGATAGAGGTTCTTCCTGGAGAAATATCGGGGGAGGGCGTACGGCATTCTCTTTACCGGAGCTGGCCGAGATCGCGGAGCATAATCATGCTATATTTAAAGAGTTACAGAAAATATCGAATATTGATTACAAGACGACGCGCTATATTAATTTGGCTCATGATGAATCCACGTTCAATGCCTTGGATGCGAGTCGTGCATGGTCGGATGCCTATATGGTTGACCCGAAGAATTTTCAGAAAGAGATTTCTCCTTATTTCAGCACGAAATCCAAGCGTTACTTGGGGGCTTTGATTACCAATGATTGCTGGCAGGCGACACCCGGTAAAGTGGTCGATTTGATTCGTAACATGGGTATTTCGGCCGGGGGGCGGATCGTGGAAGATTGCAAGGTGTTGGAAGTGATGAAAGAGGGATCAACATACAGTATTTTAGTGTTGACTCATGATAAGAAATACGTGGAATTCCGCACGGAGATATTCGTGAATGCCTTGGGAGCCGGGGCTGGAAAGATTTGCGAGGGATTGGGGATTCACGCGGGATTGTACCCGGTACGCCATCAGGCATTTATCACTCGTCGTTTACCCATGCTAGGGAAGAATGGGGATAGTCTGGATATGCTGATCGATCGGCAGGAATATAAAGGATTCTCCGCTGTCTATGGGCAACAATTAGTCCACACGGGGCAAATTATCGGTTGTGCATCCCCGCGGGTGGATGCGTTGCGGACGGATAAAAATCTGATCTTGAACACGAAGGAGTTTATGGAGATTATTAGTGAATTCTTCGTGGATTGGATGCCGGAACTGGCTGGCGTGAGTATACAGGCCACGTGGTCCGGGTATTACACGGAACCTCGCTATATCGTTGATCCCGAATTAGGTCTGTTTGTCGGTATGCGGGGGCATGGTTTCATGTTATCGCAATACTTGGCTAAGATGTATGTTGATAAATTAATGGGCCGTCCGGTACCGGAGTATTTCGATCAATTGAAGTTGAACGGACCGGGATTGTCGGAAAAAGCCTTTAAGTGATTTCGAGATTTACGATTAAATGATTTTGTGATTTCCACCTTCCTGCATTCTTGTAGGGGGTGGGAATGATTTAATCACCGAATCATAAATCATAAATCACTTAATTTCTCTATCTTTGTCACAAAATTACAGAATATGATAAAGTTAGGAGAATATAATATATTGAAGGTCGTTAAGATCGTGGATTTTGGTGTTTATTTGGATGGAGGGGAATATTGGGGAGAGATTTTACTACCGAAAGAAACGGCTCCGGCTGAATGTAAGGAAGGCGATGAATTAAAAGTTTTCATTTATTTTGATTCGGAAGACCGGGTGATTGCCACGATGACAACACCTAAAGCCGTCGTGGGTGATTTTGCCTTGATGAAGGTGGTGGGTACGAGTCGAGTGGGGGCTTTTCTAGACTGGGGATTACGTAAGGATTTGCTGGTTCCTTTTCGGGAACAGCGGGAAGAAATGATTGTGGGGCGTGAGTACTTGGTTTATGTTTACGTGGATAAAACGACGGATCGTATTGTTGCTTCCACGAGGTTAAGTCGTTTCTTGGATAAGACTCCGGCAGAGTATGAATTGGGGCAGGAAGTAGAGTTAATCGTTGCTCGTCGTACGGATTTAGGGTATAATGTCATTGTAAATAATAGTCATGAAGCGATTATCTATCGTAACGAGATATTCCAACCTATAACCATTGGGCAGCACCTGACCGGTTATATTAAGACTATCCGGGAAGACGGAAAAATCGATTGTATCCTGCAAAAAAATGATGGTCATGAACAAATTGACCGTTTGGCAGCCTTGATACTGAAAAAGCTGGAAGAGAATGGAGGTTCCTTAGCTGTATCGGATAAGAGCGATCCGGACGAGATATATCGCCTTTTCGGTTGTAGCAAAAAGAACTACAAAAAGACGGTTGGCGGTTTATTCAAACAGCATAAGGTTATTATCGGGGAGAAGGAGCTGAAGTTGAAAATGGAGAATTAAAAGTTGAAAATAAAAAATGAACTCCCTCCCCCTTCGGGTGCTCCCTCTATAAACAGAGGGAGAGTTGAATTACTTTTCGACTTTGGGAAGAGTTACCAGCTCCTCCTCTGTTTATAGAGGAGGTGGCAGCGAAGCTGACGGAGGAGTTTAATTTAAAATCTGAATGAATACATGTCTAAAGTTCGGGCATATATCACGAGTTTTCGGTTAAGAACATTACCTTTATCCTTATCGGGAGTATTACTGGGTTCTTTGTTGGCAGCAAGCGATGGGTATTTTAAAACGACGACCTTCGTGTGGGCCATGCTCACCACGGTTGCCTTGCAAATATTGTCTAATCTGGCGAATGAGGTGGGGGATTTAACCAAGGGAACGGATAATGAACATCGTTTAGGGCCTATTCGGAGCGCTCAAAGTGGAGCTTTGAGTATGCGGGAAATGGTACAGGCCATGATTGTTTTCGGAGTAATAGCGATCATCACCGGAAGTCTATTAATCTATGAGGCATTCCGGGATTTGTTGAATTGGAAAAGTATTTCTCTGTTTATTGCCGGGGGTGCATCTATCGTGGCCGCCGTGAAATACACGGTCGGGAAGAGTGCTTATGGTTACCGGGGACTGGGGGATCTTTTCGTGTTTATTTTTTTCGGGTTAGTGAGCGTGATGGGAAGTTATTTCGCCATGTCCGGTGTTTTGCCTTGGATATGTGTGTTACCGGCCGCGGCCATCGGTTTTCTCTCTTCCGGTGTCTTAAACATGAATAATATCCGCGACATCGAGAATGACTCGGTTTGTGGCAAGCGTACCATCCCGGTTATCTTGGGAATACGGGGAGCAAAGATATATCATTTCGTGATCACGCTATTGGCTGTGATTTGTCTCGTGTTGTATTCCGAGCTGCATCCTGCCGGATGGACGGGCTATCTCTTTTTGTTAACGCTACCGTTGCTGGCAATGCATCTGAAGTCTGTCTATCGGGGAGAGGGAAGAGCCTTGGATTCTCAATTGAAATTTCTTTCGATAACGACGTTGTTGATAGCGCTTTTATTAGGTTTTGGTCAATTACTGAGTTGTTAGATTATGGTATTAAAAAAGGTCTGTAATATTTGCAGACCTTTTTTAATACTGGTATTTTCCGTTTAGAAAGGAAGATCGTCGGCTTCCGGCATGGGAGGAATGTCTTCCACCTTGTATTCCGGTACCGGGGCGCCCATCATCGGGGCTTCCGCTTGAACTTTCTCAATTCTCCAACCTTCGAGGTTCGTGAAATAAGAAACCTGTCCGTTGTTCTCCCATTTGCGGCCACGCAAATTGAAATACACTTTAATATTCTCGTTCAATTGAATAGTCTCTAATAGATCACACCGGTCTTGGATCAATTGAACTTTTACGAAGTCGTTCCACTGTGGATTCTTCTCGTTTTCAACTTCTATCACGAATTCTCTCTTCTGGAAACGATCACTGATTTTTTGTGTAGCTTCTTTGTAAATTAATTTTCCGGTAACTTCGTAATTCATTGTTTTTCTGATTAGAAACAAGCCCAAGAGTCCTTGGGCTTGCTAGCTGTTTAAATATCAAATAATAAATTATTTTTGAGCGTTCGGGTCAACGATGTCGATTAATTCAACTTCGAAAATCAACGTTTCGTTCGGTCCGATAGCACCTCTGGCTCCTTGAGGTCCGTATGCCAAGTTTGACGGGATGTAAAGCGTCCATTTAGAACCAACAGGCATTAATTGTAATGCTTCCGTCCAACCTTTGATCACCCGGTTTACAGGAAATTCGGTAGGCTCGCCTCTCTTGTATGAAGAGTCGAACTCGGTTCCGTCAATCAAAGTTCCTTTGTAGTGAACTCTAACAACACTGGTATCTGCCGGGATAGCTCCGGTTCCTTCTTTTTCAATTTTGTATTGAAGTCCGCTTTCGGTAGTTTTGATACCATCTTTCTTAGCGTTTGCTGCCAAGAATTCTTCTCCGGCTTTCAATGCTTTTTCAGCTTTAGCCATCATGGCTTTTTGAGTATATTTCTGTAAAAACATATTCATTTGCATCATGTCGGCAGGAGCATCTTTTTTCTGTAAGGCACTGTTCATTCCGGCGATGATAGCGTCCATGTTGATGTCTTCAATACCGTTTCCAGTGATGTTAGAACCGTACATGTAACCAATATAGAAACTTGCTGTATCGGCCTCGTTTTTCAGCGATACATTCGTTTTTGTAGAAGTGTTGCAGCAGCTAGATAAACCGATTGCAGCAACAGATAAACCTAAAATTAGATTTTTTGCGTTCATAGTTTTTCGTAAATTAAATTATACTATATCTAATAATTCGATATCAAAAATCAAGGTCTCGTTCGGTCCGATAGCCTGTCCTGCACCGTGAGGGCCGTAAGCTAGATCAGAAGGAATGTATAGTTGCCATTTTGAACCCACGGGCATTAATTGAAGAGCCTCAACCCAACCGGCAATAACTCCGTTAACCGGGAATTCAGCAGGTTCGCCACGGCGGATGGAAGAGTCGAACACGGCACCATTAATCAGGCGTCCTTCATAGTGACATTTTACAGTATCGCTACTTTTCGGAATAGCCCCGTTTCCGGTGGAAATTACTTTATATTGTAATCCGCTTTCCAGGGTAACCACGCCTTCTTTGCTCTTGTTATCGTTTAAAAATTGTTCTCCGGCTTCCTTGGCAGCTTTACCTCTTTCATTTTGCAGTTTGTTAAAATAGTCCTGCAAAATCTGGTTAGCCTCTTCCGGTTTGATTTCCGGCATCTGGCCTGCATAGACTGTTCTGATAGCGTCAACAAAAGCTTCTGTATTAATGGTGTTCACACCTGAAGAAAGGAGATTACTTGCAATACTTAGACCGAAACAATAACTCACTTTGTCTAACTCTTCTGTATATTTCATTGAAAGGTTTAATTAATAAATAAATATTTTGTTCATTAAGATGCAAATGTAAGAACATTGTGCGAAAACACAAACAGGTTTTCGTGTTTTATTCGCGATACGAGAAAATCGTGCCGGAAGGTTCATTTTATTCATTCATTAGCATTCCGTCATTTAATTTTATTTGTCTGTCTGACATACGGGCTAGTTCCGTGTCATGCGTGACGATTACGAATGTTTGTCCAAGTTCTTTCCGTAAAGTGAAGAATAACTGGTGTAATTCATTTTTGGTACGGGTGTCCAGGTTACCGGAGGGTTCATCGGCCAGCACGACCCGTGGATGATTGACGAGAGCCCTTGCCACGGAAACTCGTTGTTGTTCCCCGCCGGATAGTTGATTGGGTTTGTGGCTCACCCGGTCTGCCAGACCGAGAAGGGTTAGTAGTTCCATTGCCCGCAGCTCCGCTTCTTTTTTTCCGGTTCCTTTGATCCATGCTGGGATGCAAACATTTTCCAAAGCCGTGAATTCCGGCAATAAGTGATGGAATTGGAATACAAACCCGATATTGTTATTTCGGAATTCCGATAGTTTGTTGGAGGATAACCGGGCAATGTTCACGGAATCATACAATAGTTCACCCTCGTCCGGGGTATCGAGTGTTCCCAAAATATGCAATAACGTACTTTTCCCGGCACCACTAGCCCCGACGATCGTTACGATCTCTTTTTCTTTTATCGTGAGATCAATTCCTTTCAGCACTTTTAGTTCGCCGTAACTTTTGATTATATTTTTAATTTCTATCACCTGACTAATTTCTTGATTTATGATTTCCGATTTAGTGATTCCAACCCGCTAACCAACATTTGTTATTTTGATGGTAAAGATAATAATTTTCAATTTCGAGTAATCCTGTTGATTATTTTTATTTTCGATGATAGATGTAAGTGCTTGTTGAGTATTATCTTTAAATTGACGATAGAAGATTTTCTTTTGCACTGGGGTTATGCTGGAAAATAAGACCGACGGTCGGGCAATGATCCAGTTCTTTACAATCGCCACAGGTATTGAATCCTTTTGCTTGAACACATTTCCGAATTTCACAATAATTGCTGCAATAGGCGAATTTAGAGCCATCGATACGGCAACCCGTGCAATTAATAGTTTCCGGAGTGATCTCCGACGTGTTGTTCATGACACTCCATTTTTGAGCGGTTTCTTCTCTTAACTTGTCATCGTTATTGATCGTGGCGATACGGGCGTCGCAGTTTTCGCAATCTAATCCACAACAGGCGATTAATTGTTTCATAATAGGGCATGTTTGATTTAAGTTTTAGACAAAGATAAGAAATATTAGATCGCTACCTAGGATTACTTCACGTGATTCGATTAATTTATTTGATGGATAGAGATAGCGATTAAATAAAGAGTGTGTATCTTAGCAATCTAAAATCAATTACGTATGGAATATTATATAGATCCGGTCACCTTCGTGACGCAAAAGAGTGGTTTTGAGAGTAGATATATTAAAAATTTGTTGGGGTTACTGGATGAAGGGGCCACGATACCTTTCATTTCCCGTTATCGGAAAGAGATGACCGGGAGTATGGACGAGGTGCAGGTGGGACAGGTGCGAGAGATTTACGAGCAGTTCAAGGAACTGGAAAAACGGAAAAAGACGGTGTTGGAAAGTATCGAGCAGCAGGAAAAGTTGACTCCGGAATTACGGAAACAGATAGAGCATTGTACTGATTTACGAGAACTGGAAGATATTTACCTGCCTTATAAACCGAAGAAACAAACACGGGCATCAAAGGCAAAAGCGAAGGGATTGGAACCTTTGGCAGCCATGTTGATGAAACAGGATAACGGGGACGTGTGGGACAAAGCGGCTCGTTTCGTGAAGAATGATGTGGAGAATGAAGAAGAGGCTTTGCAGGGTGCTAGGGATATTATTGCTGAATGGGTCAGCGAGAATGACCGGGCAAGAAACACCGTGCGTCGCTCTTTTGACCGGGTGGCCGTGGTAAAAGCGAAAGTCGTGAAGGGGAAAGAGGAAGAAGGGGAGAAGTTCACGGATTATTTCGATTATTCCGAGCCTTTGCGGAGGATTCCTTCCCACCGGATGTTAGCGATTCGTCGGGGGGAGGCTGAAGGTATTCTGAAAGTGGCGATTGAAATCCCGGAAGAGGAAACGATCGAGTCTTTGGAAAGAATATTCGTGAAAGGTCGTAACGAGAGTGCCGAGCAGGTGACCATGGCGGTGAAAGACGGGTATAAACGTTTGTTGCTTTCGTCTATCGAGACAGAGTACCTGCAAAGCGGTAAGCAGAAAGCGGATGAAGAAGCGATTAAGGTGTTTGCTGAAAATCTGCGTCAATTGCTTTTGGCACCACCTCTTGGGAATAGGCGGGTGTTGGGTATAGATCCGGGATTCCGCACGGGATGTAAGGTTGTTTGTCTGGATGAAACGGGAAATCTGGTGCATAATGAAACCATTTATCCTCATCCGCCACAAAATGAGGTGAAACAAGCGGCTAATAAGATTACCAATCTGGTCAACTCGTACCGGATCGAGGCGATTGCTATCGGTAACGGTACGGCAGGACGTGAAACCGAACGATTTATCCAGAGTTTGCGTTATGACCGGGATATACAAGTGTTTGTCGTGAGTGAAAGCGGGGCATCGATTTATTCGGCCTCTAAGATAGCTCGGGACGAGTTCCCGCAGTATGATGTAACGGTTCGCGGAGCCGTGTCGATAGGGCGTCGGTTGATGGACCCGTTGGCCGAGTTGGTAAAAATTGACCCGAAGTCTATCGGGGTGGGGCAATACCAGCATGATGTCGATCAATCCAAATTGAAAGAGAGCTTGGATCGGGTGGTCGAGTCGTGTGTGAACCGGGTTGGGGTGAACGTGAACACGGCGAGCAAGTACTTGTTGACTTACGTCTCCGGGTTGGGGCCGACTTTGGCAGAAAATGTGGTTACTTATATCAAGGAGAACGGGGCATTCCGTAGTCGCGGCGAATTGAAAAAAGTGAAACGCATGGGAGAGAAGGCATTCGAACAGTGTGCCGGATTTCTTCGTATCGAGGGGGCCGAAAATCCCTTGGATAATTCATCCGTGCATCCGGAATCATACGCAGTGGCAGAACGGATGGCAAAAGACTTGGGCATCCCGTTGAAGTCGTTGATTGGTAACGAGGAGGCTTGTAATAAGATTGAACTATCCCGTTACGTGAATGACCGGATTGGGCTACCCACGTTGAAAGACATCGTGGATGAACTCAAGAAACCGGGGCGTGACCCCCGTTCCGTGGCTAAAGTATTCAGTTTCGCTGACAACATTCATACGATCGACGATTTGGAGATCGGGATGGTTGTTCCGGGTATCGTGACTAATCTGACGAACTTCGGAGCCTTCGTGGATATTGGCGTGAAACAGGACGGGCTGGTACACATATCCGAGATTGCCGATAAATATATTTCGAACCCGGCGGATGTACTTTCTTTGAATCAGCATGTTTCAGTGAAAATCGTGCAGGTTGATAAGGTACGGAAACGTATCGGTCTTTCGATCAAGCAGGCATGATATTCGAACTTTTTTCCTTTTCCTTCGTTTCACGAGTATAAATTCAAACGAACATGGTTATGAAAGAGAAGGAAAAGAAACAAGAGAATATGGATGTGAAAAAGCATCTGACACCCGAAGATGATGAGAAATTACACGAGGCATATATAAACGCTTTAGGTGAAATTCTGGAGAATGACGATGATGATGCCCGGGATAATTTGGCTAATTACATGGACGAGGTAAAAGAAGAGTCCGATGCCTTGGGTACGGAACCGGACGAGAATGATTTGGATAGGGGAAAGAACGCTTGACTTTCCCCTATTTTATAGTATCTACCGGATTCATCCGGGAGGCTTTAAATGCTTGCCATACCACGGTCAGCGTGCCAATAATGACTGCCGCAATACCGATAAAAATAAATGATACCGGAGAAATTTCGTTTTTATAAACGAACTGAGTGAGCCACTGTGCCGAGCAGTAATAGGCAATCGGCGCCCCGATGCAAAAAGCAATCAGAATCCATTTGATAAAACGGGCGCACAGTAACACGGCGATTTGGTTTTCACTGGCCCCGTTGATTTTACGGAGGCTGATCTCTTTCCGCCTATTCTCCACGGAGAACCATGCTAATCCGAATAATCCTAAACCGGCTAGCAAAATGCTGATATAGGAAAATATTGAAAGAATTTTCATGACTTGTAACTCTTCTTCGTGAAACTCCATGTAGCGTTCAGACAGACTACAAGTTTTTATTTCGATTGCTCCGGGAGCAATTTGTTCCCAAAGTGCATTAATTTTTTCTTCAACTATTTTTCGGGTACCGGGTTGAATACGGATAATATGACGCTCGGATCCGGTATCACTGAATCGAATAAATAATGGAGTGATCTCTCGGGTGAGTTTATCTCTTGGATAATCAGCAACGACCCCGACGATCGTGTAGGTTTCATCCCCTGTTTGGAATGTTTTACCTAGGGGCTCTGTTATCCCTTGTTTTTTTAGAAAAGTCTCGTTCACGATGGCTTCATGTAATCCTTGTTTTCCCGGAGAGAAAAGTCTTCCTTCCAGAAGTTGTATATCATAAAAATCAAAGAATGCGAGATCGGCGTCCGTGCAAGCCACGTACATATTATCTAGTCCGTAAGTGCAATTTTGAGTGATAGCGCTCATCGTTCGATGCGTGATCTCCGGGATGGAAGAGAGTTGGTCATAGAAAGCTTTCGTTGTTTCATCTTCTACCGTGTAAAGTCCCCATCCTAATATCAAAATTTCATTGGCGTGTGGACGGCAATGTGTTGCGAAGTCCATCTGGTGGTGAATGTTTACCACTGTTGTCGTCAGGATAATGGATATGGTAAACTGGGTAATCACAATATTGCGAATAAGAATGGTTTTTTGTTTGTTTTCATTCTTTAGGATTTCAGATAGAGAATTTTTGTTGATTTTTAGGATCACGTATAAAGGAGGTATGATGATAATTGTACCGAGTAAAAGAATCAGCGCCAGTGGGGTATATCCGGCATATAAATCCGATAGACATAAATCGGAAGTAATGAATGTGTTGAAATAAGGAATAAGAATATGGATAATACCAATAGATACGATAAAGGAAAACATAACGAGTAATCCGGTTTCCATGATTAACTGTTTACGTATTCCTTGTTTTGATTCTCCCGAAATAAGTTGAATCCCGGTTGTTTTTAATTGTTGTATGGTGCGAGTCAGACAAATGTTGATGTGGTTGAAACAAGCGATGATAAATATGAGTATGGCAACTCCCATGCCTAAATAAACGAAAGAAGGATCACGTTTAAAGATTAATCCGTCCTCGTATAAATATTTTGCTTTTGAAAAATAAAGTTGTTCAACAGGTTTTAGATGGATCGTTCTATCCTTAAATACTTCTTCGTTCCGATCATTTATTTTTGTTAGGAAATTTGGAGCTGTAACTTTAGATGAAAGCTCGATAAAAATGTAAAAAGAGAATCCGGTAACTTTTGATATTTCTTCGTCTGGTAATCCTCGTAATATCCCAAAATGGAGAAAATTCTTTTGCGAATCGTCAATAACAGTTGTGATTGTACAAGGTTCGAATATCTTTTTGTAGATATTTTTCTCCCCGTCAAAATGAACAATATAGCGCCCTAACGTGAGAGATTTTCCAATAGGGTTAGCGATTCCGAATTGTTGGCGGGCAAAAGACCGGGTAACGGCAATTTCATTGGGGGATGAGAGTGTTTTGCGTAAATCTCCCGATAAAAGGGGAAGTTTAAAAAAGTCGGTGAAGTTGGGTGTAACAGAATAAGCATCCATGTAGTCCGATTCTTCCGCTTTTTCACTGAAAAGAAGATGTTCATTCCGGAATACACAATAGGCTTTCACTTCTGGATAAATGTTTTTTAGTTGAACCCCGCTTTCCCCGGAAATGAAAGCATCATTGGGATGGACGTCTTGTTTCCTTTGCTCCTGAACAAGATAACTATTTTTACTATTCAAGATAGAATGAGCGATATTATACTCGTGTATCACGAAAGTAACGAGCAGCGTGCAACACGTGATCCCCGTGATCAGGCTGATCAAAGAAATCAGCGTGTAGGTCTTGTTTTTTATCCAACCTCGAAATATGATTTTGAATTGAACGTTTTGCATGGTTATTCGGTTTTAAGAGTGTCTATCGGGTTTTGACGGGCGGCCTTTCGTGTCTGCCAAGTTGTGATGGCGAGGACTACAAAGACGGAAGTGAGGAAAACAAATATGAATAATCCCGCATGGATTTCTACTTTGTAAGCGAATCCTTTTAACCATTCTTTCGAGGCATAGTAAGCAACGGGCAGACCTATAAAACAAGCTAGGAGAACTCTTGCGAAGAATTGTTGATTAAAGAGTTGCATGATCTGCCATTCGGTAGCCCCGTTTACTTTACGTAGGGCGACTTCCCGAGTTTTACTTTCAACCATGAAAGTCGAGAATGCGAAAATACCCATGCCACCAATGAGGATAGTTATGAGGGCGAACAAGATGATGAGTTTTACAACGGCAATATCTTTGCCGTATAATTCTGAAAAATTATATTCTTCACATTTAAAAACGGTATTGGGGAATTTCTCTTGGAACATTGTCCGGATGTAACGATATACGTTTTGGAATTCTCCCGTTTGGTAGTGAACGATCATCGTGGAGGATATTTGAGGGAATTCGTACATGATGATTGCAGGTTCCGTGTATTTGTATAGCGGGAAATACTGGAAATCGTCCACGACCCCCACTATTTTGAGAGGGCACTCATGATCCCATAAGTTGAGAATGGTTTCCAACGGGTGTTCTAGTTGAAGAGCTTTCACGAGAGACCGGTTGACGATAGCTTCTCGGATATGGTTGGGACGGATTCTTGCAAATTCTTTCAGATCAATAGGATAGTTATACTTTTTTAGGCATCGGCCTTCTTGAAGTTGAATTTGGTATGTATCGATATAGTCAGCATCGCCGAGAATGATACGAGCTTTAATGGTTTTCTCCGGTTGGTTAGGTATTGAGATCGGCTCGGCTCTTTCGTAGCATGGGAGGGGGTACCCATTACTGGCGTTAAGTATGGCAGGGTGATGTCGCAGTTCTTGTTTTAAGGTTTCGTATCGAAATTCATTGTCCGGCCAGTAGAAATATAAGATGTTTTCTTGATTGAATCCCAAATCCATGTGTTGCATATAGTTCATTTGCCTTGATACCACGAGGGCACTGAAAAGGAGGGCGCTGAAAATTGTAATTTGTACAATTGTAAGTATTTTTTTTATATCCTTATACCCGGGAGCAGGTTGGATGGCCTGTTTGAGTCCGTTACGGTTTAATCTTCTATGAGTGTATAAGTGTAATACAAATCCGGTTAAGAACATGGCTAAGAAGACAAGTAAGAGGAATCCCGCGAATTTTTGAAAGGATAGATGGAACCTATACGGGTGTTCCGGGGAGAGAATTTCTATGATGTACGGGTGCAACACGTAAGCGAGTGCGAAAGATAGGAGTAAGGCACATAGAGTGTGAATACCAATTTCCAGCGATAACTGGTGTCGTATTGTCCGGTTGTCGGCTCCGAAACATTTTTGTATACCCATTCTGGTAATATTTTTATTTATTTGGGCCGTTTTGATCATGATGTAGTTGCCTAGTGCCAAAAATAGGATCAGTAAAATAATTCCATAGAGGAGGAGAGACAAGGATATTTGGCCTCGTAAAATGGCCTCGGGATGAAGGTGGTTTGAATGAAAATAGATGTCTGTTAGGGGTTGTAATTGGCATCTGTATTCATTGGCTTTCAAGTAAGAGTTGTTTTTTTCGATCATTTGAGGTATCATTCGCTCGATGACGGAGATGTCTGCCGTTGATGCAAGTTGAAGATAGGTATAGGAGGAACAACATCCCCAATAGAGTATATCCCTATTTTTTGAGATGACTCGACTGTCAATAAAAATGTCGGATTGAATGGAAGAATTTGCCGGTAAATCTTCGATCACAGCTACAATCCGGGCTACACATCCGTGATCTTTTTCGGAATCCAAGTCTTTGATGAATACAGTTTTATCGATAGGATTTTGGCCGCCGAAGTGCTGTCTTGCGTAATTTCGGGTGACGACGATCCAATTTAATACAGTACTGTCGATTTTCCCTTGTATAATTGGGAAATCAAACATTTGGAAGAAATTTTCATCTATAAAAAGACTTTTGGGAATGGGGATATACTCTTCCGTCTCGTTGTTTTTTATTCCGTAAGAGTTGCTGGGCATGATTCTGGTGTAATTGACAATGCCGGGGATTTCCTGTTTGGCATAAGGACCGATTAGGTGGGCAGTGAGACTTTCCCACTCCTTGGATTCTAGGTATTGGTTAGTAACCCGGTAGATATTTCCTGCATTAGAATGAAACTTGTCCATTGTCCATTCCGTGATCACGTGATTCGAGATCAATAACGTGATGGAGAAGGCTATGGCCAACCCCACGATATTGATGACGGTGTATATCTTGTTCTTTTTCCAGTTACGGAGGATAATTTTGAAATATTGCTTAAACATGGCTATTCGGTTTTAAGGGTATCTATCGGGTTTAGTGTTGCGGCATACCAAGATTGGCGAATCACGGTAATAATGCCTATCATGATTACGAGTAATATACTCGTGATAAAAATCCACGGGGATAACTCGGCCCTGTACACGAATTGCGAAATCCATGCGTTAGCCAAATACCAAGCGATTGGAATACCGAGAAGTGAGGCCCAGATCATCCATTTCACAAAACGTCCGCACACGAGCAGTACGATTTGCTTTTCGGTTGCCCCGTTAACTTTCCGCAGGCAAATTTCTTTCGTCCGACATTCCACCGAATACCACGCTAACCCGAACAATCCCATGCAAGAGAGTAGCATACTGATCCATGTGAATACGGAAACGATTCGTGCCGTCCGAAACTCTTCCTTGTGTATATCCCTGTAAATCTCGGCCAAAGAGGTAAAAACCAACGGTGATTCATCAGGAGCGATCGTTTTCCATAAGCTCTGCATCCGGGCAATCGTGGCCTCAACCTCTCCCGGTCGGGTTTTAATCACCGAGCCTCTGGCGTTTACCCAGTCATCCGTCTCCCGGATGATAATTAACGGTTCGACCTCGTTCGTGACGTGATCAATAGCGTAATCCTTGATGACTCCGCAAATCACGAAGTCCATCCCGTCATGTGAAAAAGATTGCCCGACTGGGTTTTCGATCTGTTTCTTTCTGATCAGCGATTCATTCACCAGCACCTTGTGGAGCGAAACATCGGTAGCATGACCCAAGGAATCCCCTACCACGAGTTCGGCGTGATAAAAACGGAAAAAGCGTTGATCCATCTTTAACGTGTTGGCATTAAACTCCCGGTTAGCGATGGCCCCGTTCATGAGCGGGAGGGTAGAGGTATAGTCAACAACTTCCGGCAACGTGATCACTTGCTCCTTGAATGTCTTCCACGAATGTTCGTCGGGAATATATTCGTGTTCTATGGAAACAATCGATTCCGCATCCGGGCGAATGTGTGTGATATATTCGGTCTGCCTTTTTATCGTGAGGAAAAGGGCCAGTAAAATGATCGAAATTGTGAATTGGACAACAATAATTCCGGCAATCAGCGAGCGATGAAACGTGTAATTTTTCCTTAGAATATCAGCCAGTGCCACCCGTTCCGCTTTGTACAGGATATAAATTGACGGGAACAGGATCACGGCGACAAGGGTATAGAAAATGATCGGTAGCGTTTCTCCCCGGAACAGATCTACAAAAGCCAGCTTGGAATCCATAAAGGCATTAAACGTCGGTAATACCGTGTAAATCAATACCAGTGAAATAACGAAAGCAAAGCCTACTTGGAGTGCTGTTTCTTGAATCACCTGCCACCGGATTTCGTTCCGGGAAGCCCCGTGTATCAGTTGCTGGCCGGAATAAAGCAAACGCTGGAACGACCGGGTCATGTTGATATTCACGTGATTAAAACAAGCGATAATCAGAATTAGTAGCGCGATATACAGGCTGTTTTGCAACTGTTTATAATCCCGGTACCTGAAAAGTCGGTTCTCGGAATAATCTTTCGTGTAGTACGCTTGTTCGATGGGGAGCAGGAAAAGCAGGGTGGCGTTTTCATCCTTTTCTTGCAGGGCGGATAGATCACTTCCCGCTTGCACTTGCACCACGTTATGATACCACGAAGTGCTGAAAGGTTGCCGGGCAATCTCTTCCGTGGATAACCCGAAAAGAAGCTCGTAATACAGGACACTTGGTTGGCGATCGTCAATGACTGAGGTGATCGTGTAGTCTTGGTTGACTTGTTGTTGTGAAACCCCGTAACCGTCCCCGTTCTTCACGAATACATCTTTGTAGGTTTCGAGCGAGAGAACCTCTCCCGCCGGGTTTTCCTTCCCGAACGTGCGGAGGGCAAAACTCCGGGTTATCGCGATCTCCAAGGGATGCGATAGAGTTTGTTTTAAATTCCCGCTAATCATTTCCGGTCGGAAAAGCGTGTCGAAACCGGGAGTTACTTTATAAGCGTTATCAATCTCCAGTTTGTGCTTTCTCCGGTGCATGACGACAAATTCTTGTCGAAAAGTGCAGTACCCCGTCACCTGCGGGTATTTCTCGTGTAGTTTTTGGGCAGCCCCGACCGGGGTATCGTATGTTTTCAGTTCCGAGTTGTGGTAAAAATTATCTTTCGTTTGCACCACGTAAAGCTGATCCTCTCCGGGCGTGGAATGTGCTGTTCGCTGTTCGTGCATGGCAAACCCAATCAGTAGCGTGCTGCACGTGAGACCGATAACCAGACTGAATGTCGAGATACAGGGATATATTTTGTTTTTACCCCAATGCCGGAATAATATTTTATATTGGAACATCCGCATGATCATTCGGTTTTAAGGGTATCAATCGGGTTTCGGCGTGTGGCCCGGCGTATTTGCCAGCCGGTGACGAGAACCACCAGTAGTAAAGATACCCCGATCACGCAAACGGTAATCCAAGGGCTTATCGTGACTTTGTATGCGAAACCTTGCAACCATTGTCGGCAAATCATATAGGAACAGGGAATCCCCACGACACAGGCGACCGCTACTTGCCCCGTGAAAATACGGTTCAGGTAAATCATAATTTGCCCTTCCGAGGCCCCGTTCACCTTGCGGAGAGCGATCTCTTTGGTCTTACTCTCGGCGATGAAAACGGAAAAGGCAAGTACTCCCATGCCCCCGATCAATAGGGCGATGCCCGTAAATATATACACGAGATGTCCCAGCATGATTTCTCGTTCGTATAGTTCGGAATAGGGATATTCTTGATAGCTCATCAGCGTTTCCGGGTGACGGGTTTCGTGTAATTGTCGCAGGTAACGGATCATCTCGCTTCGTTTCCCTTCCCGGTACCGGACGATGAGGGTGAACGACACCCCCGGAAGGTCACTACCGATCATGACGGGTTGAATCGGTTCGTAGAGTGAACGGTAGTGGAAGTCCTGCACGATCCCCACGATTTGCATTTTGGCGGTTCCGTCACTCAGTAGCGTTCCGATCGGGTGGCTCAATCCCATTTGCCGCACGAACTTCTGGTTCACGACAATCTCCACGACGTCCACGGGCTTACGGGAATAGATTCCCGGTGTCGTGACCTTCGTTTTGGCATCCCGTCCTTCCACGAGTTTTAACTGGTAGGTACGGAGGAAATCTTCGTCACACAAAAGCGAGTAGGATTGTATGCTTTTTTCCGGTTGTTCGGCCAAATGAATATCCCAGTGCGACCAGTTCCCGATTGGGAGTAAGGCCCCGCAACTCACGGCCAGCACGTCCGGGTGTCGCGACAACTCTTCCTTCAGAGACGTGATCTCGTAGGGATTCGGCCAATCGAAAGAAATCGTGTTCCGGTTATTGTAACCCAGCGGTTTATTTTGGAGATAATCGATTTGTCGGAGAAACACGATGGAGAAAAAAAGCAACCCGCAGAAGATTGTCAGTTGGGCAATCATCAGAATTTTCTTCAAATCCAGCGACGAGCGGGAAGAGACAATCGTGTTTTTCAGTCCGGAAGAGTTGAGTTTTCGGCTGATATGCCCGTAAGTAATTCCCCCGACGCATCCGGCAAACAGTAGGAAGATGAGTAGGAAACCGATGACTTCCGTTCCGCTCAAATAAAACGGGAAGGGATGCTTGGGCGAAATGATTTGTGCAAAATAGGGATAAAAAATAGAGGTCAGTACGACCGTCAGGGCGAAGGCCGTCACGGTATAAATGCCTATTTCCTGCAACACCTGCACGAAAATATTTCGATTACTACTCCCGAAATATTTTTGTATGGCAAACCGTTCTGCGTTTTTATCCGTTAGGGCTAGTTTGATGATGAGGTAATTACAAAATGCCAGCGACAGGATGAGCAAGAGGATTCCGAACAGAATCCAGTTAAAGGTTCCCGACCCTTGGGCAAAGGATAGATCAAAGTCCTGTATGTGATCCGAGTGCAGGTACATTTCCCGTAACGGTTGCAACTGCAATACTTCCTTTTGTTCCCGGATATAATCCGACTCCCGGTATTCAATTTGAAGTAATTGCTCTTCAACCTTTTGGACATCCGCCCCGTCGGTTAATTGAATAAACGTCTGCACGGCGTTTCCCATGTTGTACCGGTACGAATGTCCTATCACGAAAAAATCCAGAATCACGTCGGCTTGAATGGATGAACGGGGTGGCATATCCTTCATGACCCCAGCAATTCGATAAGTTGACTCTCTGCCACTCGTATACAGGTCTTCCAGATGTACCAGTTTCCCTATCGGGTTCTCATCCTTGAAGTAGCGTCGGGCAATACTTTCCGAAATTACCACCCAGCCGGGCTGTTCGAAGGCTTGAATACTCCCCGTCACAAGCGGGAACGTGAACATACTGAACAATTGTCGGTCCGCATACCCGCAGGAAATCCCGGTTTGATAATGATCGTCATTTTCCCAGCGAATTTTCATTTCCCGTGCCGTAATGATTCGGGTATAGTCAGCCACTTCCGGCAGTTCCGCTTTGGCAATCTCTCCCAGCGAGCTACAAACCTCTGCCCCCCAGTGTGTATTTCCGTCGGTTTGAACCGTGATCCGGTAAATGTGGTCAACATTCTCGTGGTACGTGTTTGTCTGCCACTCTTTTACCAGAAAAGTATAAATCAATGCGGAGGCGGTGAGAGCCACGGCCAGCCCGATCGTGTTGATCACGAAATAGCCTTTCCGTTGAAAAATCTGACGTCCTACCAGTTTGAGATGATACATATCGTGTTATTTTTAGCCGTGTTGCAAAGTACAAAAAATCACTTGAAAATAAGTCGTTCATTGTCGCCAAACATTTCGTACCCCGACGTGATGATCTTTTCACCCGGTTGAAGTCCTTCCGTCACTTGATAATAACGGGGATTCTGTTTGCCGATTTTTATTTTTCGCCGGAAAGCCTCTGTCCCGTCGGGCGACAACACGTATATCCATTGTCCCCCGGTGCTTTGGTAAAAAGTACCTCTGGGAATCAGTATCGATTCGTCCGCCGCGCCGAGTTGCAGGTTCAGATGGTACGTCTGTCCCGTCCGGATATTGGGAGGGACGGTAGTCGTGAACTCCAAGTCGGTCTTGAACTGCCCGTCCTTCACGTCGGGGTACACCTTGATCACCCCCATCTGGTAATCCTTCCCTTGTCGTTCCAACGTGGCGGTCAACCCCTTGCGTACCCGATCGATATAATGTTCGTCGATTTGTGTCATCACCTTGTAATCGTTCAGCACGTTGATCTTCCCGATCTGGCTGCCGGCTCCCACCACCTGACCGATCTCCACGTTCAGGTCGCTCAACTGCCCGTCGATCGGGGCGCACACGTTAAGCCGGGCATAGCGTTCCTGTGTCAGTCGCAGGTTACGCCGGGCATTCTCCATTTTTTGCTTGAGCATAATGACCTGCGAGTGGCGGCGAATGGAATCTTTCGTTTGTTTCTCCGTGATCAGCTCCCGGTTGTGGACGGCGTACTCGTAATCTTCTTTGGCCACGAGATACTCTTCCTTGGCGATCAAGTCTTCCTCGAAAAGTTGCTTGTTTTGCAAGTATTTTCGTTTCTTTCTTTCCACGTCAAGCTCCAGCGTTAACCGCTCCTGTTGCAGGTTCAGCTCTTCCCGTTCCAAGTCCAGCAAGCTATTCTGCACGGAGTTCTCTTCCTCGGCAAACCGATCCTTGCTATTCAGTATCTCCGTTTCCAGATTCTTACTTTCGAGTCGGATAATGACCTCTCCCGCCTTCACCATTTCTCCCTCTTCCACGAGAATCTCCTTCACGCTTCCTCCTTCCTGCACGGTTAACTGCGAGAACGTCAATGGTTCCACGTTCCCCATGATCCGGATATAGTCATGGAATATCCCTTGACTCACGTCCTCGATAGTCACTTTCTCCTTGTCCACCCGCAAAGCCGATTCGTGATTGCCGAACACGGCCCACCCGGCAAACCAAAGAATAAATATTCCCCCGATGAGGTAAGGTATATGTTTCCTCTTAATTCCTCTTTTTTGTTCTATTAGTCGATCCACGATGTTATTTTAGATTTTAGATTGAACTCCTCCGTCAGCTTCGCTGCCACCTCCTCTATAAACAGAGGAGGAGCTGGTGATTCTTCCCGAAGACAGGGAGTATTTCAACTCTCCCTCTGTTTATAGAGGGAGCACCCCGAAGGGGGGAGGGAGTTCGTTTTTTCATTTTCAATTTTCAATTCTCAATTTTCAATTGTAACGGTTTTCCTTGATAAAAATCAATCATCCTCTTCTGCATCACGTAGTCCAAGCGGGCTCGCAGCACGTCGTACTTTGCTTCAAGGAGGCTGTTGGAGGTTGTGTTCAGGTCGATGATGGTGATCAGTCCTTGCTCGTAACGTTTGCGGGCGGCGTTGTAGGAGAGGGTGCTGAAATTCTCTCGCTGCACGGCAATCCGGTAGCGCTGGGTGCAGGACTTCAAATCTTGCAGGGCTTGTTGTATCTCGTTATATAATGCTCGTTCCGTCTGTTGGTATTGTATCTTCGACGATTGATAATTGTGTTTGGCTCTTTGGAGACTGGAACGGCGGCTCAGACCGGAGTAGAAGGGAATACTCATGCCGATGCTGAACCCTTTCCCGATCTGGTTGCGGTCCGTGATCTGTGAGAAGAAATCACCCGAACGCTGGTCGCTGTAATTTCCGAAAGAGATACTTCCGCTAATACTGATCGAGGGATATAACCCGGCTCTTGCCGAGTACACGCCGAGCTGTGCGGAACGGATTTGGTAAGCGGCCAATTTGATTTCCGGCAGCGTCTGGAGTGCTTGTGTGAAAACCTCTTTTGGCTTCAATTCGTGGAGTTCCGGGTGAACTTCGGAAACCGACCGGGCATCAATCTTTAATTCCTCTTCCGCGTTATAATTCATAATATATTTAAGATTAGCCTGTGCGTTGAGACAATTATTTTGTGCCGTGATCAGCCGGAACTCCACGGAGGCTTGCTGCGCCTGCATCTCGAAAAGATCGCTTTTCGGCTTTTTCCCTAACTCGTATTCCCGTTCGATCTTTTTGAGACGCAACCGGGAGTTTTCCACCTGTTCCTGCGTGATCCGAACCTCTTCCTCGGCATACAATAACGTGAAGAAAGCATTCATCACCTGTATGGCGATCTGGTTGGCTTGGTTCTCGGTTTCTTCCCATCCCATCAGGCGGCTTAACTTGGCAGCTCGCAGGCGATTGATATTACTGAACCCGGCAAACACGGTCAGGCTACTGCCTACGCCGAATCCCCCGACCGACATATAGCGGGTATTCGTGTACGTGTTGGTTTCCGGGTCAATTCCCCGACCGAAACTGTAACTGACACCGGGAGAAATCCCGCTAACGGAGGGTAGAAGCGAGAGCGTGGCATCCCGCACGTCCAGTTTATCGTTTTTATTTTGTAGCTCCCGTTGTTGCATGGAAAGACTTTTCTCCACGCCGTAATCAATACACTCCTGAAGACTCCATTCCCGGTTTTGCCCGTTGACAAGCAAACCGGATGTTAAAATGCTCAATAGAATGGAATATTGCTTTAATATCATCATTTTTTGTTTTATCTTGCATCCAGAGGAACGAATGTCGTGCCAAAGTCGGAAAGTGTTTGTTTTCAGCTGTATAGAGGAAAATAGGGAAGAACGGGATGTCAAAAAATAAGACACGATTGTCTAATTATTTGACACGTGGTATAAAGTATATTTTGGTAATGTCTTGATAATTAGTGTAAAATGCCTTTTGGCATGATAATGGTATGTTCAACGTGAAGTTTTACTCGTAAATAGATTGAATCATGATAAGAATTGAGCATTTAAGTAAAGTATTTCGCACCGAAGAGGTCGAAACAACAGCGTTGAACGATGTGTCCCTTCACGTGAAACAGGGAGAATTTGTGGCCATTATGGGACCTTCCGGTTGTGGTAAGTCAACTTTATTAAACATCATCGGTTTGTTGGATAACCCGACATCCGGGAATTATTATTTCAACGGGCAGGAAGTCGGGCATTTAAAAGAGAAACAGCGAACGCAGGTTCGCAAGGGGAACATAGGTTTCGTGTTCCAGAGTTTTAACCTGATTGACGAGTTGAATGTCTATGAGAACGTGGAATTACCCTTGATCTACCTGAAGAAAAAGGCGTCGGAGAAAAAGGAACTAGTCACATCGATTCTCGACCGGATGAACATTAGTCACCGGGTCAAGCACTTCCCGCAGCAACTTTCCGGGGGACAACAACAGCGGGTTGCCATTGCCCGTGCCGTCGTGGCAGGGCCCAAGCTGATCCTTGCTGACGAGCCGACCGGAAACCTCGATTCCAAAAACGGGGCGGAAGTCATGAACCTATTGACCGAGCTGAATCAAGAGGGAACCACCATTGTCATGGTGACCCACTCCCAGCATGACGCCTCGTATGCCCACCGGGTGGTTCATCTTTTTGACGGACAAATCGTGACCGAACTGGAAAATCGGGAAATCCTCTGATTTAAGATAGAACGATTACTCACCGGAAAATTTTGGACGAGACGGGAAGAATTAAAAACCAAAAAATAACAACTTATGAAAGGTAAAAGCTTGCTCTTCGGATTGTGCTTGTGTCTCTGGACATCGTTGGGATGGGGACAACGAGTGATTGAAGTCCCGTGGTACGAGACCTCCAACACGTATATGTTTGATATTATAAAAATGGAGCTGACCGATGAGGCAACAGTTATCACGGGACAAGTGAAGTATTTCCCTAACGAGTGGTTTCGGGTTGTGGGACGTACGGTATTAAGAGGGGAAAGTGGTAAAGAGTACAAGCTCTTAAAAGCAGAGGGGATCAAGCTGAATGAACAGGTATTTTTACCGGAATCCGGGCAGATGACTTTTCAACTCTATTTCGAACCCGTGGCTGCCGGGGAGAAAAAGGTGGATTACGTGGAAGGGAACCATGAAACGGACTGGCGGATTGGGGGAATCGTGTTGGATGAGAAACCGCAAAAGCTGGAAAAGGAGAGCGATTGCCTGATTCGAGGGAAGGTGCTGGGACACCCGTCGAGCTATCGATTAGTGTTGATGGGGTATTATGACGACAATCGGATTCAGAAACCATACGCCATTATACCTGTTCGAAACGGGAAGTTCGAATACCTGTGCAAATTAGGAGAGAGCAAAATGTACTGGTTGGTGTTTACCGACGAACTGGCAAAATCTTCTTATCGTCCGGTAAGTTTTTTCATTGAACCGGGGGAAGTCGAGATCACGATTCAGCCGGAAGATGCCTATACGGATTCGGAAACTTGTGGAAAAGAGGTCAATGAGCTGTATCAACGTTATCAACAATTAAGAGAAGAACAATTTCATTTTAGCACGATATATCGTCAATATGATTCATTGAGAGAGCCTGCACTTTATTATACACCTAGGGCGTTGGAATTGCATGAATTGATGTCTCAAAATTACGAGAATAAACAAAAGTATGATAGTTTGGATGCTATTTACCAGCAATTAAAGAAGGAGAACAAAGAGTGTACCCCTCAAGCAATAGCGTTGAACGAAAAATATAAAAATTTAAGGAAAGAAGAGCAGAAATGGAAAGAGGGATACATGGAAAAGTATCCGTCGGTGGCGACCTACTTCCTGTTAATGGATGATTTAAGACATTGGGTAGATTACCGGGTACATGGCTTCCCCGAAGAACTTGAGATGTTGTCTTTTAAAGACTTGCCGCGTCTGGAAAATATGTATTATACCATCTATAAACCCATGTTCCCCAAACATTCATACACGGAGTTAATTGCTACCATGCTCCAGTCATTAAAACAGATAGAAGTGGGTGGACATTACATCGACTTTACTGCCCCGGACTTCGAGGGAAATCCCGTGACGTTATCCGAGCAGATAAAAGGAAAGGTGGCTTTGATAGACCTGTGGGCTTCTTGGTGTGGACCGTGTCGACGGTCGTCGAAAAGTATGATTCCCGTATATGAGAAATACAAATCCAAGGGTTTCACGATCGTCGGGGTTGCCCGTGAAAAGACAGTGCAAACAGCGAAAGCCGCGGCCCTTCAAGATGGCTACCCGTGGTTGAACCTCGTGGAACTCAACGATGCCGGGAACATTTGGTTTAAATATTGTGTCGGTAATTCCGGAGGAGGAACTTTTTTGGTGGACCAAGAGGGGAAAATTTTAGCCATCAGTCCGACAGCCGAGGACGTGGAGCGTATTTTAGAAAAGATGTTGAAGTAGAAAAACAAGATATATGGCGAAACAGGGAACCATACTGGTAGTGGACGATAACAAGGCCGTGCTGAACGCTTTGGAGATGCTGTTGGCAGGAGTGTTCCGGGAGGTAATTACGATCCGAACCCCGAATCAGATTGAGGCAATCCTCGAATCCGGTCGGGTGGACGTGGTATTGTTAGATATGAATTTCTCGGCGGGAATCAATACCGGGAACGAAGGACTTTATTGGTTGTCGAGGATCAAAGGGTATGCTGCGGAGATCCCTGTGGTTTTATTCACGGCTTATGCGGACATTGATCTGGCGGTGCGAGCCGTGAAGGAAGGAGCGACAGACTTTGTTGTCAAGCCGTGGGATAATGCCAAGCTTGTGGCAACCCTGTTGGCGGCGTATCGTCTGCATGAATCCCGACGGGAGGTGAAACAACTTAAAGCAAAGGAAGAAGTGCTGAAAGGGCAGCTTTCCCCGGAACGAACTGTCGTGTGGGGAGAGTCGGATGCCATGCGCCGGGTACGTCAATTGATTGAAAAAGTGGCGGTCACCGATGTGAACGTGCTGATTACCGGGGAAAACGGCACGGGAAAAGAGATTGTGGCAAGGGAAATTCACGCCTTGTCGGGGCGGAAAGGGGAGGTGATGATTTCGGTGGATATGGGAGCAATCACGGAAACCCTTTTCGAAAGTGAGTTGTTCGGTCACGTGAAAGGGGCTTTCACCGATGCACGGGAAGACCGTGTCGGGAAATTCGAGGCGGCAAACAAGGGTACGTTATTTCTGGATGAAATCGGAAACTTGTCATACGCTCTGCAATCCAAGCTACTGGCAACCCTGCAAAGTCGGAAGGTGATCCGCGTGGGATCGAATAAACCGATCGACGTCAACATCCGTCTGATCTGTGCCACGAATAGCGACTTACCCCGGATGGTCAAAGAAGGTACTTTCCGGGAAGATTTACTTTATCGCATCAACACGATCCACGTGGAAGTCCCCCCGTTACGGGAAAGAGGGAATGATATTCTGTTACTGGCAGAGGCCTTTTTACGGGACTACGGCAGGAAATACCGGAAACCCGATTTGTCCTTTTCCGGCGAGACCCGGCAACGGCTGTTAGGATATTCATGGCCGGGAAACGTGCGGGAATTACAGCACACCGTGGAAAAAGCCGTGATCATGTGCGATCGGCAGATACTCACCCCCGAAGATTTCCTGTTCAAAAGCGAGCCGGGCGAGATGGCTCCCTTGGAAACCCTCGAGGATATGGAACGGGAGATGATCCGCAAGGCTTTGGAACGGCACGAGGGCAATTTGTCGGCTGTCGCGTCCCGGCTGGGAATCACCCGGCAAACCCTGTATAACAAGATGAAAAAATTCAATCTGTAAGAATAAGATATGGTAAGAAACATCACCTTGCGGGTATTGGCGTATTTGTTACTTCTGATCGTTCTGGTCGTGGCGACCTGTTATTTTTTGTCGGAAGATGAGTATATTCCGGGTGTTGCCACGGCAATACTTGCCGTGGGGTGTTGCTTTCGAGTCGTGTGGAACGTCCGGTCCGTGAACCGGAAACTGGCTTATTTCTTTCAAGCCTTGGAGAACGATGATTATTCCATTCATTTCCCGGAACACGACGGTAGCCATTCCGAGCGTTTCCTGAACGGGGTGCTGAACCGGATCAAGGATATTTTGCAGAACACCCGCTTGGAGATACAGCAACGAGAGCAATTTTACGAGTTGATCATAAACAGCGTGAGTTCCGGGATAGTGGCATTGGACGAACGGGGATTCGTGACGCAGAATAATCAGGTCGCCTTAAAATTGCTAGGCTTGGAGATATTTACACACGTCAACCAGTTGGAACGAGTATCCCCGGCCTTAAAATTGTTGGTGACGGAAATCCGTCCCGGAGAGAGTCGGCGGGTGACTTTCACAAACGAGCGGGGTTCCGTGCAATTATTGGTCAGTGCCTCTCACATCCTGTTAAGAGACAAGCCCATCACCCTGTTAGTAATGAATGACATCGAGAACGAACTCGACGAGAAAGAAATTGATTCTTGGGTACGTCTGATCCGGGTGTTATCGCACGAGATCATGAACTCGATCGCTCCGGTAACCTCTTTGAGCGACACGTTACTTGTTATGCACTCTGACCCGGAAATTGCCCCCGATGACTTGAAACGTAACACGGAAAACGGGCTAAAGGTGATTAGTGAAACAGGTAAAGGACTGATCTCTTTTGTGGAATCCTATCGTAAGTTTACCCGTATCCCTCGGCCTGAACGGGAATTGATCAACTTGAACGAATTTATCCAGCGGGCGGTGATCCTGAGTAGTACGGAACCGAATTTCCCGGAAGTCACGATCGACATTTGCATTGAGCCGGAAGACTTGAAGGTTTTTGCCGATCCGAACCTCATGGGACAAGTTCTTTTGAACTTGATGAAAAATGCGTTTTACGCTTTGCGGGGTAGGGAAGATGCCCACATCACCCTCTCGGCCGAACACGGGCCGACGGGAAAGGTGTTGATCCGGGTACGGGACAACGGTCCCGGTATTCCTCCCGAAATCATGAACGAGATATTCGTCCCCTTCTTTACCACGAAAGAAGAGGGTTCGGGCATCGGGCTAAGTGTCTCCCGCCAGATCATGCGGATGCACGGCGGTAATCTAAAAGCTTCATCCATAGAAGGTAAAGAGACGGTATTCACGATTATTATCTGAAAATGATGATTTGTTTTCGTTTGAAACCTTGTCGAGAATCAATGTATATCTGTTGAATTCGACAGGAAGAACATATCGTAGGAAAAATCTTCTGATTTAAGTTCGGATTCAGAAAAATTTTAACGCTTGTTTCTCTTACAATAATTAACAAAATTTGTATTAGATAGCGATTATCTAGTTATCATATTGTAAGCCGCTCCCATTCCCCTCCCATTCTGCTCCTATTCCTGTCCAATTAAAATAGAAATGGAATAGTAAATATTTAGTAGATGTAAATGAATTTTTACATAGTTAATAACAAGTATATCGATAGAAGATAGTTTGTAGAGGTAAAAAATGGGTTGTTCAAAAAGTCTAATCCGGCATTTTCGGTTTAGTTTTTTCAAAAAGAGTTTGAAAAGTCTTGTTTGGTGCTGTTACATTAAGAGCATAGGACGGTGACACGCGCGAGGGAAAGATTATTTTTCTTTTCGAAAGTCTCTCGCGAATCACGAGATTTTTGAAAAGAAAAAGAAGCTGTGGGGGGGAAGAAAATCGCAATAAAAATACATTTTACCACGATTTTCTTCATTAAATAGTTGCAAGAGACTTAGAATTCAACCCCTTTTATCCTGTCTATAGTCTGATTATTTTACTTTCGGTCTTTTTGTACATTTTCTCGTAACCAATCCCCCATGATTTGTAGGGCCTCTTTTGAAAACACGTCTTCTAGGTCGGGAATTTCTTCCCGGGTACACTCTTTACAGCGCTGGAACATGTGGTTTAGGCCGGGGAGTTCCACTATTTTGTATTGTGTGTTTCCACCTTTATCCAGTAATTGCTTGATGGATTCCAAGTTCTCTTTGGCGGGAACCATGATGTCTTTGTCCCCGTTTAATGCCAGAACGGGTTTATGGATGCGGGGGATATAATTTTCCGGATCATAATTGATCATTTCCCTGTACCAACGTCCTTGTGCCTGATGCAGGTAACGACTGAAAAACATTTCGTCTCTCCCGTCATTAAAATTGACGGCTTTCAGCGTGGCCTCATCTTGTTGGGCTACCCATTGGTCGAAGGCTTGTCGTAAGGGTATGTCTAAGGGTTGTTCCAAGGGGACGGAGTGTACTTTGTCGAATAGCGTGTTGAAAAGGCTCATAAACTGATCCACCCGTTCCGGGGTCATTCCGGGAGTAGTACGCAAGATCGCGTCATTTTGTAATTTCAATATTTGTAAGCCATCAACACCCACTCCTGCCAGAGAAATAACAAATGACACGTCCGGGGAGTCAGCTCCCAGCATGAGTGCTACTTGTCCACCTTCGCTATGTCCGATGACCCCGATGTGCTTGGTGTCTGTTTCCGGGCGTTGTTTCAAGTAATTGATTCCGGCTTGGGCATCCCGTGCAAAATCACTCGTCGTGGCCTCTTCGTATATCCCGTTGGTTTTTCCGGTTCCTCGGTCATCGGCTCGTAGTACGATAAAGCCTTGTCGGGTGAGGTAGTCCGCTATTTTGAAAAAGGGCTTGTGGCCGGAAAAGGTTCCGTCCCGGTCTTGTTTCCCAGTTCCAGATATAATAATGGCAGCTGGAAAAGGGCCTTTACCTTGTGGAATCGTCAGTGTGCCTGCAACTTGTATCGAATCACATGACTCGTAGGTGACTTCTTCGGAACGGTAAGGATAAGGTGGGCGTGGATTTTGTGCAAAATAGACCGGTTGGAGGCTATCGACTTTACCGAGAGCGAATTCCCGAGTCTTTCCGTAGGTGGTTACTTCGGCTTGAATGGAGTCTTTGCCGGAATGGAAGGAACCTTCAAAGCGGATGTTCTCCCGGTTGAAGATGGCAAGGATACTTTCGTCTGAAAGTACGAGCGTGTCGGCTTTTGCTTTGTCAATCCATTGTTCCGGAAGTGACAGGAAGGCTTGAGATGTTCCTTCCGGTGTGGTCTCTAACTCGATGAAAACTCGTTTACTACCGGATTGTCCTTGCCAAGCATGAGGCGAAGAGGTACATCCGATCAGCGTGACGGAGGATAATAGCGCAATTGTTTTAAAGTGTAACATACAGTTTTAATTTTAGTTTTCCCTCAAAACATCCAACCGCCTGAAAAGTGTCACTTATTTTCGAATTTCTTACTGAATTTTCATTTTCAATTTTTAATTCTCCATTTTCAATTGTTTCAGCGTGATGACCGTGATCTCCGGCCATGCACCGAAACGCAAGGGCATCAGTCCGATATATCCTAATCCAACGTTGACATACAAACCTTGTTTGCCTTCCATGTAAAGCCCACTCCATTCCGGGTACATGAATCGGGACGGGGAAAGTCGTCCGACGGCAAATTGCATGGCGTGTGTGTGCCCTGCCAGCATGAGGTCGATGTCCGTGTCGAGTACTTCCCGGCGCCAGTGCGTGGGATTGTGGCTTAACAATAGTTTGAACGCGCATTGTTCCGTGCCTTTCATGGCTTTGGGGAGGTCACTGTATTGAGAGAATGGAGGTTCCCCGTTATTTTCCACGCCGATTAAGGCGATGCTGTCCGCGGCACGTTTCAAAATCACGTGATCATTGTTTAATAATTGCCAACCCATGACGGCCTGCTTGTCTTGTATATCCCGGATATTCTGATCCCGGGCCTCGGTGGTAGGCCAGTTGTGGTAAGGACCGTAGTCGTGATTCCCGAGAATGGAGAATACTCCATCCGGGGCTTTCAGTTGTGCCAGAATGTTTTCGAATGGTTCCAGTTCCGTGGCTTTCGTGTTGACGATGTCTCCCGTGAAAACAATTAAATCGGTTTGCTGGGCGTTGATCCGGTCCACGGCTTTTTGTAAGGCTGCCCGGTCTCCGTTCCAACTACCCGTGTGTATGTCGGAAATCTGGGCGATACGATACCCGTCGAAAGCGGCGGGGAGGTCCGGGGAGGCGAAAGTGACCTGTTTCACGTCAAATCGTGTTTTACCCCATATAGCCCCGTAGAGAACCATGATCATCATGCAAGCTCCCAGTACGACTCCCAGCCAGCTAAAAGGCTGGATTTGCCATTTGAGTAAGTATTTTAACGGTAAATCGAGCAGCGAGCAAACCATGAAGATCGTTTTCGGCAGGACGATGACCATGTAGGCGATTGTGAACGTACCGATGAGGCTTTGTATGGCCAGCGCATCCTTGGAGGATAGTAGAATCCAGACGAGTGTGAACACTAGGAGCACGGAAGGGAGAAACCACAGCCAACCGAACGGGCTACCGCCTGTTGATCTGGTGATATACAATTTGTAGATATAGACGTCCGGAATAATAAGTAACAAAAAGAGATAGATGGATAGTTTTCCAAGCATATATTTTCTATTTTTTATGTAAGTGATATTGACGTGTCGTTTGTTTCTTTATTTAACAAAGTTATCATTTCTTTTCACGTGGTTCTCACGTACAAGATTTTTTATCTTTCTTTGGGAAATCTTTGAGATATTGTTTGTTGCGAAAAAAAGGATTCATCAATTTATTGAGGTGTGATTAAAGGATTGTCAGTTTGTTATTCTGTTTTTATTATTTGGAGGGTGTGTTACTTTGGGGGTTACTTTTGTTTTGGGTTTGTATCTGTTATGGTATTAGGTATGTTCTGCAATCGAAATCTTTTTTGGATGGAATCCGGCAGAAAAAGTATTGAAACTGAATCCGATAAATACGATGCGGTATGAATATTTACATTGCCTGCTTAATGGCAAGTAATGTTATAAATGTGCCATTATTTTTGTGTTACCAGATATTTTTTATAGGTTTGTCTTGACCAAATGAAGATATATGAGCGATTATCTTGGTGGCGTGATAAATGGTATAAATGATAAAACGGAGGAGGCATTCAAGTATTTATATAATACTTTTTATGCATCGTTGTGTCGTTATGCTAATCGTTTTGTGGGAGAGTTTATGGATGAAGAGGATGTGGTGCAGGAGATTTTCGTGAAATTGTGGGAGAGAGAAGGAAAGTTTGAAAATATGCGGGCCGTGTCGGCTTATCTTTATCGCTCCGTACATAATGCTTGTCTGGTATATATTCGGGATCAAAAGGAAAAACGGCAGGAAGAACTTATTCAGCATTTGGGAGAAGTGATGACATTTGATTCCACGGATAACGAGCAATTATTAATTGAAGAAGAGTACTATCGTCAGATATTTACCGTGTTGAATTCCCTATCGGATCAGAGACGTGTTATTGTAGAAATGACCATGAAAGGTATGAGGAATGAAGAGATTGCTCAATCTTTGCATGTTTCGGTAAATACAGTTAAAACATTGAAAAAGAAGGCTTACGTTTATTTGCGTGAGAATCTTTCCCGGGAAGGTTGGATGTTTTTATTTACTTTTTTGTAATTTTTTCTCAAAACTATCACCCTGTTTTGTAAATCTGTGTTTCTATAGTAGAAACATAATTTAGTTATGAGCGATTTTTACAGGATAGCAAGTTTATTTCGAAAATTCCGAACGCACGCAATTCAAGAAGATGAGGTCCGGGAATTGTGGGAATGGATGAAGGCAGAAGAGAATCGAGAGTTTTTCAAGCAGATGATGGACGGTGAGAGGGAAGTGAACGTGATACAGGAGTTAAAGAAATATGATCGGGAGGCAGCATTTCGGAAATTTGCCGGTCGAACGCATTTAAGAAAACGACGTTTGATGTATTACATGCGAGTGGCAGCCGCAATCGTATTACCAATTATTTTGGGGGTGTTGCTTTATTGGTGGGTAGATACTCCCATACAGGAAAATATATCGGAGACCTTGTCTCCCGGGCAGAAAAAAGCAATTCTTACTTTGGATGATGGAACAAAAATGGCTTTGGGGAATGTTGTAAATGAGGAAATTATTGGGCGTGAAGGTGGCGGATTGAAGATTGATTCCACGGGGTTAAGGTATGATGGAGAAAAACGGGAGGAAACGATGCGGATGAATGAATTGTATGTTCCGCGGAAAGGTGAGTATGCTTTAACTTTATCCGATGGAACACGAGTATTCTTGAATTCTGATTCCAAATTAGTGTATCCGGTGACATTTGGGAATGAATGTAGGGAGGTCATTTTACAGGGTGAGGCTTATTTCGAGGTAGCGAAAGATGAAAAGCGTCCATTTATTGTGAAGACTTCAGATCTTTCCGTACAAGTGTTGGGAACAGCTTTTAATTTATCATGTTATCCGGATGACTTGCGGGTTGAAACAACATTAGTAAGGGGGAGTGTTAAAGTCGAGGAAAGCAAAAACGAGATATTATTGGAACCTGGGGAACAAGCTTGTTTTGATCGGGGAAGTGGTAAAATGGATAAATTGAAAGTGAACCCGGCCTTGTTTATTTCGTGGAAAGACGGTCTGTTTGTTTTTGAACGGGAGCGTTTGGAAGATATGTTGACTATTTTATCTCGTTGGTATGATGTCGTGGTATTTTATAAACGTACGGATGTAAAAGATGAATTGTTTACGGGTGATTTAAAAAAGTATAATAGTATTGAGGAACATTTAAAGATGTTGGAAATGACAACTGATGTACAATTTGAAATACGTGGAAACACGATTATTGTGAAATAAAAAGAGAAGGGTGTTCCCGCACCCGTTCTCTTGGTTATTCAAAATGTAATATTAACATTTTAAGCAAAACAAATGTATGAAAAAAAATCGTAATGAACGAATTCCACGGCGGGGAATTCGTTTTAGAAAAATCGTGCAAGTTATGAAATGGAGTTTTGTGTTGTTGTTTGTAAGTTGTATGCAACTTTCAGCGACAGTCTATTCCCAGCAAGAGAAAATGAGTATCTCTGTAAGGGATGTTTCTATCGAGGATTTGATTAAAACGATCAAATCTCAGGTTCCAGTGGATTTCCTGTATAATTTGAAGGAGATAGAACGTAATGGTACCGTTAGTGTAAATATGAGGAATGCGACCGTGGAGGACATATTACAAGCAGCATTTCGAGGGAAATCTTTAACTTATACTTACGTGAATGGTGTTTTTGTTATTCGTCCGATGTATGTGTCTGGAAAAGATTCTGTAAAAAGAATGTATAATGTAACAGGTTTGGTATTGGATCCCAAAAAACAACCATTACCAGGTGTGACTATTCGTTTAGATGGGACGGTTGTGGGAACTGCCTCGAATTCTTTGGGAGAATTTATTATGACAGTTCCTCAAGATACGGGAAGGCTAATATTTACTTTCGTCGGTTTTAAGCAGAAAAGAGTTGCTTTTAAAGCGGGCCAACGTCTAGTCGTAACTTTAGAAGAAGAAGTGGAGGATTTGGATGAGGTTGTCGTGACGGGTTATCAGGTTATTAACCGTAAGAAATTGACCAGTGCCATTACTTCGGTAAAAATGGAAGATATTATGATACCGGGGGCCACGTCTATAGATCAGATGCTTGAGGGGCGAATCCAGGATTTGATGTTGACAACGAACTCCGGTGAGGTTGGTGTTGTGCCACGTTTAAGGATTCGCGGAACTTCCACTTTAATCGGGAACCGGGAACCTTTGTGGGTGGTGGATGGCATTGTCGTGAATGACCCAGTTCCTTTGGATTCGGATGTTTTGAATGATCCTGACTATGTGAACCGGATAGGAAATGCAATTGCCGGATTGAATCCACAGGATATTGAACGTTTAGATGTGTTAAAGGATGCAGCCGCCACGACACTTTACGGGACTCGTGCTGCGAATGGGGTAATCGTGATAACGACAAAAAAGGGACATATCGGGAGACCTTTAGTTCGGTATAATGTTACAGCTACTTATAAACGTCGTCCCCGGTATAGTGATCGGCAAATAGATTTAATGAGTTCAAAGGAGAGGGTAGATCTGTCTCGGGAGCTGGTCGCTCAATCCTATGTTTACCCGTCGGATATGAGTGTAGTTGGGTATGAGTATTTGCTCCAACAACTTTATTCGGGAGTGCTTGATGATGAGGCGTTTGCTCGTGAAGTGAAGAAAATAGAGAATAATAATACGGATTGGTTTGCAATTTTAACGAGGGACGTGATTTCACATAACCACACGTTGAGTATTTCTGGGGGAACGGAGAGTTTACGCTACTATTCTTCTATTGGCTACTCGCGGGACAATGATGTGATTAGGGATCAAGAAATTTCCCGATACACGGGGAACTTGAGTTTGGATGCAAATCTTTATAAATGGTTGACGGCTGCAGTTGATTTTAACGCCAGCATCGGCAAACGAGCCTACGAACAGAGTGATATTGGGTCGATTAATTATGCTTATATGGCTAGCCGGACAATTTCTCCTTATGGCGAGAATGGTGAATTGAGTTATTACAAGAAGAATATAAATTCCAGTTATGGTTATGATTTTAATATTTTAAATGAGAAAAAGGAGAGTTACACGTCTCAAGATAATAATAATTTTAATTTGAGTACGCAGTTAAATTTCTTGTTTACAGATTATTTAAATGCGAATATACTTTTTAATTATGCTGTATCAAACGTGAATGCAGAAGGTTATTGGGGAGAGAAAACATGGCATGCGGCGACCCTTCGAATGTCTAACTACGGAGAAACGGCTCCAGCTAGAAGTTTAATGCCATACGGGGGAGAGCTGACAGCACAAAATACGAGAAACACCACTTATACTCTTCGTTTCCAAATAAACTTGAATAAATATTTTGGTCGGGATGATAAGCACAATCTGAACGGAACTCTTGGTTATGAGATGTCATCATCCCGTTATGAAGGGTATCAAAATGTAACCCGGGGATACTATGCAGATAGAGGTAAAAAGTTTACCAGTGATATTTCGTCTTCTGATTACGCGACTTATGCTAATTGGGTAATGTCGAATGTTCCGACAATCACGGATAATCTGACAAATTTGATCGGGGCTTATATCACGTTGACGTATAGTTATCAGAATTTGTTCAGTATCAATGCAAACACCCGTTATGATGGTTCTAATAAATTTGGTAGTCGGAGTAACGAGAAACTATTACCTGTATGGGCTATATCCGGGGCATTTAACGTGTCGGAATTACCGGGGATAGAGAATGAGTGGCTGAATTTTTTGTCATTGAAAATGTCTTATGGTTACCAAGGTAATATGTTAGACGGGCAGAGTCCTGAATTGTTGCTGATCAACAACCCGAAAGATTCCTATTATAATAAGTTCACGTCATCGGTGTCATCCTATCCGAACCCTGATTTGAAGTGGGAAAGAACCGGATCATTCAATGTTGGCTTGGAGTTGTCTATGCTTGATAATCGGATACAGATTAGTGGGGATTATTATCGGAAACGAACGAAAGATGCTTTTATGAATAAACCGATTTCTAGTGTGAACGGTCAGAATTCGTATGTTATAAATTCCGGTGAGATTTTGAATATTGGGTATAACGTTTCCTTGAATTTAGTTCCGGTGAAAACGAATAATTTTAAGTGGTCGTTTTCCACGATGATCTCTAAGACAAAAAACAAGTTGAATACGCAGCCGAATGCGGATGTTCACGAGTTGTCCGATTTCTTGACTGGAACTGCTTTGGTGAAAGGAAAAGCGGTCAGTACTTTTTATTCGTATCGTTTTGTCGGATTGAATCCTCTGGATGGAGGGCCTCTGTTTGACGATTACTCGGATCGCATTGATTTGTTGAAAAACATGGATAAGTATGACACGTACACGACGGTATTAAAGGCAACTGGTAAACGTGATCCTTCTATATCCGGAAATTTGTATAATAATTTGAGTTATAAGCGTATTCGGGCTAGCGTGGTTTTTGCGTACAGCTTGGGAGCTAGTTTACGTTTATCAAGAGTATTTTCTCAAGCGATAAAAGATTCAGATAATCGAAATATTTATTCGGAATATAATGTTGGCCGGGCGTTACTAAATCGTTGGAAAGTGCCAGGAGATGAAAAGAAAACTATAATACCTGCGATTCTTAGCGTTTCAGATCCAGGATATGGTGTGTATGGACGACATTGGTCCGTAAATAGTTCATATGAGGGCGTATTCATTGCAGATAATTATTGGGATATGTATGATTATTGCGATGCCAGGGTTGTGAGTGCCGATTATTTAAAGTGTAGTAATGTTAGTTTGTCATACGTGTTCCCGGAAAAATGGCTAAAGAAGGCTGGAATTTCTCGTTTGGAGTCGACACTTTCTGCAACGAATTTATTCACGATATGTTCTAAAAAACTGAAAGGACAGACTCCGACACAAAGTGTGTTCTCTCAGATTCAATTGTCCGAGCGTCCTACAATTTCTCTCGGATTAAATGTTTCATTTTAATGTTGACAATTATGAAATATATTATTATATATAGTATAATACTTTTCTTCCTAGGAAGTTGTAGCTTTTTGGAGGAATATTCGCAAGATACCGTCCAAGTTCGTGGTTATGAAGATTTAGAAGAGTTGTTAATCGGTGAGGGATATATGAAAGTGAATGGTTCTTATTCGTTAGAACAGGTAGCTAGTTATTACCCATATCTTCACTATATGTCGGATGAAACAGAAGAATGTGAGAAAAGTGATTTCGGTTCCAGTGGTTTTAATCGAAGAGATGCTATTTTCGGATATTATACTTGGCAAGATCGTTGTGGCGTGAATGAATACGGTTCTTCTTTTGCAGATGAAAGCGGTGATTGGACGAAACTATATTACCATGTTAATATTGTAAATAGTGTCATTGACCTTATTGATGAATATATCAAGGGAGGTGATAATGAAGTAGCAGAGGCAAACCGGGTGAAAGGGGAGGCTTATTTCCTACGAGGGGCTTATTATTTTACGTTAATAAATTTGTATGGGAAACCCTATGAAATTTCCACTGCGGAGAACGATTTAGGGGTACCTTTAAAACTTACGGGGGAGATTCAAGATGTAATTTTTCAGCGCGAGAGCGTGGCCCGGGTTTATGAACAAATAGAATCGGATTTGAAGATTGCAGAAGATTGTTTGGGAAAAGCGAATTTACTTGGTACGATATATCAGGCTGATAGTACGGCTGTACATCTGCTGATGAGTCGTTTCTACCTGTACAAACAAGATTGGAAACAAGCTTTGAAGTATGCCCGAAAAGTGATTGCTGTTAAACCTGATCTCTTGGATCTGAATGGATTTTCCGGGGGATTCCTATCCAAAAGTTCTGTGGAGACAATTTTTTCAATGGGTGGTCATGCCATTACTCATAACACAGTCAATCAGTACAAGAGTTTTCAAGTATCACGTGAAATGTATGATACTTATGATATAACAGATTTAAGGAAGTCTGTTTTCTTCTGGACGTATAATGATTTTGTTGGATATGCTAAAATTGCAGAGAGTTCTTCGTTTGCGAATGATGATCCGGCTGCTGATTATTATTATAATTACACGTTAGCTTACGAGGGACGGAAAATAGAGGTATCGGATAATTTCTTGTTTCGGAATGCAGAAGCCTATTTGAACGGGGCGGAGGCAGCGGCTTATTTGGGTGATGAGGCGACGGCTCTGGATTTGTTGGAACAATTGCGAGTAAAACGTTTTAAAAATGAAAGTTATGCGACACTTCAGAAAAGCGGAGAAGAGTTAGTGACGGAAATTCGGGAAGAACGTCGGCGGGAGTTATGTCTGGAAGGACATCGTTGGTTTGATTTGAGACGGTATATGGTATGTGAAAAATATCCTTATTCCAAAGAAATTGAAAAAGTATACTATGTTTATAAAGATGATTCTTCCGATGAAAAGATCGAGAAACGGGTCTATAAATTAGAGAAGAATGATCCGGCTTATGTTTTACCGATACCCCATGAAGTATTGGAATTTCACACGGGAATGCAAAATAATCCTCATCCGGTGAGGAGTTATAGAATAGAATCATTGAATTAATAATTTGAACTATGAATATGAAACTTGAGTATTTATATATTTTGGGGTGGCTGTGTGTATGCTTGTTGTCGAGTTGTTCGGAGAAAGAAGATGTACAGCCATTGGATCTAAAAGATAATTATTACGAGATCTCTGAAGATGCCAGTGATCCGGAGTCTTTGTTACGTAAAGAATTTGAAGAAACATTGGGAATTCATTTGCTCTTCAATGACACGTTGAGAAAGGAATATCGGGGAACCGATCGATATGGTAACGATGTTTATTTCGTACAGAAAGTAGATTTCTCTTATTATTTAACATCCATGTCGAAACAAAGGTATCTTTTTGAATATCTTGATGATATTGAATCTCAACGGGCAGCTGTAGAATTTATGAAAGAGAGAATATTAAATATGTTTAGCTCGAAACTTTATCCCTATTCGTTATTGTTGGTGAAACGGATTAATGCTTATCAGGCTAGTTTAGATGGGGATCAGTACGAATTAGTTGATGAGGATATGGATTATATCGCTGGATGGAATAGTATGGCGGTAGCTTTTAGGGATATTCTAAATATGAGTGGAGAGGAAAAAGAAGAATATGCGGCTGTTGTTTTGAGACAAATTGTTTCTAATAGTATTTCTAAAGTGGAAGATTCCGAATTTGAGGAGTTTTTCTCGTTTGCGGAAGGTTATTATGAACAATGGTCTATTTTTGCTCCGTTGAATGATATTAAAACGGTGGGATTTTTGGGGTCTAATCCACTTATGGGAACCGTGAGAGTATGGTATTCGAAAGAGGAAGATTTGGCTAGTTATGTAAATGTTTTGTTAACGATGACGGAAGAAGAATTCATGACTGAAAATGGAAGTTATCCGGCTTGTGTAACGAAATGGAATGAGATGAAGAGAGTATTGATTGATCTGGGATTAAAGTTCGATTAATGATTAAATAAAGAATTATGAATAAAGGGATATTATATGTTTTCCTTGGGTTGATTTCGATCTGGGGATGTGATAATGATAATGAGGTGATACCCGTTGTTAAACCGGATGCATCGGGAACTTATGTGGATGAACGTGATGGGAATGAATATGGTTGGGTAAGATTTGGAGACTTGGAATGGATGACCAGTAATATGCGGTACGCTCCCGAATCCGGGTTGTATGGGAAATATGAAAGCGATGGGGAGTTGGGAGGTGGATCAATGAAAGAGGAGATGTACGAGAAATATGGGTATTGGTATGATTACAATGCCGCTATTTTAGTTGCTCCGGAAGGATGGCGCTTGCCAACAGACGAGGACTGGCAGAAATTGGAAATAGCTTTGGGAATGAGTGTGAAGGATGCCGCTTGTGAAGGTTTCAGGGGATATTATGAGGGTGAACTGCTACAACAAGGCGATGAGGGTACAGGAATGCAACTAACTGCTGGAGGATTTTATTCCGAGCATACGGTGGCGTATACGGAGAACTGGCGTTTCCATGGTGTGTACGGTTTTTTCTGGACTGCAACCGAAGATCCGGATAATAGTGGTTTTATTTTTTATCGTAAAATCGCTTATAATTCGACTCAGGTTTTTCGAGCAAGTACAATGAAAACCAATTGGTTGAATGTGCGATGTTGTCGGGATGTCCGTTAGGGATATAAGATATGAAATTGTTTTGTGGAATGAAAATTCCTAATAGGTTCCATGAGCCTGTTAGGAATTTATTTTTGAGTTCTATTTTCAATGAGGATTAAGGAAGGAAAAGAGGAATGGATGAAATTCGGGTGAAAAATATAAAATATTGGAGAAATAGATATTTTCGTGGAAAATTGAAAAGACACAAATGATGTATGTAAATATAATTACTGCGTTATGATTAAAAGTGTTATGATATAATTTCAACGAAATACGGTTGAAGATTTTCGTAAAGAGGCGGAGGTTGGAATGTTAAATGCTGGCGGTATAGAATAAATAATTTTGTTCTTTTGTGGTTTATATTAAAGAAATATTTACCTTTGTCTTGTCAATTCGAGAAATAATAAGAAAGTGTATAGCACATGAAGGAATAAGCCTCCGGAAGTGTGTATACACTTTTTTTATTAAATCCGAGTTGACATTCCATTTAATGATCCGGAGGCTTTTTTGGAAAACGTTTTTTGAAAAGATATAGTTACATATAAATGTAATATTTTGAATTCTAATTTGTCGACGAGGGTGAGAGTACCGTGATGGGAAATCATCCTTTTTTGCATTTCTTCACTTTAAGAAAAATTTAAAACGTTTGAGTATTGTTACACAAAAGATTCGTCTTATATTTGTTAACGAAAATAGTGCGTGATCTTTCAATGATCTTTTATTATTCACATGATTAAAACAATTACACATGAGAAAAACAGTATTGGTTATTTTTAGTTGCTTTCTCTCCCTGTTGTTTGTACCCAAGACTTACGGGCAAGGACAGGATAAGTTGCTAGGACTTCTGAAAGAAGAGTTGGCACAACAGATGAAAGAACTAAAAGGTGAAGAATTTCCCCCGTATCACATGAATTACAGGGTGATTGATGTGACTTCTTCCGTAGTGTCTGCTTCTTTCGGGGCGCTGATGAACAGTCAGCAGTATCGTTCCCGGACGTTAGTTCCGCAGATTCGGTTAGGGGATGAGAAACTCGATAATTTTAGATTTAATCAAATGGGATCGGCCATGTCCCGGTTCCAAGGCCCTTCCGTGGCTCGTTTGCCGTTGGATGAGGAAAATAATGAAGATGCCGTTCGTCAGGCTATCTGGGACGAGGTGAACAATCGTTACAAGTTTGCCGTGGATATGTACCAGAAAACGAAAGCAGAAAGCTCTGTAAACGTGGAAGAAGAAGATAAGGCTCCTTATTTTTCTGAGGCGAAAGTGGAGAAATATTATGAGGCCCCGCTCCCGGCTGAAAAGATGACGATTGATATGGACCAATGGGCAGCCCGGATGAAAGAGATTTCGGCCGTGTTCAAAAACCACCCCGGGATTATGAAAGGGGATGCGATCATGATCTACACGGTGGAAAGACGTTATTTCGTGAACAACGAGGGAACGGAAGTCGTGCAGAATCTACCGTATGCCCGTATTATGGTGTTTGGGGAGACAAAAGCCGATGACGGAATGGAATTGCCGTTGAACTTGTCTTATTTTGCTTATGATCCGGCAGATCTTCCCGCCAATGATAAGATTATTGCAGATGCTAAAGAGATGGTGAAAACATTGGAAGCCTTGCGTGTGGCTCCGGTGGTTGATCCCTACACGGGACCGGCCTTGCTATCTGGCCCTGCCAGTGGTGTGTTCTTCCACGAGATTTTCGGTCACCGGATCGAGGGACAACGTATGAAGAGCGAGAGTGACGGGCAGACGTTCAAGAAAATGATCGGTCAATTCGTGTTGCCGGAGGGTATGCACGTGTATGATGACCCGACACTTCGGAAGTATGCAGGAGAGGATTTGAACGGATTTTATAAGTATGATGATCAGGGTGTAAAAGCCGAACGGGTGGATGTTGTGGTGAACGGTAAGTTGAATGACTTCCTGATGACCCGTACCCCGATCGACGGCCATCCTCGCACGAACGGACACGCCCGTGCCAGCGACGGGTTTGACCCTGTTTCCCGCCAGTCTAATTTGGTGATCGAGACTTCTAACCCGAAAACTCCCGAAGAATTACGCCAATTATTGATTGAAGAGGTAAAAAAACAAGGTAAAGAATACGGTTATTTCTTCAAGGAGGTGACGAGTGGATTTACATTCACGGGTAAAGGTGGTACCAATTCCTTCAACGTGACCCCGCTGGAGGTGTACAAAGTATTTGCTGACGGTCGTCCGGACCAGTTGGTTCGTGGCGTGGATTTGATCGGAACCCCGCTTTCCATGTTCTCTAATATTATATATGCCGGAAATGATGCCCGCGTGTTCACGGGAATGTGTGGTGCTGAATCGGGTTCAATTCCTGTAACGGCTATTTCTCCGACTATCTTGGTGAATAAGGTAGAGACGCAAAGAAAAGCGAAATCTCAAGATATTTTACCGATTTTACCGGCTCCGGGAACGAAATAAAGATGTGGAAATTATAAAACTAGAAAGATGAGATATATATTATCACTATTAATATTTTTCCTGCTGGTAGGGCCAGTGGTGGCACAGAATGAGCAAGATCAAGTGATCTTCAAGGCGATGCAGGATGAATTACAAAGAAATAAAGCTGAATTGGCATTGCCGGGGATGGATAAACCGTTTTATTTGTCTTTTTCTTTAGGTAGGTTCCGCCAGTTTGAAGTTGTTGGGGAGCTGGGAGCGATCACGAATTCACTGGAATTGCCGTGGAGAGGGGTAGGCTCGTCTCAGTTGTTGCTGGGTGATTATAATAACACGAACGATACTCGTTTCGTGGGACAATTCATGAAGGTAGGGATGCCGGCCGAGGCGGATTATGACATGATTCGTCGTAATTTTTGGTTGGTATCCGATGCAGCTTACAAGATGGCGTTGCGTGAAGCTGCTGCCAAAGAAGCGGCCTTGAAGTCAAACCCGCAAACTCCGGAGGAGGCTCAATTGCCGGACTTGGTAAAGGCAGAACCGATCACGAAGATCGTGGAAAGCAAGGTCCCCTATGAAATTGATATAAAGAAATGGGAAAACACGATTCGTGAACTTTCTGCGATATTCAAGAATTACAAGGAAATTTACAACTCATCCGTGGGTATTAGCGGTTTGGATATGGAAGTTTACAAACAGACGAGCGAGGACGTGACCATGAAACAACCGGTTACTTATGCGAATCTGTTTGCACAAGGATATGTAACCACGGAAGACGGGGTACGGATCGGGGATGCGCTTTCTATTTTGGTTGCTCGCCCGCAGGATATGCCTTCTTTGGAAGATTTGAAAAAGAAAGTAACTGCTTTTGCTGAAAATCTGATGAAGTTGAGAAATGCCCCGGTGGTTGAAGAATTCTATTCCGGGCCGGTTCTTTTTGAAGACGGGGCTTCTTCCAGTATTTTCGTGAACAACCTGTTGAATCAAGGGGGATTATTTGCTTATCGTAAGCCGATTGGTCAGGCGGGAGGCAGAACGTTGGAAGGTCGTATCGGGAGAAAGATTATTGACAACCGTTTGACCGTGAAAAATTACACTAGCTTGGAGAAATACGATGGGACCCCGTTGTTAGGTGCTTACGAGATCGACGCGGAAGGTGTTATTCCGGAAAAGGAGATGACGCTGGTTGACAAGGGGATCTTGCGCCAAATGTTGAATGGTCGGGTACCTTCTTTGAAAACTCAGCACTCCACGGGTAGCTCTCGTTTCGTGATGACCGGAAGTGATATAGTTTATGCCACGGCTCCGGGAACTATTCATATCCAAGTAGATAAGGGAACGAAACAGGACAAGATGAAAAAAGCATTAATCAAGGCTGCCAAGGATGAAGGGTTGGATTATGCTTACATCGTGCGCAGTATTGCCGGACCGGCATCCCGTATTTACAAGGTTGACGTGAAAGATGGTAGTGAAACACAGGTTCGTTTCGGTGATGTTTCTGCCATTAATTTGGCGAAGATCAAACGGGTACTGGACATTTCAAGTAAAGAAAACGTGTCTAACTACATCCTGAATCGTCAAGTGCTTTCTTCTTTGATTTATCCGGCCTCGGTTTTGATCGAGGACGTGGAAATCAACAAGTCTGAACCGAAGAAAGAGAAAGAACCGGTGTTGAAATTCCCGTTGCAGAGATAATGTAGCCGAGTGGCTAATTTTATAAACTTTACAAACTAGGGGTATGTCGAGAAAGACATACCCCTTTTTATTGTAATGTTCACTGGGAATGAATACCTTTGTTCAGTAGGTTGGTTGTTACTTTTTTAAGATAATAGGTATGACATTTGAAAATATACGTCTGGTGGCCCGTTACGAGCGAAACCTGATCATAAGAAATAAGTTGTTTTGGATATTCGCTTGTTGTGTCGTTGCGGGAATCTCTCTTTCGCACTGGCTATGGCAAGGCGACTCATTAGGTGGGCTTAGGTGGTTAAACAGGGCTTTGCCTTCGTTTATTCCTTTTTGGAATGCTTGGTTTTATAATTTGGTGCAAGGGATTATCGTGATTTTTATCGGTATCGATTTCGTGTGGCGGGATCGACGTTTGGAGACAAATGCCGTGTTCTCTGCCCGTCCGGTGACTAATTTGGCTTATCAAACGGGAAAGGTGTTGGGGATCGTGGAGGTTTGCCTCGTGCTGAACTTGATAACAATGGGATTAGGGATGATTTTTCATATCTTGTTCGGGGAACCGGGAACTTTCCAGTTGAAGATTTATTTTGTTTACCTGTTCGTGATGACCTTGCCCACGCTGTTTTTCGTGTTGGGAGTCGCTTTAATCGTGGCTAACCGGGTAAAGAATCATGCCTTGGCAGTATTGGTATTGTTGGCTGTATTTGCTGCCTTTTATTTCGGGACCACGGATTTATTGTGTGGTACTATTGACCCGTGGGGGCGTGCATTGCCGCTTCTGTTCTCGGATGTGACGGGAATGACCCGTCCGGAGTGGGTTGTTTTACAACGGGGAATGTTTGTTTTTCTGGGATTGGGGCTTGTTGTGCTGGCCATGGGAATGATGCCGCGTTTGTCGGAACGGGCAGGTGTTACGTGGAAAGTGAGGGCCGGGGGATGGACATTCCTACTGATCGGCATCCTGTTCGGAGGGGCTTATTACGGTATATTTCACGAGCTAAATAATCGAAGAGACTTGTACCGGGAGGTATTCGAAAAGTACGCCGAAGTGAAAGGGGGACACGTTAAGGCACATAATATCTATTTTCGTCAGGAAGGGGATAAAATAACGGGGGAGAGTGATCTGGTGGTGGCAAACGTGGGAGGACAGCCCTTAGTTCGCCCCGTGCTTTACTTGAATCCGGGATTAGAGGTAACGGCCTTGACAAGCGGGCAAGGGGAGAACTTGTCTTATACCCGGGAATCCCAAGCCATCCTTTTGGAGAGAGCGTTACAACCCAGTGAAGAAATCCTTTTACACGTGGTTTACGAGGGAAAGATTGATGAGGCAATTTGTTTCCTGGATTTCACGGACGAGGAGTTTCATGATACCCGCTTGATGAGCTTTTTCCGGACGTATCATTCGATGTTCCGTCATGGAAGGTGTTTTGCTCGTGTCGGGGATGATTACACGTTGCTTTTCCCTGAATGTTTGTGGTATCCGGTTGCCGTTCCCCCGGTAAACGTGAATGCCCCGTTGGCTAGTCAGTATGATTTTACCCGTTACCGGTTGAAAGTCGGGAAAGTCGGGAAACGAGTGGCTATCTCGCAAGGAGAGATGGAGATGAGTGGGGATACTACAGTCTTTAGAAACCGGGAGCCATTACCTTCTCTAAGTCTGACTATCGGGGAGTACGAACGGAGGAGTATCGTGTTAGACTCGTTGACGTTCGAGTTGTATCATTTCCCCGGGCATGACTTCTTCATGCGGGATTACACGAGTCTGAAGGATTCCGCCGAGTTCCTTGTGGAAGAGCCGATAAGTATGATGCGGGAAGTAAAGGGGGGTGATTATCCTTTTTGTAAGTTTACTTTGGTCGAGACTCCGGTGAATTTTATTCCACACCAACGGAAAGGGGTTACGGGAAGTCAATTTGTACAGCCGGAGATACTATTTTATCCGGAGAGAATGTGCTTGGGTTATTATGCGCACGTGGGCTTTTGGCCGGGAGATGAGGATGAAAGGACTCGTTTCGAGTTGGAGGTGGAGGCGTTTCGTAATTTGTTAGCCGTGAATTTACTTGCGGGTGTTTTTGATTGTTCAGTTCTGTTTGGTGATTTCGGGGGTGTTCTACAATCGGATGAATATCCGGGTTTTGGAGGTATCGTGAACGATTTAGCCAAAGTTGACTTTTCTAACGGACCGATGGTGTACGTGGGAGAAGAGATCAGTTATTCTGAGATTGTCACTTATTGGAAGGGGAAATCCATGCGGGAGGCTTTCGTGGATCAAGAGGTGAAGGGGGAGCAATTACAGAAATTATTGAGGAAGAAATACGAGTTGATTCAAAAACATTTGCAGGCGCTTGTCGGGGAACGGGAATTATTCAATTTTATGAAACAATTTAAGCAAAGTCATTTGTTTATGCGACCTGATTTCGAAGAGCTAGAACGGGAGTTTAATGCTCGTTTTCATGTGAATCTTCGGGAGATTTTGAATTATTATTACGAGGGGAAGGAGTTACCGGCTCTATTTATCCGGGATTTGAAAGTGGAATTGTATGAAGAGGACGAGGAGACTAAAAATATAGGTAGCTGTAAAATATATAATCCTACTTCAGTTCCGGCAGTTGTGACACTGAGCGTGGCAACGTATTCCATGGGGGATAACGAGAGCGGGTCCGGGCTGCGTAACTATTTAATTCCGGGACATAGTTGTAAAGAGATTCGGGCCGATTTGGGTATGCGTGATGTTTTCGCGTTAGGAATGAATCTCAGTCAGAATCTTCCCGGGGAGAATGTCTTGGAATGGACTTCATCCAAAGATTTGTCAAAAACGAAAGATGGGAAAACGGGTATTTGGGATGTGGATAGTGCTATTTTTACTCGGAAAGTTCCGGGAATGATTGTGAATGCCGAGGACCCCGGTTTTGTGATTCATGAGAAAAAGCGGAAAGGGAAACTGGCCGCTTATTTCTCAACAGGTGAGAACGGGAAAAAGTATAGTTACGTGTATGACCACGAGCATTGGACTTTGACCACGGATAGCCATTGTTATGGGGATATCGTGAAGAGTGCTTATTATAAAATTGCCGGAACAGGGAAATCTAAGGTAGAGTGGAAAGTGAACGTGGAAAATCCCGGGAAGTACGAGGTTTTGGTTTATGTTCCGGACGTGGAGGCGACTTCGGCTCGTAAGGTTTTTATCGGGGGAGCGAGACTTTTTTATCAGGTGACATCCGCGGATGACGTCACGGACGTGGAAGTATTGTTGGATAACGAGGAACCGGGATGGATCTCTTTGGGAAAATATCATTTTGATCGTGGTGAGTATAGCGTGTTTTTGAGTGACCGGGGTGGTGATTCTTTGACGTGGGAGAATGATGGCACTTACGCGTGGGAACGGGATGCCGTGCAGTTGATTTTTGCCAATGCCGTGAAATGGATTCCCGTTAATGAATAGAAATGTGATGTTCTTTAATAGATAGCAAGAGGGAAATGGTGCTTGTCAACTTTTTGGCATCCACGGGTTTCATGATATAGGCGTTACACCCGCACGAGTAAGCTGTTTGTTTGTCCTGTTCATAAGCGTACGCGCTAACGACAATGATCGGAATGTCATGATCTATTTCTCGAATGGTTTGCATGGCTGTAAGCCCGTCCATGTGGGGCATTTTTATATCCATTAAGATTGCATCGGGAGGAAAATTCTTGAATAGTTGGATGGCTTCAATTCCATCATGTGCATGAATGATCTGGTAATCTCGTTTTAATAAAGCGAATAAAAGCAAGTAGTTACTTTCATCATCTTCTGCAATAAGAATTATAGGGCGTTTCTCTGGTTCCATAAGGTGTTTAACGCTATTCGTGTTGTAATTTTGTACATTCAATAAATGAACGTTTATTATGTCTCATTTATTGAGCTGCCAATAAAATGCGGATTGTTAATTTTTATCTTGCTTTTCATTTGATCATGAGAAATTTAAAAAATAAGCAACGTAGCTGATATGAAGTAAAAAATACTTATATTTGTACATTCAATAAACGTTCGTTTAATGATATGATTTCCATGTCAGAAATTGCATCTATTTTACTCCAATTTTCCGGCGATTCATTATTTTTGTATGGAAGTAAAATTGTGTAGATATGAAGGCTAAGATAAATAAGACGAATGCTGTTCGTTTGCTGGATAAAGCGAAGATTGACTACGAGTTGATTCCTTACGAGGTGGATGAAAATGATCTGGCCGCGGCTCACGTGGCGGCACAGTTGGGGGAGAATATCGAACAGGTGTTCAAAACGTTAGTACTGCATGGGGATCGGGGTGGTTACTTTGTTTGTGTTATTCCGGGTGATCATGAACTGGATTTGAAAGTGGCGGCTAAAGCGTCCGGGAACAAGAAAGCGGATTTGATTCCGATGAAGGAATTATTGCCTATTACCGGGTACATCCGGGGAGGTTGCTCGCCTATCGGGATGAAAAAAGAGTTCCCCACGTTTATTCATGAAAGTTGTTTAAAGTTCGAATACATTTATATCAGTGCGGGTGTTCGAGGGTTACAAATCCGGCTGAACCCGAAAGATTTAATCACTTATACCCGGGCGACGTTGATAAGTTAAAAGTTAAAAGATAAAAACTAAAAGTTGGCTCTCCTTCAACTTTTAGTTTTTACTTTTTAGTTCTTTTATCGGACTGGAAATGCGATTGTGAACTTACTTCCTTTTCCGATCTCGCTTTCAACCCAGATTTTTCCATCATGAGCTTCCACGAAATCTTTAGAAATGGCTAGTCCTAGCCCGCTACCTTGTACTTTGGTCCCCGGAACCCGGAAATAGCGGTCGAATATACTTTGGTGATATCTGGGGTCGATTCCTTTTCCAAAATCCTGCACGAATATTTGTATGGTCTGGTCCACTTCCTTGGCTCCCACGATGATCCGGGAGTTCTCTTTCGAATAATGGATAGCATTGGAGAGGAGATTCGTGATCACCCAAGCTATTTTTTCACTATCTACAAATAGTTTATGAATCTTTTCGGGGTACTCCACTTCAATATTGCATCCGAAACGTTCGGCAAGTACCCGGGTAGCTGCCACGGCATAGTTGATCAATTCGATCGGTTTCGTGATCTTCGGGCTTAAAATCAGCTTTCCGGTTTCCACTTGGGTCAATTTGAGTAGTTCTCCTGTGATATTTAACAGTCGGTCGCTATTTTCTTTTATGCTACTTGCGAGAGATTGTTGCTCGTCGTTCAAGCTGCCAATCCGTTGATCTTCCAGTAATTTCAAGCTCATCATGATAGCTGAAATCGGGGTTTTAAGCTCGTGCGAGATCGTGGAGATAAAAGTTGTTTTGGCCGAATCTAGTTCTTTGAATTCCGTGATATTCTTTAACAAAATCACGTTGCCGACCTGTTTTTCTCCCTCGGTTTCGGTCTCCGTCAATTTAATCGGCACGTAAACGGCTTGGAAAAAACTCTCCTTGTCGTCGGCGTATATCTTTAGCGGCTCGTGCTTTTCGTTTGGATGTACCAGTTCGCGAATAAGGCGGCGTAACAAGTCGTTCTTCAACGATAACTCGTCGGCAGATTGGTGAATCATCTGTTCCCGTTTGAGGTTTAACACGGTCAAAGCCTCATTGTTCACGAAAAGAATTTGTCGATCATGATCCAGACCGATAATCGGTTCATGAATACTGTTGACGATAGCCTCCAAGTATTTTTTGCTGGATAACAGGGTGGCCAGTGAACTTTGCTGGTACTCTTCCAGACGTTCGGCCATATCGTTGAAAGAAGTTGCCACTTCACTAAATTCCCGTGTAGAGTCGAAATGCAGGCGTTTACTGTAATTGCGGTGGGCAATCTCCACGATCCCGCGTGTCAACTCGCTGATCGGGCGGGTAATTTGCGTGGGAAACAACAGGAGCAGGGCAAGGGCAACCCCGACGCTGCATATCCCGATAATGGAAATCCATAACGTGGCCTGCCGGGCCGTGTCTTCGGCAATCACGCTATTGCGTTGAATCGAGGCCATGTTCAGGCTCATGATCTGGTTCAGATCCAGCCGGAGTTGCCGGATGTTCTGTTCGCTAGGATTCTCGTCCAGCAATTTGAAATGGCGAGCCAAGCGGTCGGTGGCTTCCGACTCGTTGATTTCCGTGATATTCAGTCTCTGTTTTTCGAGGTTCTCCATGAATATATCTAACGCTTCCCGGTCCGTTTCAAGATTATCGAGGGCATAAAGCATACCTTTTGCGTAATCGAGCGAATTGTAGTTATCGGACAGGATATTTTTCGTGTCGTCGGCCAGTTTATCAATGTAACTGATCGCCAGAACACCAAGTAGCACGATGATCATGAAAAGGAGACCGATTCCCGATGTTAATTTCGTTTTTATTTTCATACCCCTAAACTTAATTCGATTTAATGATATTTTCAAGAATTCTTCCGTGTTTATGAACCGAGAATGATTAAATCTACATTTAATATCGCCAGATTATTCAATAACCTCTTGTATCGAAGGGCAGAACGCACGTACGAGAACAACTGGATGTTGGGTTTTCCCACGCAAACCGTGCTAATCTGCCTTTCCCGGCAAACATTGATGATGGTTCCGATAATGTCGTCCGATTGAATTTGAAGTACCTCTCCGCCCAGTTCTGATGCCAGCTTGAAATGATTGATCAGGTAACGTTGCTTGGCCAGTGGGATGCGGTCAGCACTTTCGTGGCGGGTTTGCACGTGGAGGACCACGAATTTGCTATTGTAATGGGTGGCTAGGCGTGCCACTTTCCGGATGAGTTTGCGCGGTGTTTTTTCCTGACTACTGATACAGGCTAAGAAGCGTTCATGGCGCAGGCCGATATTTTCCACCACCTCGTTTTCCACCTTTTTCTCCACCCGTAGGGCGACCTCTTTCAAGGCTAGTTCCCGGAGTTGAAGGATGTTTTCCGATTTGAAGAAGTTACGCAAGGCCAGTTCAATTTTATCCGGTTTGTAAATCTTTCCGGCTTTTAACCGGGAGATCAATTCTTCAGCGGTCAAGTCGATGTTCACCACCTCGTCGGCCTGTCCTAACACGCTATCGGGGACTCGTTCTTTTACCTCGATCCCGGAAATGTCCTGTACCTCCCCGTTCAGGCTTTCGATGTGCTGGATATTCACGGCCGTGATAACATTAATCCCCGCGTCCAGCAAGTCAAGCACGTCCTGCCAGCGTTTCTCGTTCACGCAACCTTCGATATTCGTGTGGGCCAGCTCATCGACAATCACCACTTCCGGGTGTATTTGTAAAATTGCCTGTAAATCCATCTCTTCGACTTCCTTGCCCTTGTAAAATAGTTTTTTACGGGGAATGACGGGAAGGCCTTCCAGTTTGGCTGCCGTGTCGACACGACCGTGTGTTTCTGCGTAACCTACTTGTACATCAACTCCTGCGGTAAGCAAATCATGTGCTTCCCGTAACATCCGATAAGTTTTTCCAACCCCGGCAATCATGCCGATATATATCTTTAAATGACCTCTCTTAGCCTTTCTTATAAGACTGAGGAAGTGTTCAACGTTCTGTTCCTTGTCCATAACGACCAACAAGATAGCAAAAAATATGCAAGATGATTGTTGTCTGGTTTATTTACTTGTTAATCAGTGTTTTGTTGTGACTTTGCCGGATTGGTAAATGATAAAACCTTTTCATTTTGGTAGGGTATCTTCCCAAAATGGTAACCGTGTCGGTTTTATATTAATAATCATTCTAAATAATTTGGTCTGCTTTTTGCATTATCGGGACTATAAACTGGTATTGCAATGAAAAGAGTAATTTTATATGGAATAGTGCTACTTCTATGCGGGTGTGATTTAATCGAGTATCATCCGTACGATGTGCGTTTGCACGGGGAAACGGGTATAAATGCGAAGAATATAGCTCGTATAGAAGAAATCTGCGAGGGGAAAGACACCTTGCGGTTCGTGTTAATGGGTGATAGTCAGCGTTGGTATGATGAAACGGAAGATTTCGTGAAAGCGCTCAACAAGCGGGACGACGTGGACTTCGTGATTCACGGGGGAGATATATCCGATTTCGGCTTGACGAAGGAGTTCCTGTGGGTGCGGGATATTATGGGAAAGCTGAAGGTGCCTTACGTGGCCTTGTTGGGGAATCACGATATTCTCGGAAACGGGATGGATGTTTTCCTGAAGGTATACGGGGATGAGAATTTCTCCTTCCGGGCGGGGAATACTAAATTTGTTTGCATGAACACGAATGCCTTGGAATTCGACTACTCACACCCGGTGCCGGACTTCACCTTCATGTACAATGAATTGCAGGACACGGTGGGATGTCCCCGGACGGTTCCGGTGATGCACGTGCAACCTTTCAACGTGGAGTTCAACAATAACGTGGCCCGTGGTTTTCATGCCTTGTTGCTGGAATTTCCGGGGGTGGAGTTCTGTTTGCACGCACACAGTCACACGCTACTTCATGAAGAGTTGTTCGAGGACGGGATTCCGTATATCGGTTGTGCCGCGATGAAAGATAAGAATTATTTGTTATTCACCTTAACGCCGGGAGGATACGAGTATGAAGTGGTCTATTATTAGAGTCGGCATCGTGGCCATGTTCATGGGTATGGCTACAATCGTGTTGGGTATGACGGATGATGACCGGGAGCAACGCCGGGCAGAACGGCATCAGCGCAAGTTGCAGCAATATAAATCCGGGTGGAACCGTCTGATCCCGAAGTACCAGAACGTGCAATATGCCGGTTCTATGGGATTGCTCTCCCTTGGCGTAGGCTGGGATTACGGGCGGAAAAAACAGTGGGAAACGGAGATCATGTTCGGCTTGATTCCTCGTTTTTCTTCCAACAAGGCAAAAGTAACGTTCACGTTGAAACAAAATTACGCACCGTGGGAGGTTAGTCTCGGTGGCAAGTGGTGGTTGGAACCACTGGTGACGGGACTGTACATGAACACGGTGTTATCCGATGATTTCTGGGTGAAGGAACCGGAAAAATACCCGAATAACTATTATAAGTTTTCCACCCGTGTACGCTTTCATATCTTTACCGGGCAGCGAATTGCTTTTGATCTGGGGCCTCATTCTCCCTTTCGTCGAATCACGGCATTTTATGAGTTGAGTACCTGTGATCTTTACATCATCAGTAGTGCCACGAATAAATACGTGAGAACATGGGACATCCTGAGCCTCTCGTTTGGCGTGAAATTGCATATCTTGTAATTATTTCTCGTATATTTGTTGAATAATGTAAACGAGAAATAGCATGAAAAGAGTATTTGTATCCGTATTTTTTGTCCTCGTGGCGATGATCGTGAACGCGCAGGATATTGCCGGACATTGGGGTGGAACCTTGAATATTCAGGGCGTGAAATTAAGGCTTGTTTTTCATGTTTCCCGTTCCGGGGATTCATGGACGACGACGATGGATAGCCCTGATCAGGGGGCAAAGGGAATTCCCACGGGGAAAACGGAGTACGCAGATAACGTGTTGACCATCACGGCTCCGGCCCTTGGAATGAAATTCTCCGGGAAATGGCAGGGATCCGATAGGATACAAGGAACTTTCGTACAGGGCGGGTTGACGCTGCCGTTGGAATTAATGCGGGGCAACGAGGAAAAGCCTCTCTTGCGTCCACAGGAACCCAAGCCACCCTATCCATACCGGGTAGAGGAAGTGACCTTTGAAAACACGAAAGCGGGCGTGACCTTGGCGGGTACGCTGACTTTACCGGAAAAGGGCGATCATTACCCGGTTGTCGTGTTGATTTCCGGTAGCGGGCCGCAAAACCGGGATGAGGAACTGATGGCACATAAGCCTTTTCTTGTGCTTGCCGACTATCTTACTCGGCAAGGGGTCGGGGTGTTGCGCTTTGATGACCGGGGAGTGGGACAATCAACCGGGAATTTCGAGACGGCAACCACGCTTGATTTCGCCGATGACGTGGAGGCTGCTGTAAACTTTTTGAAGAATGATCGAAAGATACGAAATATAGGACTTGTCGGGCATAGTGAAGGCGGGATGATCGCCCCCCTCGTGGCCAGTCGTTCCGGGGACGTGGCTTTTATCGTCCTGTTGGCAGGGCCCGGGCTACGGGGTGATCATATATTACTGGAACAGCAAAAAGAGATGGGACGGGTGACGGGAGCGACTGCCGGGGAGCTGGATTACTCGGCTGCCGTGAATCGCCGATGTTTTGACATCGTGCTGGCGAGCGCGTCGAGTCGGGAGGCCGAACCGCTTTTGAAAGCGTACATGGATAGTTTGAACCAAGCGGGGAAATTGCCGGCAAACATGAAAGACGAGCGGGGTGCCGAACTTTGGCGTCGACAAGTGCTGTCCCCGTGGATGTATTTCTTCGTGAAATACGACCCTGTTCCCGTTTTGAGGGATGTGAAATGTCCGGTGCTGGTTTTGAACGGGAGTAATGACCTGCAAGTCTTGCCGGAAAACTTGGGGATCATCAAGAAAGGTTTGGAGACTGGGAAAAACCGGAGCGTGACCGTGAAGGAGTTACCCGGTTTAAATCATCTTTTCCAGACTTGCGAATCGGGTTCACCCGCTTTATACGGCACGATAGAGGAAACTTTTTCGCCCGTGGCCTTGAAAGAGATCGGGGATTGGATCAAGGGGAAAGGATTTTAGATCCTATTGATTAAGTGATTTCCGATTCAGTGATTTAATGATTTTAGATTCAGTGATTTAATGATTTTAGATTTTAGATTCCAGCCGCACGGGGCCGGCGCTTTAACTACCCCCTCCGGCTCCCCCTTACACAGGGGGAGAGACGGACGCAAGAAGACGTTTCAATATAACAATGCAGCCTGTCGGGGCTTTCCCAAAAAGTCATTTAATTTCAAAAAACTCCTCCGTCACTTCGTGCCACCTCCTCTATAAACAGAGGAGGAGCTGGTGACTCTTCCCGAAGACAGAGGGTATTTCAACTCTCCCTCTGTTTATAGAGGGAGTACCCCGAAGGGGGGAGGGAGTTTGAAAATGACTTTTGAACACCCCTTCGAAGGGGAGCATTCTAAATTCTAAACTCTAAATTTTAAATTAAAAATATATACCATGCAATACCCGCAACTTTCCCGATACCCGAAATTCCATGCCCCGGTTGCCCGACGCCTGTTCGTGATAGGCTTGTTATTGCTGTTGATGCTCCCGACTGTGGAGGCGCAACGGAAAAAAGTGGGAGTCGTGTTAAGCGGAGGGGGAGCGAAGGGCGTGGCACACATCGGCGTGTTGAAAGTGTTGGAAAAAGCGGGGATCCCCGTGGATGTCATCGTGGGAACCAGCATGGGTTCCATCGTGGGCGGTCTGTATGCCATTGGTTATTCGGCCGATCAACTCGATAGCCTCGTGCGGGTGCAGGATTGGATGTTCCTTCTAAGTGATAAAGTGAACCGTTATGACCTACCTTTCGGGGAGAAGGAACAGGATGGCAAGTACCTGCTTTCCGTCCCTTTTGACCGGGGGAAAAAGCGTCCGTCAGGTTTTATCAGCGGGCAGAACGTGTATAATCTCTTTTCCGATCTCACGATTGGTTATCATGATTCCCTTGATTTCCTGCAATTACCGATCCCGTTTGCCTGCGTGGCGGCGGATATGTTCCACCGGGAAGAGATCGTGATGAAGGGAGGAAATCTCGTGCAGGCGATGCGGGCGAGCATGGCCATTCCGGGCGTGTTTACCCCGGTGAGGACGGAGGACCGGGTACTGGTTGACGGGGGAATATTGAATAATTTTCCGACAGACGTGGCCCGTGAGTTGGGCGCGGAGATCGTGATCGGGGTTGACGTGCAGGCCGATTTGATGAAGGAGGATAAGTTGGAGTCTGTTTCCGGCGTGATCCCGCAGATCATTAACCTTCTCTGCATGAACAAGCACGAGGCGAACGTGAAGCTTGCCGATCTGGTGATTCGTCCCGATATGAAAGGATTCTCGGCCGCCAGTTTCAGCGCCCGCGCGATCGATTCGCTACTGGCCCGGGGAAAGGTGGCGGCACTGCAACAATGGTCCGAGATCATGCGGGTAAAAGAATTGATCGGGGAATCCGGGAACGTGGACAACGAAATCCCGAAAGCCCATCAACCGGAAAAAATAGCCATCCGGAATGTTATTATCCGGGGACTCTCCTTGCGGGAGGAAGGATGGGTGCGTCGGAAAATGCGGATAGAGGAAAATAGCGAGATCACCTTGAATGATATTCATCGTGAAATTGCGACCCTGTACGGCACGAAAGCATTCGTGGCGGTGAATTACCGGTTGCTAGGGACAGCTCCCTACGATTTGGAGTTAAGCCTGAAATCCAATCCCATGAGTACGCTGAATATCGGTTTCCGGTTTGATTCGGAGGATATGGCGGCCATCTTGTTGAACACGACTTTAAACAACAGGAGCCTGCGGGGGTCACAACTGGCGTTAACCGGGCGTTTGAGCAAGAATCCTTACGTGAAACTGGAATATTCACTGGAAAATACTTTCTTGCGAGGGTTTAACCTCGCTTACATGTTCCGCTACAATGACGTGGATTATTACCGGAAGGGGAAGAAAACGAATAACGTGACTTATCGTTACCACGCGGGGGAACTTGGGCTGTCCAGCCTGTACCTGCGTAATTTTAAGTTCAAGGTGGGGTTACGCTATGAGTATTTTGATTACAATTCCCTGCTTTTCTCCAACGAGGACGAGGTGATGAGCGTTCGTCCCGAGGGCTTTTTCAGTTATTACGGGGTGGCGGAACTGGACACGTACGATCGTCGGTTCTACCCCTCCCGGGGCGTTTCCTTGGAGGCCGTTTATTCGTTGTACACGGATAACTTGGCGACGTATGACGGGGGATCGCCGTTTTCCGCCCTGTCGGTTCGTTTCTGCCCGGTTGTTTCCCTTTCCGACCGTTTGAAAGTGATCCCTTCCGCGTTCGGGCGGGTGTTAATCGGGCATGATCCTGCCTATTCTTACTTTAATAATCTCGGGGGAACGGAGTTCGGACGTTACAACACGCAGCAGATGCCTTTCGTGGGAATTAACCACGTGGAGGTATTCGAGAATGCCGTGATCGTGGGGAAATTGGAATTTCGCCAACGCATGGGGCGAAAGCACTATCTTTCCGTTATCGGGAACTATGCCCTGCAAGACGATAACTTCTTTGACCTCTTCGGTCGTAAAGGTATATGGGGCGGGGGAATCGGTTATTCCCGGGATTCAATGCTGGGACCGATTGATCTGGTCTTTACTTTCTCCGACTGGTCGGAAAAGTTAGGGTGTTACTTTAATCTGGGATTTTATTTTTAAAAGCTCTCCCGCTATACTTGCGCTTTTGTTTCATAAAGGTGAAATGAATTTCGTAATTCGTGTCATACTCGTTTATTGTTTATGGAATTCGAAAATAGATGAAATGCAATTTTGCGATATTAGAAAATATTGCTAGATTGCAGCATTTTAAAATGAATATTTAATTCGTGTGTGAAGAAAGATCTGACAGAGGCAAGGTTATTCTCGATATTGCGCATACCTGTATTTTTTGCCGGGAGGAACTTGTGACCTGTGGATCTGTAATTAACAATTTTCGGAGGTAAAATAAATTTGTAAAGTCTATGAAGAATTCTGTATTTAATTTTCTGTTTCCTATTTTTCGTTGTTTCTTGTTATTAATGTTGCTGGCTGGTTGTGGTAGTGACGACAAGGACGAGCCGGAACCGGTGATCGAGCCGGAGGCGGATTACACGGTGATACTTTACGGTTGTGGTGGGGGAGATCTGGATCACGCCCTCCGGTATAATTTGGATCAGGTGGTCGCGAGCGGCTACTCGCCGAAGGTGCAGTTCACGGCTCTCGTGAAGTTTTCGGCCGACCAGCAAGAGAACGAGGGGATGGAGGGGACGATCCGGTACACGATGGAGGAAGAGGGCATGACCCACGAGAGGGTGAACGATGCGAATTTCCGGCTGGATAACCCGGACCATCTTGCCGGTTTTATCCGGGAGTCGATGGAACGTTTGCCGGCGAAAAAGTACGTGCTGGTGTTGTGGAACCACGGGAGCGGTTTTGATTTGTGGGATCAACCATTGGATTTGTCGAGTTTCGAACAGAAGGGCCGGGGGATGATTATGGATGATAATTGTGAGGAAGATGGTTATGACGCGGCAATGTCTATATTCGAGCTGGAGGAAGGACTGAAGCGCTCGGGGGTGAAGCTGGACATGATCTACTGGGATCTCTGCCTGATGAACATGATCGAGAACCTGTATCAAGTGAAGGATTACGTGCGGTACGTGCTGGGGTCGAGTCATTCAACTCCTGATCTCGGGGGAAATTATGCGCTGTTGATGAAGGCGTTGGAACATCATGCGGAGATAGAGGATGCCATGCGGGAATATATCCCGAAGGTGATGGATACGTGGAAAAGTGCATTTCAACTCGGTAATCTTGACCTGCAATTGATGGATATGAGTAAGATAGAGGCCGTGGCGAAGTGTTTTAAACCTTTCGTGGAGGGAATGATCGAGTTGAGGGAGGTTTATAGCGAGGGAGAGGAAGAAGATGCTTTGTGGTTTGATTATAATCAAAGGGAGGCGATGTACTTGTTTGATGGTGAGTTTTACTCGATCGACATGGCTCGTTTTGCGAAGTACATGGCAAACAGGACTTTTTACGGGGAATTGTCGGCGAAGGTCGTGGAATTGAACGAGGCACTGGAGGAAATGATCGTGGCACGCGAGAGATTTGATCTCCCCGCATCGGAGCAAAAACTGGAGGGGGAGGTTTCTGTCGGGATCTGTTTTTTAAAGAAAGAATGGTATCTCGGACAGTTTGATTCGATGAAAGGATATAGTGTCATTTACCCGTTACTTCATTTCGATGAGGTGACGCACTGGAGCGATTACCTGAAGATAAATGATATGAAGACTGTGATTTTTGACGGAGAGCATTTCGTGGAGGTTCCATGGGAAGAGGAAAACTAAAAGACTACCCCCTCTAACTCCCCCTTGCACAGGGGGAGAATACGCTGCATTGCAACATCATGGTATCTTCTTGCGTCCGTCTCTCCCCCTATGCAAGGGGGAGTCGGAGAGGGTAGTCAAAGCGTTAGCTTTGTGCAGTTGAACAAGAAAGATAAAAGGTAAAAACTAAAAGTTGAAGAGAGTTTAGATCTTATTAATTTTAGATTTCCACCCGCAAGGCCAACGCTTCTAAATTTCCAACTTTTAGTTTTTATCTTCTCTTTTCCACTCTCCGATATTTCTTTCTTTCGGGTCGAAGTTGATGCCGATTTTGACGAGTTTCCGGTTGTCGGCGGAGTAGGGGATGAGGTAGCCCCGGTCGTCAATCTGGGCGAGAGCCTCGTCGGCGGAGCCGTCAAGTTTGAACTCGAAGACGTAGATGTAGTCGGCGGTTTTCACGACGGCATCGGCTCGTCCCTTGGCACTTCGTATTTCTACCTCGGAGAATTGTCCCATGAGCTTGAAGACGAGGTAGAAGACGGTCTGGTAGTGGCGTTCCGTGCGGTCGTTCAGCTCGTAGGGAATCCCGGCGAAGAAGGCCCGCAGGCGGGTAAGGAAGGCATCGGGATCACCTTCTCGTAGTTCCCGGATGAATTTGCCTATATAGAAACTCGTCTCGGTTTCGGCCACGGGGGTGTAGAAGGGGGTAACGAAGTTGAGGAACCCGTATTTCACCTCGTCATTAGGGAACCCTAACGTGTATATCTGGAATTCCTCGTTGTAAGCCTTAATGGTGAGGTATCCGCTCTGGTAGATCATGGGGACGGGGTTGTTGATGTTGGCCCGGTCGTCGGAGAGTGATGCGGCAGAGACCTCTATGCCGTCGAGTTCCCGCAGATCGAAGTCGGTTTTTTTCAAAACCTCGACGAGGAAGGACGGGGTACCCGTGGCGAACCAGTAGTTGTCGAACAATCGTTTGGCCATGACGCTCAACACGCTGAAGGGGTTGAACATACGGGCAACGTTGCCCGGACTAAAACGGTACCCGTCGTAACGGCGAGTGAGTTGCTCGAGTAGTTCCTCGCGGGAAAGGCCATGATATTCCATCAAGCGCTCGCTTTCCGGCTCGAAGTTCTCTTCGATCTCTTCCCGGGTGATGCCGCAAAGTGTGGCGTAGTCAATATCGAGACTGATGTCATTAAGCTGGTTGAGGTTACTGAAAATTCCCATCTGGGCGAACTTGGTGACTCCGGTGATGAAGACGAATCGCAACCACTGGTCGGCACTTTTCAGCACGGAGTAGAAGGCGGTAAGCGTGTTGCGGAAGGAACGTTGCAGGTCCTCGTCTTGAAAACTGTTGAGCAGCGGCTTGTCGTACTCGTCGATCAAGACGACAACACCCCGCCCGGTTTTCTCGTACGCTCTTTGGATGACTTCCATGAATCGCCCGGAGTGGGTGATGCCCTTGCCTCCGGTTCCGTACGTTTCTTCCCATCCCCGGAGCTGGAATTCGAGCATGTCATGTAGCCGTTCGGACGAGTCATATTTCTCGGCGTTGAGGTCAAGATGCAGCACGGCGTGGGTGTCCCATTCCTTTTCGAGCCGTTCGATGGCGAGGCCCTTGAAGAGGTCTCGTTTGCCGAGGAAGTAGGCTTCCATCGTCGAGAGCAGCAGGCTCTTGCCAAAGCGGCGGGGACGACTCAAGAAGTACGGGTTCGAGGTGCTAACCAGCTTGTAGACTAGTTCTGTCTTGTCGACGTACACGTAGTTTCCGCGACGAAGTTTCTCGAAACTCTGTATGCCGATGGGCATTTTGCGAGGGGAGGACGATGGATTGTTCATGACCGTTGTGTTTGCTTTTATTTAGGCAAAGTTACGAAAAACTTGCTAGAACGAGAAAGCTAAAAGTTAAAAGTTAAAAACTAAAAAACTCCCCTTTGCACAGGGGGAGAATACGCTGCATTGCAACATCATGGTATCTTCTCACGTCCGTCTCTCCCCTCGTGTAAGGGGGAGTCGGAGGGGGGAGTCATAGCGTTGGCCTTGTGTGGCCGGAATCTAAAATTTAAAATTAACGGCAGCGTGAGCTGCCGTTATAATCCTCACGCCCCCAGAGTTGCGTGAACCGAGTTGGAGGTGATTTTCCCGTCGGCGGTCATGGCGAGACTGTAGACGTGGATGTTCTCGGGCTTGACGAAAGAGGGGACGACGATGGTGGTCACGCCGTTCTCACCCCTGTCGCGCAGTTGCTGGACAAGGGCGAAATGGTCTTCGGGACTGTAGATGACACCGTAAACGCGATCGTTCGTCCAGCAGTAGGCCCCCTCGTAAACGGTGGCTTCCTGCGCGAAGGTGATGCTATACATCTCGCCCTCCTCGGCGGTCACGGCGGGAGTCTCCGCGTCGGCGAGGGGCGTGACACGGGAACGGAGCCTTGTTTTCTCGGCGATGATCTGTTCGAGGTTCAAGTTGGCTTTGTTGACGGTCACGGAAGGAACGAGCAACGGACCGGCGGCGAAAAGGACTTTCGTCCAGTCGATCTTGCTGGTGTACTCCTCGTTGGCTTTTTTCTTCGGGTCTACGGGGGTATCGGGATGAATCTTCGTGGTTGTCAACACGCCCTCGCGTTTCTTGTTGACGCTCGTGAAACGGTTGGCCCACTTGGTGCCGTTCGTGTCACGGGGAAAGGTCACGTGGAGTACCGGGTTCAGGTACCGTACCTCGGCGTTAAGGGCCGAGAAGCCCGACGCGTTGATTTTCTGCTCCTCGTTCAGGGGCGCTTGCTTGCTGTTCTTGGCGCGGCAGCCGACCTCGCCGTTGCCCAGATTGGAAAATACCTCGTTAGCGACTTTCCCGCTCTTCTGGTAAAAGTTGGTTGATTTTATTCGTGCCATACTTTCGAGTATTAGATGAGTATTTCAAAACGCCTTTCCCCACGCTTCGAGGAAAGCACATGGTAAAGGTATGACCCTTTTTCGACTTGAACAAGAAAAAATGAATTTATTTTTAAGAAAAATTAACCTATTTTATACATATCCTATCTCATTCCTGTTTGCTAACTGGCGATAAGCGTGCAAAACGTTAGCTATCTTCGTGATAAGTTAACTGTGCCTTTTGTAAGTTACCGTAAAGTCACCGTAAAGTTACCGATAAGTTACCGTAGTACATCGGTGACTTGTTATTCTCGATTTGGTAATTTCCCTAAAAAAATGTAAACTTGACATTAAGGTGTGTTTAAGCATTATTGGAGGTTTATCGAATCATTTAAGAGGAGGCATCATGAGCAAGAAAAAGAAGAAGAAAAAGAAAACTGCGTTACCGGTCAAACAACTGGCGACTACCCGTTCCGGCGGCACCACCACATATTACCGTAAAGGCCGGGAATGTCATTGTGCCAGCAAGCGCCCCGCCGGATCGACAGAGGAACGTGATCGTCGCCGTGCGAAGCGATCGGAGAGACAACGACTGTTGACGAGTGTTTTCACGTTCGTCAGCAGGCTAGTGAAAATCCTCCTGCGAAAACTTGCGGATGCCAACTCGTGGGTCTCCTTCGCCAAGGATACTTCCATGACCGCTTCTAACCTGTGCCACAAGGTGAACGGCACGGCCTGCGACGAGCATGGTGTGGAGAACTTCCGGGCCTTCGTTTTTAGCGTCGGCTGGCTTGCTGTGCCGCTTTACACCCGTGTCCGCCGCGACGGGTGGACCTTTACCCTCGAATGGCGTCACCACGGCATACTCGACGAGACGAGGGACAACGATACGCTCGTCGTGGGTTACTTCTACGACTGTCTGCCCGACGCACCACGTGTGCTTTACCTTCCCGCGGTGACCCGTGCCGCCGGGACGGCCACTTTCACGCTACCCGATCCCGAGGGTCCCGGTAGAGAACCTCTCTCCCCGGAGACGGTCGTGCATATTTATCCTTATCTCGCCAGCCCGGAGACGGACGAGTACACCCGTTCCGTTTACCTGCGCGTTCCGCCCGGTGCTGATGACACTCTTGGGTGAATTTTAGATTTTAGATTTTAAATTTTAGATTCCAGCCGCAGGGGGCGGACGCTTCCAACTACCCCCTCTAACTCCCCCTTACACAGGGGGAGTTAGAGGGGGTAGTTGGAAAGTAAAAAGTTTAAAACTAAAAGTTGAACTCTAAATTCTAAACTCTAAATTCTACATTCCGAAACTGTACATCCCGATGTTCTCGTACACGACGCTAAGGATTCCCGCGAGCAGGATTCCGGCGCTACATACAACGAGACTTATACGTGAATAATTGTCAGAGTTGAATCTGGCGATCGGTTGCTCGTTCTTGTTGATAAACATGGCCTTTACTACTCTCAAGTAATAGTAGAGAGAGATAATGGTGTTCAACAGGGCGATGAAAACCAGCACGTAATATCCTTGTTGTGCTGCTGCGGCAAATATGAAGAACTTGCTGAAGAACCCGGCAAATGGCGGGATTCCAGCCAGCGAGAACAAGGCGATCATCATCACGAAGCTCAAGCGTGGATTCGTGGAGTACAACCCGTTGTAATCATCAATCGTGATCTTGCCGGAGCGATGTTCCACGACAGCGATAACCCCGAAGGCGGCTAGGTTGGATAGCATGTACACCAGCACGTAGTACACCAGTCCGGTCATACCCATGGCCGTCCCGCTGATCACTCCCAGCATGATGTACCCGGCTTGAGAGATGGAGGAATAGGCGAAGAATCGTTTCAGGTTCTGTTGCCGTATGGCGAAGATGTTGGCCAGCGTGATAGAGGCTATAATTACCCAGTAGAGGATGGCCTGCCATTCCTGAACGAGCGGGGCAAACACTTTATAGAGAATGACCATCAGCACGAATGCCGCGGAGCCTTTCGAGATCACCGATAAGTAGGCGGTGACGCTGGTCGGGGCGCCCTCGTACACGTCCGGGGTCCACTGGTGGAAAGGAACGAGTGATAACTTGAATCCCAGTCCCACGAAAAAGAACACGAAGGCCATCATCTGGAGCGGGCTACTGTTTAACCCGGCGGGGATGTCCTCGAAATACAGCGTTCCCGTGGTCCCATAAATTAACGAGATCCCGTACAACGATAAGCCGGACGCGAACACGGCGGTAAGGATGTATTTGGCACCCGCCTCGGCCGATTGTTGCTTGTATTTGTCAAAAGCGGCAAGTGTTGCCATCGGTATGGATGCCGTTTCTAGCCCGATAAAGAACATCAGGAAGTTGCCGGCCGAAATCATGAAGTACATACCTAGCAGCGTGGCCAGCGTGATCATGTAGAATTCTCCCCGGCGGATAATCGTGCGCTCGCTGGAAAGCCAGTTGTTGGCTTGCATGAACACGAGCAGTGTCCCGATGCTCAGGATGGATTTCATGACCCCACCCATTGCCGTGCTGTGATACATCCCCCCGAAAGCCGTCACGTCCGGGGCGGGCCAGATATTCAGCAGGATATGAATACCCACGAGAATACAAGCTATCGGTTGAAAATACCTCAAGCTTTTCGGGGTGCCGAATATGTCGTAAATTAAGAGTATAACGATCACCGCTACCAGTGATATTTCCTCCTTCATTAATAAGAAATTAGCGTAACCCATTTTTATTTTAGATTTTAGATTTTAAATTTTAAATTCCAGCCGCGCAAGGCTGACGCTTTTTGATTTCCTAGTTTTAGCTTTAATAACAAGATAGTATTCCAGCTCCTCCTCTGTTCTCCCTCCCCATCCCCCCTTCGGGGTACTTCCCCTCAGGCAGGGGAAGAAAGAGGTGGCTGCGAAGCAGACGGAGGAGTTTGTTGCCATGTAAACGCTTTATTTACAAGAACTCCCTCCCCCCTTCGGGGTATTGAGCCCGGAAACCGGTCTCGAATCGGCTCTCGCTCGACAGACAACGAGTGAACTCCCTGTCTGTTCTCGCTTACTCGCCGATTTCCCTCTATAAACAGAGGGAGAGCTAAAATACTCACCGTCTTCGGGAAACCTTTCATTTTTATCTTTCAACTTTTAGTTTTTATCTTTTAACTTTTATCTTCCCGTGTTCATTGTAGGGCAGCAAGCACGGAACCGAGCGATGCCCGGATCATGTCGGAGAGCCATAGAGGTGCCAGACCGATCCCGGCGATGGCAACAATCAGTATGATCGTGGAAAAACGTTCATACCAGTTGGCATCGGTGAGGGCATAGTGATGCTCGTTGACCACGCTCCCGTAGAGTAGTTTCCCGACCACTCGCAGGATGTACACGGCCGTGATCACGATGGACGTGCAAGCGATGATCGTGAATACCCGGTGGAAGGTGTCCGTCTCTTGGAACGCTCCCACGAACACGGTCATTTCTGCCACGAACCCGCTTAATCCCGGAAGACCGAGGGAGGCGAGACCGGCAATCACGTAACACACGCCGAGGTAAGGCATGATCTTCATTAAACCACCCATTTCCCGGATGTCACGAGTATGCGTGCGACCGTAGATCATTCCGATCAGGGCGAAGAACAAGGCTGTCATCAGACCGTGGGAAAGCATCTGCATCACGGCTCCCGTCATGGCCGTCTGGTTCAACATCAGGATGGCAAACAATACCAGCCCGCAGTGACTCACGGACGAGTAAGCGTTGATGTATTTCAAGTCCGTTTGCACGATGGCCGAGTAAGCCCCGTAAACAACGCTGATACCCGTGAGGATGATGAATATCCATGAAAGCTCTTTAGCGGCCTCCGGCATCAGGTAGATGGCTACCCGGAAACACCCGTAACCACCCAGTTTCATCAATACCCCGGCATGGAGCATGGAGACTGCCGTGGGGGCAGAGGCGTGACCGTCGGGTGACCATGTATGGAACGGGAATAATGCTCCAAGAACCCCGAACCCGATGAATACCAACGGGAAGAACCAGCGCTGCAGGCTTTCGGGCATGGCGTGGGCCTGCGCTATTTCTTGCAAGTTCATCGTGAGTGCCCCTGTCGTCGAGGAGTGGAAGTAGATGCCAAGAATCCCCACGAGCAGCAGGGCAGAGCCTCCCATCAGCATCAACGTCAGTTTCATGGCAGCGTATTCCTTTTTCCCGCTACCCCAGACGCCGATCAGCAGGTACATGGGGATGAGGGCCACCTCGTAAAACATGAACATGGTGAAGAGGTCCACGGAGATAAAGAACCCGAATACCCCGATGGCCAGCAGGTTAAACCACAAGAAATACTCTTTTTGCAGGAAGTCCATTTTCCATGACGCGAATGTACCCGTGAAGACGATGACGGCGGAAAGCAGCAACATGGCTACCGAGATCCCGTCAACTCCCACGGAATAATGTATGTTCAAGGGAGCGTACCAAACCGTGCTGGCGGTAAACAGCATTTCTGCCGTGTTACCGGCTCCCCGTTCTCCTAAATATGCAAATACCAACCCGACGGCTAAGGCCAGCAACAGGGAAGCACCCGTGGCTACCGCTACACGAATTTGTTGCAGGTTCTTTGAAAGAAATAACCCGCCCATCGTGAGTATTGGTATCAGAACGAATAATGATAAAAAGTTCATATCTATTTTAATTTATTAGTCTATAAAGTTCATAAGGTTCATAAAGTTCATAAGGTTCGTGGACCCCTGCGGGGCGCTTTGTCCACGGCAGCAGGAGCTGCCGATAAACACTGTCCGAAGGACACCCGTGACCTTATGGACCTTATAAACTTTATGAACTTTATAAACTCTTCCATTTTTACATTATTAATAAAACCAAGACCAGTATTAATAGCGAGCCGAACAGGATCACGTAAGCGTATTGCTGTATTTGTCCGGATTGTAATCCCCGGATAGAGTAAGACAATCGTTGCGTGGCGTTTGCCAGACCGTTCAGCGATCCGTCGATCACGTGGCGGTCAAACCAAGCGATGGGGCGGGATACGCAGTTGAAGATGATACGTTTCGTGATGAAGAGGTACAACTCGTCCATGTAGAACCGTCGGTAAGCGGCGCGATGCAACCCGCTGAACGTGGTGGCCAGACGATCCGGTACGGGGTTCGATCCTTTGTAGAACCACGTGGCAAGAGCGATGGAAGCCACGGCAACAACGATGCTGGTGCCGGCTACTGTCCAGTCTAGGTGGATGATATATTCCATCCCGTTGCTACTGACAAATTTCCCGAAAGGAATGAACCCGGCGAAAAGTGTTACCACGGCAAGGAATACGAGGGGAAGAGTCATGCTCTTCGGGGCCTCGTGCGGGGTGTGTTCATGCGCGCTTTCTTTACCCCAGAAGATGTTGTAATAGAGGCGGAACATGTAGAATGCCGTCAGGGCTGCGATGAAGCTCATCACGACACCGAGTACCGGGCTGAACATGAACGTGGCGGCCAGTATTTCGTCTTTACTGAAGAACCCGGAGAACGGGGGGATACCTGAAATAGCGAGACAAGCCACGAGGAACGTGATGTGCGTCACGGGCAGGTATTTACGAAGACCACCCATGTGGCTCATCTCGTTGCTGTGAACGGCATGGATAATGGCTCCCGCGCCGAGGAATAACAAGGCTTTAAACATGGCGTGCGTGAACAGGTGGAACATGGATGCCATGTAGCCCAAGCCTTCGTGGCCTTCCATCCCGGAGACACCGAGCGCCACCATCATGAAACCGATCTGTGAGATCGTGGAAAAGGCCAGCACTCGCTTGATGTCCGTCTGCACGCAGGCAACTACTGCCGCGTAGAGGGACGTGACCGCTCCCACGACCGCGATCAGCACGAGTACCTCGGGGGCCTCGAAGTAATACACGGGGAACAAGCGAGCCACGAGGTAAACCCCGGCAACCACCATCGTGGCCGCGTGGATCAGTGCCGACACGGGGGTAGGACCTTCCATAGCGTCCGGTAACCAGATATGTAACGGGAACATGGCCGACTTCCCGGCACCTCCCATGAAAATCAAGGCCATGGCCCAGCTCATCACGGAACATCCCATGAAGGTCGTCCCGGCAGCCCCGGCAAAGAGTGACGAGTCACCTGAAGTTAACAGGTCGAAAGAGAATGTTTTCGTGTAGAACGAGAGCAACAGGATGCCGATCAGGAAACCGAGGTCGGCGAACCGGGTGACGATAAACGCTTTCTTGGACGCGGCGACAGCCTCCGGTTTCGTGTAGTAGAAACCGATCAACAGGTAGGAAGAAACACCCACCAGCTCCCAGAAAATGTACATCTGGAAGATGTTCGTGGCTACCACGAGACCCAGCATCGAGAAACTGAAGAGGGAAAGGAAGGCGTAGTAACGCTGGAAACCTTTTTCCCCGTGCATGTATCCCAAACTGTAAACGTGTACCATCAATGATACGGTCGTGATTACTACCAGCATCATGACGGAAATCGGGTCTAGCAAGATACCCAGATCAATATGCAGGTATTGCGTGAAACGCAGCCATTCGAAGTTGAACGGGATGACCGGGAGGCGTACGCCTTCTACCCGGGGTATCGAGAAATATTGCCATGCCGTCATGTAGGCTAGCAAGGCACATATCGCCAAAGATAACGTTCCTATGCTCCCGGCCGTGGTGGGTTTCAATTTCGTACCCAACAAGCCTAGCGCTAGAAATGTCAGCAATGGTAGAATCAATATTAAAACTGTGTATTCCATGTATTGATTTCTTGATTTTAGATTTTAGATTTTAGATTTTAGATTCCAGCCGCACGGTGCGGACGCTTCCAACTACCCCCTCTAGCTCCCCCTTACACAGGGGGAGAACACGCGGCACTGTTATATCGTGTCGCCTTCTCGCATCCGTCTCTCCCCCTGTGCAAGGGGGAGTCGGAGGGGGTAGTTGGTTTTTCATTTTCAATTCTCAATTTTCAATTGTCCATTCCTTTGCTCTTCTTCTTTCAGCTCGTTCAAGTTTTTCACCTGTATATTGCGGATGTTCCGGTATATATTGATGATGATGGCTATGGCAACGGCTGTTTCGCAAGCGGAAACCCCGATGGCGAACAGGGTGAAGAAAAAGCCTTCCAGTTGTTCGGGGAAGAGATAACGGTTGAACACGGCAAAGTTGATGTCCACTGAATTCAGGATCAACTCGATTGAGATCAACACGGCGAGCAGGTTCCTCCGGGTGATGAACCCGTAAATTCCCGCGAAAAGCATGATCGTGCTGATCACCAAGTAATATTCCATGTGTAGTTCCATATACTTATTTTAGATTTATGATTTTATCGATTAAGTGATTTAGTGATTTCCGATGAAGTGATTTTAATCACTCAATCATCGAATCGGCAATCACGGAATCTTTTTCATTCTAAACTCTACATTTTAAACTTTTCTTTATCTTTTTCTCGCTATCATGATTCCACCGATGATGCAGGTCAATAGCAGGACACTGATTACCTCGAAGGGGAGTAGGTACTGGTATTTCTCCGTGCCCATCAAGGCGGTTCCGATGACTTTTTGGTTGATCTCCCCACCCACGAAGCGAGAGGGACCGAACGAGTGCATTAACGTGATGTAAACACATATTGCCGCCCCGGCGAGAGCCGTGATTAGCCCGGCAAACATCTTGCTGTTCTTCAACCTGCTCACCTTGCTTTTGTCTGCCGTGGTGAGCAATATCGAGAACACGTACAGGATAATGATACCCCCGGCGTAGATCGTTAATTGCACTGCCCCTAGGAATGAGTATTCCAACTGGAAATATATTCCGGCAGTGGCAAAAAGCACGAATAGCAGGTAGGTCGCCGATCTCAAGATTCGGTTGGTCGTCACGGTCAGGATCGAGCAGACAACGATAACCGTTGCCAGGATGAAAAAGACCGTTTCTTGTAATTCTGCTGTACTCATTATATTAATTTTAAATTTTAGATTTTAAATCCTATCGATTAAGTGATTTAATGATTTTCGATGAAGTGATTTTAATCACCCAATCATCGAATCGGCAATCACGGAATCTTTTTCATTTTCAATTGACTCGTCGTGCAGGTACTTCACCAGTTTACTGCGCGTGTAGACGGCGTGTTCGAACGTGGGTTTGAACTCGATGGCTTGTTGAGGGCACATTTTCACGCAGAGTTGGCAGAACATACAGCTACCTAAATCGTACCGGTATTTTATCAACACCTTTTTCTTCTTGCCGGTTTCATCCGTGACAAATTCGGACGTGATCTTGATGGTCCCGTTCGGGCAGTTCATCTCGCAGATACCGCAAGCGATACATTTGTGGTGATTGTTCTCGTCGTGAGGCATCACCAGTTCACCCCGGAAACGGTCAAACATTTTCAACGTGGCCCGGTTTTCCGGGTATTGCTCCGTCGTTTTCTTGGTGAAAAATTCCCGTAGCGTGACTTTCATCCCGGTCAGCAAAGAGAAAAGACCCTTGAAAAACGAGGTAATATATCTTATAATACTCTTCATAACTTCGTCTTTAAAAATGTAGTTTAAATACGACAATGATCACCATCAGGAAAAGGTTGATCAGGTTAATCGGCAACAGGTAGCGCCATTCCAAGCGGAGTAACTGGTCGATACGCAACCGCGGGAAGGTCCATTTAAACCACATGATGATGAATATAACCACGGCTGTTTTCCCGAAGAACCAGAAGATGGAAGGAATGTAATCCATGATTTGGTTGAAACTTTCCCAGCCGGGAACGTGTAACGGCATCCAACCGCCTAAGAACAGGGTGCTGGCCACGGATGCAACCACGAACATGTTCAAGTATTCGGCGAGGTAGAAGAACCCGAAGTGCATACCGGAATACTCCGTGTGGTACCCCGCGGTCAACTCCGAGTCGGCCTCTGGCAAGTCGAAGGGCCCCCGGTTCGTCTCGGCTGTCCCGGCGATGATGTAAACGATAAACGCGATACAAGCCGGGATATGTCCTTTGAATAGCAACCACCCGTCTGCCTGTCCTTCCACGATCGTGGAGAGCTGCATACTTCCGGTGAATACCACCACGGTAAGGATGGATAACCCGATGGATAACTCGTAACTGATCATCTGTGCGCCACTTCGCATGGCACCGATCAACGAGTATTTATTATTACTGGCCCACCCGGCAAGCAGGATTCCCACGATACCGATGGACGACACGGCGATCAGGAAGAAGATTCCCACGTTGAAGTCGATCACGTGTAGTCCTTTCGCGAAGGGAATACAACCAAAAGCCAGTACCGACGCGATAATCACGACGAAAGGGGCAAGGTTGAACAGGAATCGGTCGACGTGGTTGATGTCGATGATCTCCTTGGTTAACATTTTGATCATATCGGCCACACTCTGTATGGTCCCGTAAGGCCCCACCCGGTTCGGTCCGATACGACACTGGAAAAAGGCACACACTTTACGTTCCACGTAGATCAGCACGAGGGCGATCACGGCGTATCCCACGAGCAGGCAAAGCCCAATTAGGATAAACTCAACCAGCGTGGCAGCAGCGTGCGGGAGAAAACTCCTCAAGAGTTCATCTACCCATTGTGTTATAGTTGAGAAATCAAACATATACTAATTTTAGATTTAATGATTTTAGATTTTAGATTCCAGCCGCACAAGGCCGACGCTTCCTAATTTCCTACTTTCAACTTTTAGTTTTTATCTTTTAACTTTTATCTTCCAAGTTATCTGTCAATGTCCGGAACAACGTAGTCCAGCGTACCGCCGATAGCGATCAGGTCGGCGATTTTACCGCCTTTCGTGATCAGGTCGACGATGGATACCAGTGGCAGGCACGGGGAACGGAATTTTACCCGGTAAGGGTATTTGTCTCCCCGGCTTTCGAGGTAAACACCGAACTCACCCCGGCTGGCTTCCACGCTCTTGAAATAGTGACCTTCCGGCAATTTGATCAGCGGTTTGGTCTTTACGGCGTAGTCTCCCGCGGGGATGTTATCTACTAGTTGTTCCAGTATATGTAATGATTCGAGAATCTCTTCCATGCGCACCATGTAACGGGCAAACGAGTCTCCTTCCGGGTAGAGGATTTCCTTGAAATCCACCTTGTCATATACCCCGTACGGCGTGTGTTTACGCACGTCACATGACCACCCGCAGGCGCGTCCCGTCGGGCCGGATGCCCCGTAACTGATGGCGTCCTCTTTCTTGAGAACGCCGACGCCTTTCAGACGTTGTTGGGCGATCACGTTGCCCGTGAACACGTCGTGATATTCCTTGATCATCGGGGGGAGGTATTTGATGAACTCTTTGATCCGGTTGATCAGGTTCGGGTGGATGTCTGCCATCACGCCACCGATCACGTTGTAGTTCTGAATCAGTCGTCCTCCCGTGGTTTCTTCCATGATGTCCAACACCTTCTCCCGGTCACGGAAACCGTAGAAGAAAGCGGTCAGCGCTCCCATATCCATGCAGAGGCATGACCAGAACAAGAGGTGAGAGGAAAGACGGTTTAGCTCGTCCATGATGGTGCGGATGTATTTCACCCGTTCCGGGATTTCCAGGCCCATGGCTTCCTCGATGCACATACAAAGCGCGTGGCGGTTCTGGTGCGCGGCAAGGTAATCCAAACGGTCTGTCAAAGCCAGCGTTTGCGGGTAGGTGAGGCTTTCACACAATTTCTCGATGCCTCGATGGATGTACCCGCAGTTGACATCCACCTTTTTCACGATCTCTCCTTCCAGTGATACCCGGAAACGGAGTACACCATGAGTGGCGGGGTGTTGTGGCCCGATGTTCACCACGTACTCGTCTTCTTCAAACAAGATGTTCTCTTTCTCGCTGACTTCCCCGTCGTGGGAATTAGCCTCGAACGTGGGGGTTGCATCCAGCGTTTCTTCGCTTTCCAGAGGTACCGGGTTTATTTCGGGGTCTGCATTGTAGTCTTTACGTAACGGATAGCCGACCCAGTCGTTCCGCAGGAACAGACGTCGCATATCAGGATGGTTGATAAACCGTATACCGAGAAAGTCGTACACTTCACGTTCGTTCAGGTTGGCCGTGGCCCAGATGTCCGAAACTGTGGGCAGTTCCGGGTTTTCCCGGTTGGCGGTGAACGTCTTTAAAAATAATTTATGCTCGTGAGCCGTGGATTGTAACAGGCTGATCACGCCTAACGTGTCGCCCCAGTCCATTCCCGTCATGCAGATCATGAAGTCGAAAGAGAGATCCTGGTCCCCTTTTAGCCGGAGAGCCAGTTCCCTGTACTTGGCGGGCTCTACCGTCACGGTAAGGATACCGCTCTCGTCGATCTCTGCCTCGGGGACAATATTTTTTATTTTATCTACTAACATGTACTAATTTTAGATTTAATGATTTTAGATCCTATTGATTAAGTGATTTAATGATTTAATGATTAAGTGATTAAGTGATTTTAATCACCCAATCATCGAATCGGCAATCACGGAATCTTTTTCATTCTAAATTCTACATTATTCTTTGTTCTCTTTTTCCTTGTGGTTTTTGCCACCGAGGAAACGTTCCACTTTTACCTTACGTTGCAGTTGGATCATCCCGTAGAGGAGGGCCTCCGGTCGCGGGGGACATCCGGGGATGTAAACGTCAACGGGGATGATGGAGTCAACCCCCTTCACCACGTGGTAAGAGTTTTTGAACGGTCCACCGGAAATGGCACATCCCCCCACGGCAATCACGTATTTGGGTTCGGCCATCTGGTCATAGAGACGTTTCAGCACGGGGGCCATCTTGTGTACGATGGTTCCCGCCACCATGATAAAGTCGGCTTGGCGCGGGCTGGCTCGTGTTACCTCGAACCCGAATCGGGAGAAATCGTAACGTGCCGCTCCCACTGCCATGAATTCAATACCACAACAGCTTGTCGCGAAGGTAAGCGGCCAGAGGGAATTCGAGCGTCCCCAGTTGATAACATCGTCAAGGCATCCCACGATAACATTGGTGCCGGATGCCCGAAGTTGTTCAAGATATTCGTTATCATTGAACTCTTCATATTTCATGGATTTAATTTTTACTTCCATTCCAATGCTCCTTTCTTCCACGCGTAAGCCAATCCGAGAATAAGGATCAGCATGAAAAATAATACATTCAGTAAACCGTTAATTCCGGCATCCTGAACGGTGACCGCCCAAGGATAGAGAAACACGGTTTCCACGTCGAACATCAAAAACAAGATGGCGAACAGGTAGTATCCTACCTTGAACTGCATCCATGATTTTCCTCGCGTAGGCACGCCACATTCATAGGCTTCCCCCTTCTGTTTGTTGAAGGTACGGGGAGAAATGGCCCGAGCAATGCTCATAGCGATAACCACCAGCAAAATGGCTGTAATCAACACAACCACGAATAAAGTAAGATTCATAATTATAAAAAGTTTCAGGTTTTCAAGTTTCAGGTGACAAGTTTAGTTACAGGGGAAAAATACGGCAAGTTGCAAACTTGTAACTGCAATTTGCTGGGCTATCGACCAACCTGTAACTTGTTTGATCTCGGCTAAACAATGATTTCTCGCAGGGCAAAGACGTAGTATTTGGTCTTCCCGAGAGTCGAATACGGGTGAAAATACAAGTTGCGTTTGGAATGTGCTACCGCGGTGTTGTTCTTGCTATTCCTTTGCAGGAAAGAGGGAACCAATTGTGATTTGGAGTCCGGGACAACATGGGAATAACCCAGTGTGAGTTCGCAACTTTCGTGAAGAAAGAGTAATAGGGGAATCGTGGAAGCTTCACAGATTTCGTTCCGGCAGAAATTACATTCTAAGCAGGAGCCATTGAAGGACAGATTTTGCCCTTTTGCCAATATCCCGCTAGAACTTACCAGCACGAATAACACGATCAATATACTATTCTTCAGCACGTTCAACATCATTCTTTTTACTTAAGGTTCGCAAAGATAACCTAATTTTGAATTTTGGTTGAAAAATGTGTGGTAAAGAATGTTAATCGTGAGATTAACATTCGGGGCCATAAGGTTTATAAACCATATTTTTTTCTTACTTTTGTAATCTCTCCGGGAAAGGAGAATATCTCGGGGGTAATATATGAAATTAGGGAAAAAAATATGAGTGACACCATTCATCACGAGTGTGGTTTCGCGTTGATTCGATTGCTGAAACCATTGGATTATTATCAGAAGAAATACGGTTCTTACCTTTACGGGCTAAACAGGTTGTACATATTAATGGAGAAACAGCGTAACCGCGGCCAAGACGGCGCGGGAGTCGTGGGGTTGAAACTCGACATGGAACCGGGGTACAAGTATATGGACCGCGTACGTTCCTGTGACGCGAACCCGATACAGGATGTGTTCGACCGGATTCACGAACCGTTTACACCGGAGATTCTCCGGGAGAAGAATGCTGTTTGGGCAAAGCAGAACCTTCCATTTGTTTCCGAGGTTTACTTGGGGCATTTACGTTACGCGACTTTCGGAAAGAATAATATAGATTACGTTCACCCACTGAAACGGGCAAGCAACTGGCGGGCGCACAATTTAGCGCTGGCGGCGAACTTTAACCTGACGAACGTGGACGAGTTGTTCGAGAGTTTGATTCGGGCGGGACAGTACCCGCGAAATTATTCCGATACGGTGACCCTGCTTGAGAAGGTAGGCTATTTTCTGGATAGCGAGATTCAGGATTTATACCGTTTCTACAAAGAAAAGGGATTTTCGAAACAGGAGATTACCCCGTTGATTGAACGTACGGTTGATTTACCCAAGGTCCTTTCCCGGAGTAGCGAGGATTGGGACGGGGGATATGCCGTAGCGGGAGTGGTCGGGCATGGCGATGCTTTCGTGATGCGTGACCCGTGGGGGATACGTCCGGCTTATTACTACAAAGATGACGAGGTGGTCGTGGTGGCATCCGAGGCATCCGTGATCCAGACCGCTTTTCAAGGCATGAATATGGAAATTTCCGAGATCCGTCCGGGATACGCTCTGTTGATCAAGAAAGATGGAACCGTGACCGAGGAACTCGTGCGTGAACCGCGACAACGTGCCAGTTGTTCGTTCGAGCGTATCTACTTCTCCCGCGGGAATGACAGGAATATATACCGGGAACGGAAAAAATTGGGCGAGTTATTGACACCTCGTTTGGTAAAGGCCGTGGATGGCGATCTCGACAACACGGTGTTTTCCTTTATCCCTAACACGGCGGAAACTTCCTTCTACGGGATGGTGAAAGGAATTCAGCAGTACATGGTGGAGGAGAAAAAACGTTTGATCCGGGAGGGAAAGGCAACGTGGAGCGAGGAAACGCTCGACGAGATCATTTGCCGCGAACCCCGTATCGAGAAAATAGTGATCAAGGATGCCAAGCTGCGCACGTTTATTACCTCGGATTCCGGACGTGACGGGCTGGTGGGACACGTGTACGACGTGACCTACGGGGCAGTGCAGCCCACGGATAACCTCGTGGTGATTGATGACTCGATCGTGCGGGGAACTACTTTGAAAAAGAGTATTCTGCGTATTCTCGATCGTCTTGGCCCGAAACGTATCGTGGTGGTGTCTTCCGCCCCGCAGATTCGTTACCCCGATTGCTACGGGATCGACATGACCCGGATGAACGAGTTTATAGCGTTCAATGCGGCCATCGAGTTGTTGAAGGAACGAGGCATGGAGGGATTGATTGACGAGGTGTACCGGAAGTGTAAAGCACAACAAGGACTGCCCAAAGAGCAGGTGGTGAACCACGTGAAAGAGATTTACGCTCCTTTTACCGAGGAAGAGATTTCCGACAAGATTGCCGAGATGGTGCGTGACGAGCATCTGAATGCCGAGGTAAAAGTGGTTTTCCAGTCTGTCGAAGATTTGCACGTGGCTTGCCCGAATGACACGGGTGACTGGTATTTTACCGGAAATTATCCCACTCCCGGTGGTAATAAGGTGGTCAACACCGCTTATATCAACTGGGTAGAAGGGAGGAATGAAAGATCTTATTAATTTTAGATTTTAGATTTTAAATTTTAGATTGAACCCCCTCTAGCTCCCCCTTTCCAAGGGGGAGAGCTGATTACCAAATGGTATTCCCTCCAGTGTAAGGAAGGATTAGAGAAGGTAGTCGCTTCATGATGGGTTACTTGAGTATGAGTGGTTCTTCGATAATGATTTCAGCACGACTCGTGTTTTCTACCGCAATTTTCGGTCCCGGAATGAGGGGACTGTAATCAAGTACGTGTCTGATGCGGGTTCGTTGGTCGGGGGTAATACGATCACGATAGCCATAATAATAGTCCATTATGTTATATGACGTGAAGGTGGTTCCATTGCGATCTTGGCGCTGTGCTGCTTGGGCAAAAGTTAGTCGAGATACACTCGCTAACCAAGTGTCGTAAGCCGGGCGATCATAATCGGGAGTATCTTCACAGTAATCGGTTGTTTGCCCGTTGTCTCCACCGGAAAATACATGGAATAACCCGAGATAATGCCCCAGTTCATGGGCGAGTGTGGTGGGCCATACCGGTTGTGGGCCGTAAGCCCCGGTCTCTGCTTTATCTACAAATAACTTGTTTATCATCACGGCTTGTACGGAGTTGGTGGGAAGACTGGTATAATATGTATCATTTCTTCTTAAACCCGGCAGGGATTTGCCTTGCGGGGTGTACGGGGTCATGGCGATTCCCGTCACGTTTTCTTCGGTAAAGGAGCAGATGATAACGTTGATATATTTGTTGGGGTCCCATATTATTTGTGTGCCGTTGTATGTGTTGTATCTTAAATAATTATCGACATTGAACGAGGTGGATGAACTGTGAACGGTATTTATCCCGGGTTCAACCAAGGGAGTTCCTTCGGGTGTGGTGGTGGCAAGGGTGAATTGCAGGTTGAGATTCTCGCTTTTCCCGTTGTTGCCCCGGTAGAAGTTATTCACGTAATCCATACATTCCTGAATGTAGGCGGCGGTGACTTTTGCATCATTTGCGGAACCGTCCGAGTACACGTGGAAAATGACCGGAAGTTCGAAGTAGATTTCTCCCTTTTGGGTCACGGTAAGGATTTTTTGTTGGTCTGAGTTGGAGATCGTGACGGTCCCCGTGCGTTCGGTTGTGGTCGTGTTGACTTGCGTGTTGATCACAAGTGTATCTCCTTGCGGCGTACTGATTTTGCTTGCCCGGCACCAAGAGGTTGGGCTGGCAAATGACCAGTCTGAACCACTCCGAAGAGCAATGCGGATGGTTTGTTGCTCGCTGCTTACCTGTATTTCGTTGCCTGTTGATAATTCTATTCCCTCGAACTTGTCTTTCTCGCAAGAAGTGACAAGTAGGAACAGAAGGTAAATAAGAATGTATTTTTGCATGTTTATAGGTTTTATTTTTTCATGTAGCGGTCCATTTCCCGTTTGGCGTCTTTTTGTTTGAGGGTTTCCCGCTTGTCGTACTCTTTCTTTCCCCGGGCGAGGGCGATGCGAAGTTTGGCAAAGCCTTTCTCGTTAAGAAAGAGACGGACGGGGACAATGGTGAGTCCCGATTCCTTGGTCTTGCGTTCGAGCTTGACAAGCTCTTTCTTTTGTAGTAAAAGTTTACGTTCGCGGCGTTCGATGTGGTTGTAGTAGGTACCTAGTTTGTACTCGGCAATGTACATACCCTTAATCCACAGTTCGCCGTTGTGGAAGTAACAGTAGGAATCCACCAACCCGGCTTTCCCGGCTCGGATGGATTTGATTTCGGTACCGGTGAGCATGATACCGGCGGTGTATTCTTCCAAGAACTCGTAGTCGAAGGATGCTCTTCTATTTTTTATATTAATGTCGTTTTGCATAGGTCTTGATGTTTAAGCGTAAATAGTGGGTATTCTGAACATAATCATCAATAGTTGCTGGATGATGATCGGGGACACGATCACGAGTAAGCCGATGATGACGATGGCGCTTTTGCGGTATTGTACGTCGAGGGCTGTCAATTGGTTCAACCCGACGTAAAGGGTACGCAGGCACAACAGGCTACATATTGCCATGAGTTGGGATATAAATCCTTCCGAGAATCCACTGGAAAGGCAGTGGAACGGGATGAAGACGGCCGAGCTGTACACGGCAAGGCGAAGGGCCATCCGGTTGGCTTCAGCCACTTTATTAGAGAGATATTCCCGGGTCACCCGGTAGGCGATGTAGCTCCCCACGACGGAGGCCATGAACAGGATGATGCCGGTTCCAATGGCGTAGAGAGGTGAGGTTGACAATAAACGTAACAATATTGCACATACAGAAGAAAGCATGGATAAAGGCACGAGGAAATTCTTGAAAAGTTCGATTCCCTCAATGTTCTCCCGGCCGATCACCTGCCATTCCGTTTCGGGGTGAAGTAGTAGTTTCCGGGGCCTTGTGAATATGCTTTTGATGTCCAATTTCTTCATAGTAACGCGAAAATACTGTTTTTTATCGAGATTAATTCATAAGGTTCGTAAAGTTTGTAAAGTTTATAAGGTCCATGGATCTTATAAACTTTACAAACTTTTACATGAAAACGTAACCATCCTGTAACAAATCTTTCATATTTTCGTTAAAATTACGTGGAACAGAGAGTCGAGTATTTGGCTGGTGAGGTGAATGAAAAGAAGTTTAATGTTTAAAACGAAAGGTGTATGGAAACTTTTTTTGCTTCAATTCCCATTCTGGTGTTAATCGTTTTGATGGGGGTATTCAAGGTGGCGGGGGATAAGAGTAGTATTATTACTTTGTTGATCACGGCTTTTTTGGCCATTTTAGCGTTTCATAGTCCGGTTCCGGACACGGTGAATTCTTTTCTTTACGGGATGTTGAAGGCGTTGGTGCCTATTCTGTTTATTATTCTGATGGCGATATACAGTTATAACGTTCTGTTACAGACGAAGAAGATCGAGGTGTTGAAACAACAGTTTTCTTCAATTTCGACGGACAAGAGTGTACAAGTGTTGTTGATCACGTGGGGATTCGGTGGATTGTTGGAAGGTATGGCGGGATTTGGGACGGCGGTAGCTATCCCGGCGGCAATTTTGATCAGTCTCGGGTTCCGGCCCGTGTTTTCAGCGTTGGTGAGTTTGATTGCCAATAGTGTACCGACGGCTTTCGGGGCGGTGGGAGTTCCGGTGATCGTGCTGGCACAGGAAACGGGGTTACCCGTGATCCCGTTAAGTACGGCGGTGGTGTTACAGTTGTCGGTGTTGATGTTGCTCGTACCTCTGGTGATCACTTTTCTGGCTGACCCAAGAATGAAAGCATTGCCGAAAAACCTGTTGTTGAGTTTGCTGGTGGGTGGGGTGTCGCTTGCGACACAATATCTTGCAGCACGTTATATCGGGGCGGAGACTCCCGCAATCGTGGGGGCGATTGCTTCTATTATCGTGATTGTTGTTATTGGTAAGTTGACGGGAAAAGGCGGGGAGAAACCGATACCGATGACGTATTCGGGAGGGGAAGTGTTCCGGGCCTGGGCGGTGTACGTGTTGATCATGGTATTGATCCTGTTCACGAGTCCCTTGTTTCCGGCGGTGCGGGAAATGCTGTCGGGGGTTTGTAGTTCCACGATGAGTTTCATGATTGGCGGGGAGGAACGGAAGTACACGATTCAGTGGCTCACGCAGGGCGGGGTGTTGTTGTTTATCGGTTCGTTTGCGGGTGGATTGATACAAGGAGGCCGGGTAAAGGATTTGCTGGTGTTGTTGTGGAGGTCTGTGGTGCAGTTGCGGAAGACGATAGTGACGGTAATTTGCCTGGTCGGTTTTTCGTCGATCATGGAGACTTCGGGGATGATCAACCAGTTGGCGGTGGCCTTATCGGCAGCCACGGGTGCCTTGTACCCGCTGTTCGCACCCACGATCGGGGCCTTGGGTACATTCCTGACGGGAAGCGACACTTCGGCGAACATCTTGTTCGGTAAGTTGCAGGCAGGGGTGGCCGGACATATCGGGGTGGACCCGAACTGGCTGTCGGCAGCAAACACGGCGGGAGCGACAGGAGGTAAGATTATCTCACCGCAAAGTATAGCGATAGCCACGTCCGCTTGTGACGAGCAGGGAAAAGAGGGGAGTATTCTAAAAGCTGCCTTGCCATACGCTCTGGTTTACGTGGTGATTACCGGGGTGGTGGTTTATATTTTTGCCTGATGAGATGTATTTCTGATTGATTTTTTGGATAGAAACTTGTAATTTTATAAGCTGTAACTTGTAACTAATTAATATAGTATGAAAATAGGATTATTTATTCCCTGTTATATTAACGCAATTTACCCGAGTGTGGGGGTGGCCTCATACAAGTTGCTGACCTCGCTGGGATTGGATGTCGATTACCCGCTGGATCAGACTTGCTGCGGGCAACCAATGGCGAATGGTGGATTCGAGAAGGATTCGACCGAGCTGGCCAAGCGGATGGAGGGATTGTTCGAGAAGTATGATTACGTGGTGGGGCCATCGGCCAGTTGCGTGGTTTTCGTGAAGGAGCATTACCCGCGGTTGTTGAACCGGGAGGAACATGCTTGTATCAGTAGTCGTATTTACGAGATTTGCGAATTCCTGCATGATGTGGTGAAGGTAGATAAGCTGAATGCCTCTTTCCCACACAAGGTAAGTATTCATAATAGTTGCCACGGGGAGAGGTTATTGCATCTTTCTTCCCCGAGCGAGTTGATGATTCCCCGTTATTCCAAGTTGCGGGATTTGTTGTCGCTGGTGAAGGACGTGGAAGTGTTCGAGCCTAAGCGGGTGGACGAGTGTTGCGGTTTCGGGGGAATGTTCTCGGTGGAGGAACCGGCGACGTCCGTGTGCATGGGACAGAATAAGGTGCATGATCATATGTCAACCGGGGCGGAATACATCACGGGAGCGGATAGTTCTTGCCTGATGCACATGGAAGGGATTATTCGCCGGGAGAAATTGCCGATAAAGACAATACACGTGGTGGAGATATTAAGTCAAGGGTTATAAACTTTATGAACTAATTTTGAAAATAACGTAAATCAAATAAATATGAGTTCACACGCTAAAGCTGCCAAGAAATTTATAGCTGACCGGGAGAGAACAGCATGGCATGATCAAGCGCTGTTTTTCGTGCGGGAGAAACGAGACCGGATGGCCCATGATGTTCCCGAATGGGAGGCGTTGCGGGAGATGGCAAGTAATATGAAACGACACACGATTGCCAATTTGCCCTATTATCTTGAAATGTTCGAGAAGAACGCCACGGCAAACGGGATTCATGTTCACTGGGCGAAAAATGCCGAGGAACATAACCGGATTGTTTACGAGATTATCCAGAAACATGGGGGAAAGAATCTCGTGAAGAGTAAGTCGATGCTGTCGGAAGAGTGCGGGTTGAGTCCTTATCTGGAGGCTAGGGGAATTGATGCCGTGGAGTCGGATTTGGGTGAACGGATTATGCAGTTCATGGGTACACCGCCAAGTCATATTGTGTTACCTGCCATTCACGTGAAACGGGAAGAGGTAGGGAAGGTGTTTGAGAAAGAGTTGCACACGGAACCGGGGAATAGCGATCCGACTTACCTGACTCACGCGGCTCGGGCTGCCTTGCGGGAGAAGTTCCTGCACGCGGATATTGCCATGACGGGTGTTAATTTTGCCGTGGCCTCGTCAGGGGCTTTTGTGGTCTGTACGAACGAGGGGAATGCTGATATGGGAACTTCTTTTCCAAAAGTACATATCGCGATCATGGGGCTTGAGAAAGTGGTGCCGGATTATGACGCGCTGGCCCTGTACGTGCGCTTGTTGGCCCGCTCTGCCACGGGACAGCCTTCAACGACGTATACGTCCCATTACAAGAAACCGGTGGAAGGGCAGGAGATGCATATCGTGATCGTGGATAACGGGCGAAGTGATATTCTGGCTTGTACGGAACACGTGAATATGTTGAAGTGTATTCGTTGCGGGTCATGTATTAACACTTGTCCCGTGTATCGTCGGACGGGGGGGTATTCTTACTCGTATTTTATACCGGGTCCCGTGGGGATTAACTTGGGTATGTTGAAGTCGCCGGAGAAGTATTCGGGGAACGTGTCAGCTTGTTCGCTTTGTTATTCCTGTTCGAATGTTTGTCCGGTGAAGATCGATCTGGCAGAGCAGATTTACAAATGGCGGCAGAATCTGGCGCCATTGCATTTAGCTGACCCGTCGAAGAAGTTGATGGTGAAGGGAATGAAGTTTATCATGAATCATCCCGGTTTGTTCTATAATGCTATTGCTGCCGGACGTGTTGCCGAGCGTATGCCTCGATTCGTGTTGTATAATTCTCTCGACGCGTGGGGTGTCGGACGGGAACTTCCGGAGTTTGCGAAGGAGACGTTTAACGAGATGTGGAAAAAGGGATTGAAAGCCGATTAATTTACGATTTATGAATGACGATTTACGATTGAAAAGGCGTCGGCTTTGTGCGGCTGGAACTAGAAAGTTAAAAGTTAAAAGATAAAAACTAAAAGTTGAAAGTCAAAAAGTGTCGGCCTTGTGCGGCTGGAATTTAAAATTAAAAATTAGAACATGGGTAGTAAAGAAGATATTTTAGCAAGGCTGAAAAAGCATGCGGTGGATCAAGTGGAACGACCGGAGATGACGTTCGAGCCGTTGACGTTTTCTGATCCGCTGGTACAGTTCGAGAAGATCATGAAGGCTGTGGGAGGAAATTGCGTGGTGTTGGAGAAAGGGCAGGACGTGAACGAGGTAATCCGGAACGTGTTCCCCGATGCCAGGTCGATCGCGTCGAATTTACCAGAAGTTACATGTGCTACGGTGAATCCCGATATGTTGGATGATCCGCGGGAATTGAACGGTACGGATGTCGGGGTGATCCGGGGTGATTTCGGGATTCTGGAAAATGGGATGGTATGGATTAACCAGCGTACCCGTTACAAGGCTCTCTTTTTTATTTCCGAGGCCTTGGTGATCCTACTTGACCGGAATCGTCTGGTGAATAATATGCATGAGGCATACAAGCAACCCGCTTTTGATGATTTTGGGTACGGTTGTTTCATTTCCGGTCCCTCGAAGACGGCCGATATTGAACAGGCACTAGTCATCGGGGCGCACGGGGCAAGAGCCGTGACGGTGATATTGGAGTAGTTTATAACGTGACGGGTATTCTTCGGACGGTATTTATCGGCAGTTCAAGCTGCCGATAAATTAAACCTATATCTTGCAAGGGATTATGAAGTTTTTCTTTATCTTTGTTTTTAGAATTATAAGAGAGGATAGACTGCGTATGAACATGGAAATTCGCAATAAAGTGGAATTTATTATTGCCATAGTGAATGAGTTCGCTAAAGCCAAGCATTTGACGGATATTCAGGCATATCGTTATTTACAAAGGTTCAAGGCTATTAGTTTTGTTAATACACATTATAACATAGCCCACACGTTGCGCATGGAAGATGTATTGGAAGATATTTCTGCTTATTGTCGACGTCAAGGAGGGGCTATCGTATGAAATTATATCATGGTTCGACCATTGACATTCGGGAGATTGACTTGTTGAAGTCCAAGCCGAATAAAGATTTTGGTAAAGGCTTTTATCTTTCTGCTGACAAAGAGCAAGCTTATGAAATGGCTTCTTATAAGGCAGCACAGTTGGATATGGATCCAATAGTTAATGTTTACGAGTTTGACGAACGGACATTGATGGATTGTTCTTTTCATGTGAAACGGTTTGATAATTATTGCGAGGAATGGGCAGAATTTGTATTTGCCAACCGTAATAGCGGGGATGGGGAAACACCGGTTCATAGCTATGATATAGTGATTGGTCCTATAGCCAATGACCGGGTTGGGTTACAGATTCGTAATTATGTGGAACATAACATTGATTTTCCCACGTTTCTTGAACGTCTGAAGTATATGAAAGGTATTACTTTTCAATATTTCTTTGGTACAGAACGGGCCATAAAATTGTTGAAAAAGTTATGAACGAGCAAGAGTATATGATAGAATGTATGGCTAAGGATTTAGTCCTTTTGCTGATGGAACGTCGTAACCTGGATATTGAAACAGCATTACATACACTGTATACTTCCGACACGTATGCTAAATTGAAGGACAAACGTACCGGTCTCTATTTTCAAAGTCCACTATATGTGTATGACTTTTTAGAGAAAGAAATACTTACGGGAGTATTCTCCTGATCCCTCTCGGGATCGTAAAGGTCGTGAACGTGGCTTATTCTTCGTCTTTTTTCTTTAATTCTTTCGAGAAGAAGAAATAGGCAACGATACACACGATTAATGGGAAAACGTAAACCAATCCCGGAGAAAAGATAGCGAAATACCACGGCATTCCCCATTCTTCATGGGCTGATATTTCTAAGGCTTTATAGCCCACGTGTACAATTCCGATCGAGAGGAATGCAACGGCGGCAATCCCGAATAATTTTTGATTTTTGGCAGCTTTTGTTTTGTCCATAGCTTGATTCGCCTATGGCGAGTTACAGGTTAATAAGTTACAAGTTACAAAATACAAGTTTGCAGGTTAGTGATAAACTTGTAACCTGCAAACCTGAAATTTGTAACTATTTTTTATAAAGGTGTTTGATTCCAACCCGGTGTCCGGCTACCGCAAAGTACAAAATGAATAGGTAGCAAGGCAACATCATCCAGTAGGCTCCTTGGTGTCCCATAGAAGCGGTTAGCGAACCGTACAACATTGGAAGTAAGGCTCCTCCGGCGATAGCCATGATAAGCAGGGCCGATCCGGTCTTCGTGTGACGTCCCAACCCGAAGATGGCAAGCGGGAAGATGGCGGGCCACATGAGTGAGTTTGCCAGACTTAACAGCGTCAGGCACCAGATGGAGATCTCTCCCGGCAACATGACGGTACAGATTCCGAGGATAACTCCTAGGGCAGCACAGCAAGCAAGGGCTTTTTCCTGACTGATGTATTTCGGAATGGCGATGATTCCGATGATGTAACCGACAATCATGGCGATCATACCGTAAGTCGGGAATATCCGGGCGGTATCCATGTCCATTTTCATGGATTGGGCATAACCAATGATCGTGTCAATAGCAATCACTTCAACTCCCACGTACAGGAACAGGGTCACAATTCCGATCCAGAGGTGGGGAAAACTGAATATACTTGATTTCCCGCTGTGTTGCAAGCTACCTTCTTCTTCTTCCGGATCCTCGATTTGGGGAAGCGGGGAGAAACGAACGAATAGTGCCAGTACAACGAGCGATACCATGATCACGACGTAGGGTACGATGGATTTGGAGGCCAAGATGTTGAGTTCCGCAGCTTTTTGAATGGCATCCATTGTTTGTAATTTTGCCTCAAGTAAGTCGATGTCTTTCAGCATGATTGATCCGAGGATCAGCGGGCTGATAGCTCCGGCCACCTTGTTACAGATACCCATGATGCTCACGCGCTGGGCGGCACTCTCGGCGGGGCCAAGCTCGATTACGTAAGGGTTAGAAGCTGTCTGAAGTACGGATAGTCCCGTACCCATGATGAATAACCCAAGCAGGAATAACCCGTAGGTGCGAGTCATGGCGGCCGGGATGAACAGTAATGCACCGACGGCCATTACGAGAAGGCCAAGCATCATACCGTTCTTGTATCCTGTTTTCCGCAGTACCCAGGATGAGGGCAGTGCCATGACAAAGTAGGCAATGTAGAACGCGAAGGTCACAAGGTACCCTTGCCATTCATGTTGCAGCTCGCAGGCGATTTTAAGATAAGGGATCAAGGTGGCGTTCAACCACGTGACGAACCCGAAGATAAAGAAGAGGATACCGATAATGATAATCCCCATACTGTAAGAATTTTTCTTTTGTTCCATCATCTTTTCGTTAAAATATACATAAACACGTAAACACTTTCAAGAATCTACAAAGTTATTAATTTTTGATAATGATGAATGAAATTGGGAAAAATTATTCGTGCGGCCGCAGGGAAGGTGTATATAGAGACCGGAGTACAGTGATAAGTTCCTGTACCCCGGTCATCCAAACTAGAAATAGTAATCAATAATCAACTTATTATTAGAAATGTTTTATCTGGCTTTACGTTTCGTGTTAAGGTTTTTTGAGAGAGAGTTTCCGGTATTTGTCGAATGTACTCTGGATGTACTTCTTTTCCTGACTGTCGGGTAAATTCGGGATGACTTTTTCCCCGATGGCGGCTAGACGGGAATAGTTGTCCTTACTCATGGTGTCTTGCAGGGACATCAAGATAATCGGGTATTCCTGTAAATCACTCGCTGTGAGAGAGGCTTGCCTGTTTTCCATGGAGGCGATAACTAAGTCTGTTAATTTACGGCCTGTTTCCTGAAATTGGGGTTGAGCATCAGCGTCTTTTGTTTGCCAGCGTATTGCCCTGTAAGCGAAAATGTACATTTTTAGTTCTTGTGTGCCGGCTGTTGGTATCTTTGATTCGATAACGGAGGCCAGTGTTTTAACATTGCGGTCCGATACCATCTCGGCGAGAGGTAACATCGTGTTTAATGATTGCTGTTGTTTGATGTTTAGTCCCGGGATTTGTTGTTTTAACAGGCTTACCGGAACAGCATCTTTTTTTTGATAACCAAGGATATAATCCTCCAGTATTTTGCAGTATTTACGGAATAGGTAATTGTCAACTTTTTCCGTTCCCACGTTTTCCCGGATGGAGGGTAGATTTGCCAACAGGAAGTCGAATACCGGGGAACCGATTTGGCAACTTTCATCTTCATAGATCGGCCAGAATTCTTTTTTTACCTTGTCTTTGTCTGTCAGGCGGGAGAGTAGTTTGTTATATACTTTTCCGGCTTTTTCATCCTCTCCGGCTTCGGACAAGATTTCCTTGTAGGTCATTAATTCCTGTTTGTTCATTTTGCCTCTTTCATACCGGTCGCTCAGGTAGGGGAGGGATGTTTTTTCATTTAGTCCTCTCTCTACCCGTTGAATGAAAGTTTCCAGCTCATCACCACCAACTACTCTGTGCTGTATGGTTCCGTCAGGTCGGAAGATGATGAAAGTCGGGTAAGCGTGTACCTCGAATTTGTTGGCCAACTCTTTGCCTTCTCCTTTTTCCATGTCATATTTCACGCAGACAAAACGGGAATTGAAGTAGTCGCCGGCTGCTTTTTGTGGGAACACGTTGTTGGTCATGTTTTTGCATGGCCCGCACCAAGAGGTGTAGCAGTCCATGAATACCATCTTTTTCTCGGCTTTGGCTTGTGCTAATGCCTCGTTAAATGTTAGGTCCCGAAAATTGACACCATCTTGTGCGAACGCTACATATTGCACTAAAATGCAGGTAATAAATAGGTATATTGTTTTCATTCTGATACTTGTTTTAGATGTTACATTTTGTTTCCAGTGTTGTTTCAAGTTCCCCGCTGTTGTGTCCTGAGAATATGATTTTGCCTTCCGGGTCAATGACCAAGAAAGTAGGAATACTTGTTAAATTATAGGCATCACGGGTATTTTTACTTAGTTCCGGGGTAGCGAGGTATTGATTCCAGGGTAATTTCTCTTCCCCAAGGGCCTTTTGCCAGTCCTTTTCATTTTTATCTACCGACAGGCTGATAAAGGTCACTTTTTCCCCGTATGTTTTGTACATTTCCCGCAAGTGGGGAAAGCTGGCACGACATGGCCCACACCAAGATGCCCAGAAATCGATTACCGTGTAGCGGTCTTTTTTCAGTTGGGAAAGAAGCGATTCCTTTTTCCCGTCCGGAGTAATTATTTCTCCTTCTTGTAACGCTTTACCTTGCACGAATACTTTGGCTTTTTGCAGGTCTTGACGGAATTGTTTCAGCGCGGCACAGGTGTCCTGATAAGAGACGAATAGCTCTGCCAATTCATCCAAATAGGTTTGGTCGTAAGTAAACGGCTCTTTTTTCAGTTGTTCCGCGAGGTGAAGGTTTACGGCTAGATTCCGGTTGTTTTTAATGAATTCCTTGGTTAAGTTTTCCAATTTTATTTGTTGTTCCTGTAACGTCTTAAAATCTTCTATACGTGAGTTCTCCATGTAAGCCCGGTCAAGTGTCCGGATATTGTGGCGCAGGGGAATGGTTTGTTGCTGATACCGGGAAAAAATGTCTTGTGTGGTGGAACCTTTCAGCATGTAGTTCTTTTCTTTACGGATGTCATAGCGCCAGAAAGATTCCGGTAAGCTGTCGATGTGAGGAGTTTGAAATGTTAGTTCCCCGTTTTCCACGAAAAAGTCGATTTCCGCATATTTCGTCAGATTCTCGTTTCGTAACCCTTTCCGGTCGATGATATCCTGATTGTTCATGCTCAAACGACAATATACGGGTTCATGGGCCTTCCCTTGGAGTTCAAATTTCCCGTTAATAACATATCCCGTGGCAATTCTGTTATTATATCTCCCGTTAGGGGCTAAAATAATTTCCGTGCTATCCATGGCTCCCGGAATCGTTCCGCGAATCACGAAATGATCCATCGGCTTATAGTTACAGGCTACGATTGTCGCGAGTAATATAAATAGTGATAAATATCTCATAACTTGTGATTTAAATTGTAATACGACGTTTTTTTTGAAAATGGAGAAATCCCTTTTTTGTCATTCTCCATTTTCTATTTTCAATTATTTTGTGCGTCCCGTACGCAGCGAATTCGCATGAGTTTATCCAAAGGTGTCGTTCCCCGGTAAACGGTAGAATAAGAATAAAATAATTTGCGGAAATAAACGGTTGTTTCTTCCAGGCCGTTGTTTTTCTTTTCGGTTGCCGTCCAGTAATATCCGGATTCTTCCACGCTATTTAGATATAAAGACGGGGAATAGGGACCTGTTAAGCAGGCACACCCGCAGATTTGTAATGCCATACCCAAACCTTCTGTTCCTTGACGGAGTAAGGTTGCTTGGTGATTTCCTCGCCATCCTTCCTCGCCGACTTCTTTTGTTGACATACCTAATGCGATTTCAAGATTCTGCCAATCTTCGTCGGTAGGCAGTCGCCATCCTTCCGGACAGACTTCTAATGCTTCTTCCCAAGTATACAGGTTACCGTATTTTTTATAATCGGATTCGAAATCAAAATCGGCATACCATGAAACAACACTCCGGGGATTTCCATAATTATCCATCAGGGGACCTCCATATTCATTTTCATAATACGGGCTACCGTATTTTAAATTTGAGGTCATCCAATCTAAATTTCCCAGACGAATCCATCCGTAAGTGGTGTTATCTCGACTATCGGTCCATTCACCGGAATCTTTGGGCGAGATTTTGGGTAAGTTATCATCATCATTACAAGAAATGACTATACCCCACAGCATACATATATAAATCAAGTATTTTTTCATAACATCTTAGAATTGAATGTTGGTTGCGTCAACCAATGGTTTGATTATTTCATACTTTTTCATCACTGCCTCGTAACTGCCATAGCGACTGCGGAATTCTTCATCTGTTATGGTCAAACAGGCTTTGATGTAGGAAATTGCGTCTTCTTCTGTTGTCGGAGTCTTGGTTTCATTGGTATTCTCCAAGAATCCGACTTCGTAGAATAATTCAATATCCTCATCCCCTAAACCATACGGGAAATCATAATACGCTTTGTCATCATTGTAATATACCCAGTAGGGACGTTTTCTTGTTACATTGAAGAATTCTTCAGCTAGACCACCGTAATAATAGTAACTCGGGTCGCCTCCCCAACTGGCAAGAATGATGTTGTAACAGATGGATTGAGCGTATGTTGTTTTATCAATACCTTCTTTCCATAGAGAGCTGACATTTAAGGCCAGACAACGCATGTTCGAATAGCTTGACGGGGAAGATTGATATTGATAGACGCCTGATTTTTCGTCATATTGATCAATTTTGTTCACGGCAAGAATAGAATAGGGTAAAATATTTTGCACGTAAGGAATCAGATAAGTTTGTAAAAAGTCCGCTGTTTGTTGTTTTTGGTTTTGTGTCTCTAAATAATCGAAAATAAATCGTGAACCCTGCACGCTTGTCATCGACCATTCCAGACCGATTAATTCTGTTTCGTAATAGGGGTTACCGTAGGCGTCCAGTCCCTTGTATTCATGTCTTAGTGTATCGTTGAACAGGAGATAGCATCCGGTGTTTTCATAAAAACTCCGTCGCAAAACAGATTCTTCGTCCGTGGCTTTGGGGTCCGGGGCAAAAGGATCACGGGTTCCACTAAGTGTTAAGTTATCTTCTTTCTGACAAGCTGTTATGCTTAGTAGGATGGCAAATAGCCATAAATATATTTTGTTCTTCATATTCGTCTGTTTTATACATACTTTTTTATATCTATTCTTGAACGGGTGGAGTTACATCATCCGGTTCTTCGGGTGTGTAATCTGTGCTTGTTCGAGTGGGACGATGATTTGTTCCCAAGTTATTTTGGAAGTCCAGAACTTCTTTGGGTAAGGCTAACGTGTAAGCCGGATCATTGGTTTCAAGCATGTAACGTTTCGTGTACAGCGGACCGTTGTAATCAAAGCTCGTGTAATAGTGGGTAATCGTTTTCGAGTAAGGATATTTTTCACATACCAGATAGCGACGCAGATCGTACCAGCGATGTCCTTCCAGGCAAAGCTCACATTGGCGCTCTTCCCGGATCAGGGTTACCAATGATTCCCCGCTTTCTGTGGGCATTGTGCTGTTTATTAGTCGTTTATCCCGTAATGCTTTCAACAGGGTTCTGGCTGTTCCCTCTTCTCCCATGTAGGCCGCGGCCTCGGCGGCATTTAAATACGCTTCTGCAGTTCTGAACAAGAACTGATCGGAAACTTCTTTGTAGCCTAAATTTTCCCATCCGGCAACTTTTTTGAATACCCAGGCGTTCATGTAACCTGTGAAATTCCATCCGCCACCGATGATGTCTTTCATGATATAGTATTGCATCCTCAAATCATTTTCCCCTTCCCTGAAAGCGGAGACAAGATCGTCAGAGATCGTGTATACCGGGCAAGCCACCCATTTGCCGTAACTGAATCTGCGTTGTTGGTAGATGGAAGAGGCTAACAGGTGTCCACCCATGGAAAATATGGTTTCCGGGGAAGATTTGGTTAACACGTCTCCGCTCTCGGAAGATAAGGTGTTTAAATCTAGTAGATTATCATTTTTTGCCAGTGCTTTTTGAGCATATTCATAAGCTTTTTTCCAATTTTGCATGTACAGGTATGTCCGACTTTTCAACAAATACACGGCGGTAATGTCGGCTCGGTAGGGACGATTTTTAATTGTAGTATTGATCAAACACGTGTCGGCTTCATCCAGATCTTTTAAAATTTGATTGTATGTTTCGCCCACGGTGTTTGTCGTGTATTCTTTGTCTTCCACGACGGGGCTTAGTTTTATGGGAATACTTGGTGCTGATAGATTTTCCGGGGAATAAGGTTTCCCGTACATATTTACCAGCGTGAAGTAGTATAAGGCTCTTAAAAAATGGGCCTCTCCCTTGATTCTGCTTTTTTCCAATTTCTGTTCTTCGTTTGCAGCGTGTTGTTCGTCAATGGCGTCTATGACCATGTTACAGATGTTTATACAGTGATAAGCTTTGTTCCAGTCTTCATCTTCTGCGTTACGAGAACTGCCTTCTGCATTTAAACCGACGTCCTGTTGCCACGTGTGCCAGCCGAACATTTCGTCTTGAACACCGTTAATATCTCCCCGGTCATCCCAGCTGAATACGGTTAACTCGTCAGACATATAATGAGCAGTTTGGAAATATTTATTTTCAACTTGTAGCATACTGTTGGCACTCCAGATTCTTCCCACCGGCAGGTAAGCCTCTCCTAACAGGACTTCATCCAAATCAGTGTAACTTTCCACCTTGGAAAGATCCTGAGAATATTCTTCCAAGAAACTGGAACAGGAGCCAAGTAATAAAGTTATACAAAATATACCTAATATCTTTTTCATATCTCAATAGCTTTAAAATGAAACGGTTAATCCAAATGAATAATTGGGTCGGTCACTTAATTGTATGGTGGCAAAACCGCTTTGGGTTGGTGTTTGGCCTTTTAACTTGGAAGAGCAAATCGTGAATAGGTTGGCTCCCGATAAAGTTAAGGCAAGACGAGATAGATTTAATTTCTTCAAGATAGGGTCTGCAAATTCATACGTGACGCTTAGATTGGAACATTTCAAGTAATTCCCGCTTACAACCCGGTGATCCCCGTAATCATACATATTCCACACGGAATTGGCAATGGTTTGTATATCTGAATAATCAGATTTGTCGCTCCAATGACGATTGTATTTCCAGTACGCATCACTTCCTTGGCTAATAATTGCCGGTATGTCTGTATGAAGTTCATCCCCGGACTTTTTCCAGCGTTTTAGGTAATCTTTGCTGACGTTATTTTCTGCCCGGATTTCGTCGGCACTCATTGTCGCGTCGGCCTTGGGGGAATACATGGCGAATAAACGGATTTTATTACCCATGCTGTAAGCAAAAGAACCGCTCAGACGAATATTTTTCCAGCGAACACTTGTGTTCAAACTACCGGAAATTGTCGGTTCTCGATTGCCGGATGCTTTCAAGACACGAGTATAAGTGTCGTATTTGCTTAACCCGCGAAGTTCTTCTTTGTTGTCTTCTCCGTCATCGAAAATGGGGCCTCCGTCAACAGGGCTTAATCCCATGAATTTGTAAGAGTAGAATGTTCCGATGGCTTTTCCCTTTACCAGTGCGGTTCCTTCCAGGAAATTGTTAAGTTCGTATTGGTTGGCATCCGGATCACTTTCCATTTTGTTGAACGTCTTGGAGAATGAAGTGGATAATGTCCAGCGAAAATCCTTCGTGTTGATCGGTGATACGGTTAAAGCCACGCTATAACCGCTGTTGTCCACGTCACCCCCGTTTACGACGTAGGAGTTTCCATCCACCCCGTTCATGGATGCAATCTTTTTGGTCATGAAGGCATCTTCCGTGTGTTTCCAGTAATAGGAACCCTCGATTTGTAATTTATTTTTAAATAAAGAGAATTCCAATCCTAAGTTATATGATCGGGTGGTTTCCCATTTTAAGTCTGGGTTCGGGTAACGTTCCACGGTGGCAACATTCTCGTTATAATATGCGTTTGTCGGTTTTTTGGAAATAATCATTAGCGGAGTCTGGTCACTCAACATATTTCCTTGATACCCGAAAGAGGCTTTTACCCGTAGAAAGTCGATCCATGAAAATTGTTGAATCCATTCATGTTCTGATAAATTCCACATGGCAGAGGCAGACCAGATGGGTAATAATTTGTCATTACTTTGATCCCCGAAACCGTTAGAGCCGTCAACACGTGCATTTGCATTTACCGTGAAGAAGTTGAAATAACTATAAGATACGGATGCATAGAACGAAATCGTGTTACTTATCTCGTTTGTGATTGTCGGGACATTACCGGCTAACCAAGTTCCGTAATCCGGGTAGTCGCTCAGACTGATATTGTCCACGAAACTCATTCCCCGGTCTTTGAAATACCCGCGGGTGACATTGCCATATCCTTTGTAATGTGAAGAACTCATTTCGAAACCGACAGAGCCATTAATATTGTGTTTGTCATTAGCACCAAAATATTTGTTGGCATTTAATTGCAGGCGGATCGTGTAAGAGTTATTATTTGATTCTTTCCGGCTGAGTTCGCCCCCGTATGGTAGTTCGCTACTACCTCCTTCACTAACATATTCCTCGTAATAATCATCCCAGACTTCGGTGTAAGGCTTGGGTAAAATCCCGTATTCTGTTCCTCTCAATAATGCTGCGTGAAAGGTTTTCTCTCCCCACCAGCCCTCGATTGTCGTGTGGGAGGTTGAGTAAGAGGCGATGGCATTGGCATTTAGCCAGCTGTTGAATTTGAATTGTAAATTCGCGTTCACCGTCAGCCCGGCTCCTTCTTGTCCGTAAGAACTGTTATCCAGTTCGTTCAGTATGTTGTAATTGAAATATTCCCAGTTACTATATTTTCTCTCGTAATAGGCGTATTCTCCGTTATCCTCGAAAGCGGGGATTGCCCGACTTGTTTTGTAGGCGTATTGCATGGGGGCGATTTCTTCCTGATAATAATCACGAGAGGATACGTTTCCATTCATGCTTAACGAGGCTGTTAACCACGGGGTTAGATTTGCATCAAGGTTTAAGGCTGCCGTGTAGCGTTCGTTGTGGTCTTTCCAGATTACGTCATTATCTCGGTTGTAGCCGATAGAGGCATAATACCGGGCCTCTTCCGAACCTCCGGAAATACTGATTGTGTGTTGGTGGGATAAACTGTTGCGCATCAGCAAGTCAAACCAATCCGTGTTGACGGTTTCCAAACGGGCCACTTCCTTGTCAAATTCCGGTATCGTCAGTTCATGGTTGTATAATTTATTTATAAGTCCCTCGTAGCCCACCATGGACATATCACTGGGAAATTGGTAGTGATTGGCAACTAATTCTCTAGAGAACTGGATGCGTTCTTTTGAGTTCATGACATTGATCTGGCGATCGGAGTAACTTGGGCGTTGTCGTAGGGTCATGGTCATGGCGTAAGTAACAATCGGGCGACCGATACGTCCTTTTTTAGTCGTGATTACAATAACCCCGTTTGCCGCTTTCGTCCCGTAGAGAGCCGTTGCCGCGGCGTCTTTTAATACGTCTATACGCTCAATATCTTGTGGGTTAATCCCCGCGATGGCATTCCCGATACGGTTGATGTAGTCCGGGTCATTTAATTCTTCGGGGGAGATCGGAACGGGATCTTGTACGACAATTCCGTCCACCACCCATAACGGTTCACGGTTTCCGATCAAGGTGGATGTACCGCGAATACGTAGCTTTGGAACGACACCGACTTCACCGGAATTACTCATGACCATCATGTCTGGTACTCGTCCTTGCAGCATCTGGTCTATGGATGAAGTTCCGGGGATCATTAGTTCATCCATGTTGAATGAGTTGACTGCGCTTGTATTTTTCCGGCGGTCAACTACTTGATAACCGGTGACAACCACCTCGTCCATTTCTTGGGAATCTTCTTCCATGACGATAATTAAATCTTTTTCTCCTTTGTAGGAAATGGTTCGAGTCTTCATTCCAACGAAAGAGACAATCAGTTCAATGTCGGCATCTTTAGACGGAGCGATAATAAAACGTCCGTCTTTATCCGTGGCGACTCCTATTGTTGTCCCTTTGATGAGAACGGTAACCCCGGGGAGTGGCATCTTATTTTTATCTGTAACAGTGCCTCGGATTTGAAGAGGATTACTCGTGTCGGTTTGTTTCGCCGGACGGATGATGATCGTGTTATTGTCAAATCGATACGTGAATTCTTTCTGTAACATCTGGTTCAGAACATCGGTAAGTTTCATTTTTAATTGAGGCATCTGTACCATTTTTCGGATGTTCAGTTCATTTTCACTGTAAAAAATATCATATTTCAGTTGTTGCGTGATGAGGTCAAATACTTGTTCCATCATCATTTGTCGTGTTGTAAATGTAACACTGTCTCCTTGGGTCAATGGGTCTGCTTTACAGGTCTGGTAACCTGTAAACAAACTTAGTGCAATGAATGTGACAAGCATGACCCCTTTTTTTAACTTTTCTTGTAGATAAAAAAATGTGATCTGACTCTTTTTTTCCATAATTTTGTAATTAAATTAATATTAGCCTTTTATTTTGCCGACTGCAAAATGGAAAATAAAAGGTGGTATTGATAAGGGAATGGGTTATTTCGGAACTCATTCCTTTTGTTTTTCTGTTTTCTTTACGGTGATCGTTCTGCCATCAATGTCAAATGTAATATTTGTTGTTTCTTCCAGATATTTTAATGTTTTTTCCAACGGGTAATGTTTATTAATAACTCCCCGGAAATGCATATCCCTGATTTCTTCTTGTTGGTAATGCATTTGGAAATCGTACCATCGTTCCAATTTTCTCACGATGTCTTCAAAACGGTAACCTTTAAAGTAGAATTTCCCGTCAAGCCATGAGGTGTAGAGTTCGGTTTCAACTGTTTTTATCTCGATCTCTCCCGTGTTGTTGTTTCGTGAATATTGTTCGGATGGTTGTAATATTTTTTCTTCATGATCAGCTATTTGTATGGCCACTTTCCCCTGTACTAAGGTTACTTGCCAGCTTGGATCTTCCGGGTAGGCTGAAACATTGAAACGGGTACCCAATACGGTAACTTTCTTGTCACCCGTGTGAACAATGAAAGGTGAATGTTCATTTTTTTTGATGTCGAAAAATGCCTCCCCTTCAAGATAAACTTCCCGACAGGCGGAGGTAAATTGAACCGGGAATTTTAACGTGGATTCCGAGTTTAGCCATACGGTTGATCCGTCTGCCAGCTTTAAAGAGAATTCTCCACCTTTCGGAATAATCAGTTGATTGTATTCGGTGGGGAGGTTTTCTTCCCCGAGAGAATCAATATTATAATATAGGGCATTACTTACAGAATCTTTCGAGATTTTTACTCCTAGATCTTTTATAGAGATATTTTGTTCCATATTTTCAAGGTAGAAATGTTCCCCCGTTGCCAGTATTAATTTTGCTTTAGGTGGAACGGACCGAATGTCTGTGTGATCGGTATCAGATGTATCGGATTGTTGAAAATACCATAAGTAAGAACCCAAGGATAATGCCAGCATGAAAACAGCTGCGTATTTAAAAATACGAAGTTTTAATGATGGCTTGGAATACCCTTTACATCTTGATTGTACGTTTTTCCATGCGGAATTAACCTCGTCATTTTCATTCTGCAAGGAATAAAAAGCTCTTCTGATCAGAAAGTATATTTGTTTATTCATGTTTTTCCAGTTTCATTTCGTTTAAGGGGATCGAAACCGGAAAATGGGTGACCCTAAAATGAAATATTTTTCATCTTTTTTTCAAGTAGCTATTAATCAATAATAAAAGGTAAGCTCTGTCGTCTAATTTTTCTCTGAATTTACGGTAAGCTTTTGATAAATGAGTTTTTACCGTGTTAACGGATATATTCAGTTCCTCTGCGATGTCTTTATACTTTTTACCATCAATGCAATTCATGATAAAAACAATTCTACATTGTTCGGGAAGTTCTTGCAGGATCTTTTTCGCTTTTTCTAATTTCACGACCTCTTCTTCTGAATATTCCGATTCTTGTAGATAAGTGATGAATTCGGCAAGACGGGGAAAATGAGTGCGTTCCATCAATTGTTTTTTCAGGTAATGTAGCGCTCCGTGTCGCACGGTAGAATAGAGGTAAGTCTGGATTGTTGTTTTGATTTCTAATGTTTTACGATTATTCCATAAATATACGAAAGCATCTTGGACAATATCTTCACTGATTTGTTTATCTATCACGATTCCTTGGCAGTAACCACGTAACGGGGCATAGTAATTTTTAAAGAGTTGCTCGAAAGCTCTTGTGTTTCCTTTAAAAATTTCACCATAATCCATTGTACTCGTGTCTTTTTTTGCCTCCATATCAGTTTGTTCTCATTCAGTTCACGTCTTTTTACATTCTTCGGGCATAAATTTATATCGACTTGGAGGGTAAATTTATGAAACAAATTTTGTAATTTGAAATATATTCCGGTTAAATATTTTGTTTAGAAAGTATAGAAAAAAGAAACCGGAATACAGAAATAGTTCTTGTACTCCGGCCATCCAAACTAGAATGATCATCAACTTATGATCAGAATTGATTTTTATATTTTGGTTTTATGAACGTTAAATTTTCTCCAGCATAATTTCTAATTCCCCACTGTTACTCCCGGAATAGATGATTTTACCTCTCGGATCGATGACTAAAAATGTCGGAATACTATTTAGGTTGTAGTTTGTTCGGGTGTCTTTACTCAATTCCGGGGTGGCGAGATACTGATTCCAAGGGAGTTTTTCTTCTTCCAGCGCTTTCTGCCAATCTTTTTCACTTTTATCCACAGACAAGCTGATAAAAGTTACTTTTTCTCCGTATGTCTTGTGCATTTCCCGCAGGTGAGGGAAACTTGCCCGACAAGGTCCGCACCATGAAGCCCAGAAATCAATCACCGTGTGATGATCTTTTTTGAGCTGGGAGAGTAGGGTGGCTTTTTTCCCGTCAGGAGTAGTCATATCTCCGTCTCGTAACGCTTTACCTTGTACGAAAGTACGGGCTGTTTGCAGGTATTGACGAAACTGTTGTAATGCGAGGCATGTGTCTTGATAGGGAGCGAAAAATTCGGTTAGTTCATCCAGGTACGCCTGATCATAAGTGAAAGGCTTTTTTTTCAATTGTTCCGCGAGATAGAGATTTACAGCCAAGTTTTGATGACTCCTTATAAATTCTTTCGTTTGGTTTTCGAGCTTGATTTGTTTGGCATACGAGGTTTTGAAGTTTTCAACATTCCCGTTTTCCATGTAGGCTTTGGTGAGGGATTCGATTTCATGGCGCGGGGATATGGTTTGTTGTTGGTATTGATAGAATATATCCTGTGCAACAGAACCTTTCAACGTGTAATTCTTCTCTTTGCGAATATCATACAGCCAAAAAGATTGTGGCAGGCTATCGATATGGGGAGTTTGAAAGGTCAGGTTGCCGTTCTCAACAAAAAAGCCGATCTCCACATATTTGTTGGGGCTTTTGTCTTTTGATTCTTTGTTTGTATTTGCGTGCTGATCGTTCATGCTTAATCGGCAATATACGGGGGCATTTACTTTTCCTTGAAGTTCAAATCTTCCATTGATGACATATCCTGAGGCAATTTTTTTATGGTATTCCTTGTAAGATGCCAAGGTCACTTCGGTACTATCAATGGCTCCGGGAACCGTACCGCGTAACACGAAATGATCTGTCGGTTTTTCGATACAGGCAGCCATCGAACCGAGAAATAAAAGTGATAATAGATATTTCATGATGATCTATATTTAAATGATTAAGAAATAAATAAGTATGTTAGCGGGAACGTTCTTTGTAAGTTTTGAATGTAGTCTCCACGAACATTTTGTATTGACTCTCCGGTAATTGGGGAATCACTTTTTCTCCGATTGCGGCAAGCCGGGTGTAGTTGGATTTGCTAATGTGTTTTTCCAGAGTCAGAAATACAAACGAGTAATCGTACAGTTCCTCAACAGTTAAGGAGGACGCTTTATTTTCTATTACGGGAATGATTTTTTTGACCAATCTTGAACCAAGTTTGGCGAGATACATTGTGTCTGGTTCTTTCATTTGCCACGTGATCGCCCGGTAGCCCATGACATACGGGATGATTTCTTTGACATCGTTTTTGGTTACATTTGCCTCGATTATTTTGGCGATCTTGTCTATTTTTTGTTGATCGACTAGTGTTGCCAGATTGGCCATTTCTGTCAATATCTCCTGTTGATTTATATTTAAAGTCGAGACTTGTCTTTTTAATTCGGAAACAGGAAGGGAATTTTCTTGCTGGAACCCGCAGATATAGTCGTTTAGAGCTTTTTGATATTTGGGGAATAAATAGTTGTCTACTTTTTCCGCTCCAACATTTTCCCGGATAGAAGTTAGATTTGACAACAGGTAATTGAAGAGAGGGGTACCGATCTGGCAGCTCCGGTCTTCGTAAATACCCCAAAATTCCTTTTGCATCTTGTCCGAGTCAGATAGTTGTTCTAGTAATTCGTTATATATTTGAGCCGCTTTTTCTTTGTCATTGGCTTCCGATAAACATTCTTTATAGGCGAGTAGCTGCTGTTTACTCATTTCTCCTTTCGCGTAAAGCTGGTGCTGGTAGGGAAGAGTATTTTCTTCTTCCAGCCCCTTTTGTACCCTTTCAATAAATCCTTCCAGATCGCTACTTCCGGTCAGTTTATGTTGTACCGTGCCATCCGTGCGAACAATTAAAAAAGTGGGATAAGCGTGAACATCAAATTTTTTACTTAATTCTTTGCCTTCCCCTTTTTCCATGTCAAACTTGACACTTACGAATCTGGGGTTGAAAAAGTCCCCGGCTGCTTTTTGAGGGAAAACCTCATTCATCATTTTTTTGCATGGGCCGCACCATTCCGTGTAGCAATCAATAAACAAGAGTTTATTTTCCAGCTTCGCTTGCTCAAGTGCTTGTTCGTAGGAGAGATCCCTAAAATTTACCCCATGCTGTGCGAGTAGCGGGAACGTGAATAAAATACAAATGGCAAAAGATATTATTTTTTTCATACGTGATTTTTTTGATTTAATACAATACGGTGATTATACGAGTTATTATTCCCTAACTAATTGTTTGAATGTTAATCGTAGGGCATCGGCATCGTTACCGCTAAAGACAACTTTACCCTCCGGGTCCACCAGCATCAGACGCGGAATGCTGAGTAAATTGTATTTAAACGACAATTCCATCATGTTTTCTCTTTGTGCGGCTCTTAATTGCGCCCACTCCATTTTTTCTTCTTTCAAGGCTTTTTGCCAGTCTGCATTTTTTTCATCTACCGATACACTGATCACATCCAGCATTTCCCGGCTGTACTCGTTGTAGAGTTTTTTTATAGAGGGAATGGCAGCCTTGCAAGGTCCGCACCAGGATGCCCAAAAATCCAGAATCGTGTAACGTCCCGGTTGGATATGCTCCGATAATTTCACGTTTTCTCCTGTCGGGGTTTCCAGCGAGAGATCGGTGTATATTACTCCTTTATATTGAAATTGTGCAAGTTCTAGCCTTTTCAAAAAACGTGGCTTGCGTACGGAATCTTCCACGTGGGCCGTGATACGTGACAATTCCTCCAACTCTTCCTTGGTGCGGGAAAATTCCGTGTTTATCAATGTTTCTGCAATGTATAGAGATAGGGGAGATGTCGGGTATTGGCGAATAAAATCCATGCGGGCCGCATCGACTTTTGCCTGACGGGAGAGCAATAACGGGTATTGTTCCTCGTAAAGTTTACTGTATTCTTCCGGAGAATATTGGTGTTTGTAGAACCTTGCCTCCAGTAATTTAGACGAGGGAATGTCTACGTCTGCCTCCAAAGGTTGTAACACTTCACGATAGTGATTGAATTCGGTTTGTAGCGGTCCGCCTGTTACCTTAGCTTTCCCTCGAGTAGAGAGAGGATGCATGAAGATAATGTAGGATAGACTATCGTAATGCTCTGCTTGTAACTCCATTTTTGAATTATCGAGAAACAAGAGTGTACCGTTATTTTTGATTTCTTTTTTATCGGTGACAAGGTCTTTGTTACTGATGGTTATTTTACAGAACACGGGAGAGGGGGTAACACCTTTTAATTCAAATTGACCGTTACGTACCGTGTCTATACTTAGGTTGATTTCGTTGAACGGGTCCTCGATCTGGTTCAATTTAACGATCATCCCGTCCTTCAAACCGGGAAAACTTCCCCGGATGACATACCCTCCCTGTTTGTCGCAGGCACCACATAATAACAGTGCCACGACAATGTAATATAATTGTCTCATTTTGTGAATGGTATTTGTGAAAATGGAGAAAGTTTTGGTTTATCATTCTCCATTTTCAATTTTCATGTTTAATTGTTTTGTGCGTCTCTCACGTAACGTACGCTCATGAATCTTTTATATACATTCTGAACGTAATCTTTTTCCTCGATGGTGGTACTCGTTCGTTCTATCTGTGAAGAATTGAAACGAATTCTCCGGTAGTACACGGCGGTTGATTGCGTGTAGCTTTCGTCAACCGTGCTGCTCCAGTAATACCCGTATTCACGGACTTGACGTAGGTATTGAAAAAGAGGAGTTCCCGGTTGTAAACTGACATATCCGGCAAGGAGTAAATGTATGCCACTTCCCGTTTCATCTTGTTGTATGAGTTCACCCTCGACAGAACCTCGCCATCCTGTATCGTCGAGTTCACCGGGAGACATTCCTAAGGCTTTTTCCAGTTTTTTCCAATCCTCATCCGTGGGTAATCGCCATCCTTCTGGTGCGTTGGCAATGGCATCCTCGTACGTGTATAGATTCCCGTACATATCGTAATCGGCAATGGCTTGATCTTTATCACTGATACTGATTAGGTCACTCCATCCCCATGAATCTTTTAATTCGTAATACGGGGTTCCGGCTTTGAAATTAGAGGTCATCCAGTCCAGACCGTCATAGCGGACCCAAGTGTATTCGTTTCCCTCGTCATCCGTGAGGGTTCCGGTGCTTTCCGGTTTCACCTGTGGCAAATGATTATCGTCATCATCACACCCGATGCAGAAAGTCATCAGGGCAAGACATATTGTATAGATTGTTTTTTTCATATCCTTCTCGTGTTAAAATTTAAATCCCATATCCATGACAATATTTTTAATGATATTGTATTTTTGAATGATGACCGGGAAATTGGCATATTTTTCCTTGAATTCCTGTTCTTTGGTATTGAATAAAGCTTGCGTGAAGGCCGTCACGTCATTGCTTCTTGACGGGAAACTGGAATAGTAGGAGGATATGAAACCGTAGGCATACAAGTCATCCCCCGTGGGCCTGCTTATTCCTAGATCCGAGTAATATTCCCCGTAATATTCACTGCAGAATGAATAAAATTCAGTGAAAACACTTGATTCCAAATTTTTTATTTTATTGCTTGCAATATCCAGAAGAATACTTTGCCGGAAAGTGTAAATTTCATCCTCGCTCATCGTGGGGATTTTGTCGCAACTAATGGCCAAACAACGCATTCCGTTATAAAAATCGTAGTATTTGTACGTGTTTTGATCCCGGTTGTACGTGTAGATTTGCCCGGCAAGTAAGATGGAGTAGGGGCGTATCTGGCTCCCTAAATGGGAAAGTATCTGATTTTCCGCGAAATCAATACCCGTTTCCTTGATCGTTTGGCCTTGCAGGTAGTTGAACTTCAGTCCACTGGTAAGGCTTGTCATGGAGTATCCCAAGTCGATGATTTCCGTGAACCAGTAGGGTGTTCCGTCTGCATTTGTACCTCTTTGTTCGTGGCGTAAAGTATCGTTGAAGAGTAGATGCACCCCGTTAGTTTCGTAAAAATTTCTACGTAATACAGATTCGGGATCGGTGGCATCGGGTGAAATGGTAAAATAATCATCACGTGCCCCCGTTGGCGCCAATGTATCTTCTTTACCGCAAGAAATAATGAATATACAAAGGGTTATAATATAATATATTTTGTTCATGGCTTTCATGTTTAATGATTAATGGTTTCCACCGGAATACGATCCGGACGTTCGTTTTTACTTAAATTGTTTTGGAAATCCAGAACTTCTTTCGGGAATGATAATGTATATGCCTTATCGTTTGCCTCTAACTCGAAAACCCGGGTGCGTATGGCAACATAGTCATAAACAGATAAACTCAGTTCATAATCCGTAAAGACGTGTTGAAAGCTTTTTGACCAAGGATATTTTTCGCATACGGTGTAACGGCGTAAATCATACCAGCGGTGGCCTTCCAAACACAATTCTCTTTGACGTTCATGACGGATTAAATCAATCAAGGCGTTACCGCTTTCGGTGATTGCCGGGGGCGTGCTGAAACGTTTCGCCTGTAATAAACCGAGAATCCGGCGAGCGGTGGGTTCGTCATCGTCGAACGCGGCAGCCTCGGCCAAATTCAGATAAGCCTCGGATGTTCGGAACATGAAATTGTCCGACACGCTACAAGCTTCGTTATAATGACTTCTTCCCCAGTATATTTTTTTGTAATAATAACCGAATGTTCCTTCCGTGATGTAAAGGGATTTTCGCAAATCGTTGTCATTATCAAATGCTTTAATCAAGTCCTCTGACACGTAAAACGGGTATTGTTCCTCGTTACTATCACTCCCGTAGATGTAGGAGGATAGTAAATGTCCCCCCATGGAGAATAGTACTTCGCTTGATTGCGAGGTGAATACATTGTCCTGTCCGGCGAACGATTTCAGATCGGTCAGGTTATCGTTTCTGTCAAGTACGTATTGTGCGTATGTCCGGGCATTTTTGTAATCTTGCATATAAAGATACACGCGACTCATTAATAAGTAGGTAGCTGTCAGGTCTGCCCGGTAGACGGACTTACGACTGGTTTGGGCAAGACATTCTTCCGCTTTTTTCAAATCCCGTATAATTTGTTCGTAAATCTCGGACACACTGCTACACGTGTAATCCTTATCCTCAATATAGGAGGTGAGTTTTAATGGGATCCCCTGTGTTTGGGCTGCTTTTGACGGGGCATAAGGTTCTGCATACAGGTTTACCAGCGAGAAATAATACAGGGCTCGCAGGAAACGAGCCTCTCCTTCTATCCGAATCTTATTTAATTCTTCCTCGTTTCCTTTTGCACTGACATTTTCCAGTTCATCCAGAATCATGTTAGTTGCATTGATGTATTGGTAGGTCGATTTCCAGAATGAATTTTCCGTTCCGATCATGGTTCCTTTAATATCAATGCCGACATTTCGTTGCCAAGTGTAATACCCGAATATACTACTGCTCATCGGGTCGAAAGCGGAACGATCTACTTGCGATCCGTTTTGCTGTAATTCGTCGGACATGAAATGAATGAAATAACTGTACGGGTCGCCGTTCATGGAACTTCCTCCGGAGCTGGTACTGCTGATCTTGCCGGCGGGGAGATAAGCGCTTCCTAGTAATAGTTCGTCAAGGTCGGTAATGTTTTCAACTCTTGCCAGATCCTGGGAGTATTCTTCCAAGAAACTCGAACAGGCACTCATGGAGAGTAATAGTAATCCGATAAATAATATATTTTTCATGGAATCCTGTTTTTAAAATGAGACACTTAAACCGAATGAATAAGTCGGACGTTCGGATAATTGTATTTCGCTGAATCCTCCTTGTGTGGGTGTTTGACCTTTTAATTTGCTGGAACAAAGCGTGAACAGGTTCGTGCCTGATAACGTCAGGGCCAACCGTGACATCCCTATTTTCGGCAAGATACGCTCCCCGAACTCGTACGTGAAACTAAGACTGGAGCATTTCAGATAGTTGGCACTGACCACTCGTGCATCCGAATAATCATACATTGTCCAAGCGTCCGAGGCAAAGGGTTGTATATCATCAAAAAGATTGGAGTAATGGGTATAGTATCTATAATACGCGGCACTTCCGTAAGACATCAAAGAGGGGATATTTGTGCTTTTCTCGTCCCCCGGCTTCTGCCAGCGTTTTAGAAAATCACGGTGAACATTGAATTCCGGTTTTATATTGTCATTAAACATTCGGAACAAACGGGTTTTGGCACCTAAGCTATACGAGAACATGGCGCTCATACGCAGGTTCTTGTATCGTAGCGTGGTACTTAATCCACCGGACATATAAGGCTCCCTGCGTCCGGATGCTTTTAACACGCGGGTAAAGGTTTCATATTTGCTTAACCCGCTTAACTCGTGTTTGTTGTTTTCCATATCGTCAAACATCGGTCCTCCATCCACGGGACTGATCCCGATAAACTTATAAGAGTAGAATGTGTTCACGGCCTTATCCTTCACGACCACGGTCCCGTTTAGAAAATCCGAGTAATTATAGGTTTGTGCGTCCGGATCGTTCTTCACTTTGTTGAAGTTTTTGGAAAATGAGGTCGATAATGTCCAGCGTACATTCTGTCTGGAAATGGGAGAAACGGTAATATCGACGCTGTAACCCTTGTTTTCCACGTCTCCACCGTTAATTACGTAAGAATCCACGCCGTTCATGTTTGCCACTTCTTTTGTCATAAAGGCATCCTTCGTGCGTTTGTAATAATACTGTCCTTCTACTTGTACACGATTGCGTAAGAGGGAAAACATTAATCCGGTATTGAATGAGCTGGTTTTTTCCCATTTCAAGTTCGGATTCGGATTCCGTGTAATTTTGGAGGTCATTTCATTATAATAAGGGTCCATTGGGTTCTTTTGGATCAACATGACCGGGGATTGATCTTCCAACATGTTTCCTTGGTAACCGAAAGAAACTTTCAGGGTAATATAGTCGATCCACTCCTTTTGCAGCATGTCATGTTCCGAGATGTTATACGCCCCGGATGCAGACCAGATAGGTAAGAATTTATTATTACTCTGGTCTCCGAACTTGTTGGAACCGTCCACGCGGGCATTCACGTTTACTGTGAAATAGTTTTGATAACTATAAGAGAGAGTAGCATACCCGGATAGCATATTCGTCAGATTATCCGTCACGCTCGGGACATTGCTTGCCAACCACGAACCGTAAGTCGGGTAATCTGAAATACTGATGTTACTGACGAACATTTTACCCCGGTCGGGATAATACCCGCGATCCACGCTTTTGAAACCGTTGTATCGAGAGGAACTTAATTCGAACCCGGCACTGGCATTGATATTATGCTGTTCGTCGGCTCCGAAATATTTGTTGGCATTAACCTGTAAACGAGCCGTGTAAGAGTTACTACGGGTTTCATTTCGAGTCAATTCACCCCCGAAAGGTAACACGCTATTACTGTCTTCGCCGGGGGTGGGAATTGTTCCGAATTCCGTTCCCCGAAGAGAGGCGGCATAGTATGTCTCTTCTCCCCAGTAACCTTCGATCTCGGCGTTGGAATTCGTGTAAGAAATGATGGCATTTGCGTTCAGCCAGTTTGTAAAATTGAATTTAAGGTTGGCATTTACGGTAATTCCGGACGTGTGTTGATCGGTATAACTGTTTTCCAGTTCGTTCAAAATGTTATAATTCCGACGTGAACTGTTGCCTGTCATTTTCTTGTAGTAAGCGTAATTCCCGTTTTCATCGTAGGCAGGGATTGCCCGGCTGGCATTGTACGCGTAATCCATCGGGTTTATGGCATCTTGATTGTATTCCCGGTGGCTGACATTCCCTTGCATCTGGAAAGAGGCTGTAAACCATTTGGTCAGTGTGGTTTCCACGTTTAATGAGGCCGTGTAACGTTGATTGTAATTCCCTTTGATAACATCGTTATCTCTGGAAAAGCCGATAGAGGAATAATAGCGGGTTTTCTCGGAGCCTCCTGAAATACTAACGGTGTGTTGATGGGAAAAGGTATCTTCAGTCAAAAGCTTGAACCAATCGGTATTCATGGTTTCAAGTTTGGCAACCTCTTGGGAAAATTGCGTATCCGTGAGTTTTCCGTTGTACAGGTCATTCAAAAGTCCCTCGTAACCTACCGGGTTTACACTCCCGTTGTACACGTAGTGCTGGTCAAATAATTCACGGGAAAGTTGGATTCTTTCTCTTGAATTCATCACGTTAATTTTCCGATCCGTGTAGCGCGGGCGTTGCCGGAAAGTGGTGGTCATGTTGTAGCTGATAATCGGGTCTCCGACACGTCCTTTTTTCGTTGTGATCACGATTACCCCGTTGGCCGCTTTCGTCCCGTACAAGGCGGTAGCGGCGGCATCTTTAAGAATATCGAGACGTTCAATGTCTTGCGGGTTTAGTCCGGCAATGGCATTACCGATCCGGTTAATATAATCGGGGTCATTTAGTTCCTCTGACGAGATGGGTACAGGGTCCTGCACGATGATTCCATCCACGACCCACAACGGTTCTCGGTTCCCGACCAATGTCGATGTTCCCCGGATTCTGATTTTTGGGGCAACACCCACTTCTCCGGAATTCGTCATTAAGATCATGTCTGAAACTCGTCCTTCCAGCATCTGGTCGATGGAGGTGGCACCCGGAATCATAATATCATCCATTTTTACTGAAGTGATGGCACTCGTGGATTTTTTCTTATTAATGACTTGATAACCGGTGACAACCACTTCTTCCATTTCCTGTGAATCTTCTTCCATCACGATGGTCAGGTCCTGTCCCTTGTAAGGAATGGTCTGGGTTTTCATTCCGATAAAAGAAACGAGTAACACGATGTTGGAATCTTTCGGCTGAACCATTTCGAATTTCCCGTTCATATCCGTGGAGACTCCTGTGGTGGTTCCCTTGATTAGCACGGTCACGCCGGGTAGGGGAACTTTCTTTTTATCTGTGATGGTACCTCGTATTTTCTTGATCTGTTCCTGTTGTTGAGGTTCAGCCTTACGAATGACGATCACTTTGTCGAGAATGGAGTAGGTGTACCCGCTATTTTTCAGGCAAGCATCGAGAATGGTTCTCACGTCGGAATCCTTCACGTTCATGGTGATTGATCCGATATGATCCAATTCCTCCACGTTATAAACGAACGTGTAGTCGCTCTGCTGTTTTATGATCCGGATGATTTCCCGGATGTTACTATTTTCGACTGAGACCGACAATCTGGCTTCTTGGGCGTAAATCCCAGCCGATAAATTCATGCAGAATAATAGCATCAATAAGCTACTTAATTTCATAATTAACAGTAGTTTTTTTAATTTTTCACGCGTACAAGCGTGAATAAAACAATCTTTTTTCGTAACTTTTGCAAGAAAAGATAACTCGCTTAGAATAAATCGGTTGGTCGGATTGTTTGAAAATTGGGTAACGAGATAG
>NZ_JADMSV010000016.1:0-108569 GCF_015560935.1 Butyricimonas sp. BSD2780061689_150309_C8
TCCATAATTATCCATTTTTGAAAATTGCATTACAAAAATAATCAATTCGGAATTTACACACTTTTTGAAACACTATCTCCAATTTGATCATGTTTCAAAAAAGTATCACTCACGAAACCTGTATTACAACAAAAAAAAGAGACTAAAAATCAATAATTTAGTCTCTTTTCGTGATCCAGCTGGGACTCGAACCCAGGACCCCAACATTAAAAGTGTTGTGCTCTACCGGCTGAGCTACTGAATCCTTCAATTGTGTTTCTCAATTGCGGTTGCAAAGGTATATCTTTTTGTTTCTCTCACAAATTTATTTCGATTTTTTTTCACGCATTTTTTTCATGAAAAGAGTAAAAACTTCATTATGATTTAATTGAGTTTCCCGTTTCCTCGCCATAAATTCGGACAAAAGATAGGAATTGTCGGTATATTTTACTTATTTTACCAAACAATCACAAAAAAATCATTCATGAACACATCAAAAATTCTATTTTCTTTATTCCTTGTGCTATCTCTTTTAGTTTCCTGTGAAAAAGACAACAATCACTCGGAAGACAATGAATTAGCCACACGGATGAATCAATTCATTCAGAACAATTTATCTACATTCTACTTGTGGTATGACGAGATTCCGGACATTAAACCGGAATCAGAAAAAGACCCGAAAGAATATTTCAAGGCCCTCCTTTCCTCCAAAGACAAATGGTCCCTGATCACTGATGATGCCAACGGACTTCTAGAAGAAATGGCAGGAACAGGGGAAACTTACGGTTACGGGCTTGCTTACGGACGATTCAATAACAGCGACAAATGTTTTGCCATCGTCCAATACGTTTATCCCGGTTCTCCGGCTGCCGAAAAATTGAAACGAGGAGACATTATCTTAGAATTGAACTCGCAAAGCTTTACAGAAAGCGACCTCAGCAAACTTACCAATCCCGGGACCCTCAACTTGGGAGTGGGAAAACAAGAAGGGAATGTCATAGCTCCTTCGGGAAAGACTGTCACCATCACTTCCCGGAAAATGGATGCAGACCCCGTTCTTATAACCAAACTCTTCGAACGGGGAAACCACAAAATCGGCTACCTCATGTACACCAATTTCACGAAAACGTTCAATACTAGCATTGTAAAAGCCTTCAACGAATTTAAGGAAGCCGGGATTACCGATCTTATACTCGACCTCAGGTACAACCACGGAGGTGACGATGACGCCTCCACATTCCTATGCAGCGCGATTGTTCCCAAAGAAAAAGCCGTGGTAGGTACACTTCTCTCCAAAGAAACATGGAATTCGCCCTGCCAAAAAATATTCGAAAGTGATTCCCAATACGAAAACTTACTTAACAGGTTCTTCGTGGAAACCAATTGCAATCTGGATTTACCCTCCCAGAAAGTATATATCTTAACCTCTGGCGAGACTGTTTCTGCCTCCGAGTACACGATTGCCTGCCTTAAAGCATTTATGGATGTCGAACTCGTGGGAACAAAGACTTACGGAAAATACGTCACCATGTACGCTTTCTCCCCGCAATATGAAGAAAATGGGAAATTAGTGGCAGATAAAGAACTGGCCAACTGGTTAATATTTCCGGTATGCTCCCGATTCACCAATATCGACGGGTATCCCAACTCCTTGGAAGGCATGACACCTCAACACGAGGTTAAAGAGGATCTTTTCAACGGTATTCAACTTGGCGATGAAAACGAACCCTTACTGGCAGAGGCCCTATCCCTCATTTCCGGAACACGGCGAATGCAAGTAAAAGGCAGAAGCATTGAAACATCTCCTGTATTTAATATGCTCCCAAAAGCATTTAATGACATCAAAAGCAATCGGATAATTCACGTAAAATAATCAAATCAATATAGTAACTATTTAGTAAAATATTCATAACTTGTGATGGCGTTTATACAGCTAATATCACAACCATGTTTATCAGAAAATCGGAGAAAAAAGGAATCATAACATTGGGCATTCTTACCATGGCATTATTCGTGCTACCACGAACCATTCACAAGAGTGAATACCCGGTCTTCCTGATTCCCTATTCCCGACTTTCTGATACGACACAAACCGTCTCCCCAAACCCTCTTGTAATCGAACTCAATTCCGCCGACAGCACGGCATTGGTCAGTATCCGGGGCATTGGCCCATACTACGCCAGCAAAATCCTGCGTTACCGGGAACAACTGGGCGGTTTTCACACCACCCGTCAACTCAAAGAAATTAAATTTCAATACCTGAACATAGATTCATTACTTCCCCATTTCTCCGTGAATCCCGCGCTAATCCGAAAAAAGGAACTGGACACCATGAGTTTTAAAAGCGTTTTACATCACCCCTATCTAGTGTACGAAGATGTTCAACTCATCTTCAACGCCAAACGAAAATTCGGTAAGATTGACTATTCTACCTTGGAATCCCAAAATATTTTACCATTATTTAAACTCAAAAAAATAAAACCTTACTTCAAATAATTTTGTATAACTTTGTATAGAACAATACATGATAGCTTGTCGTAAATAATTTACAACACTGTCATTTACAACGCAAACAACACACATAACTTATAGCGTATGAAAAAAGTATTTATAACACTAGCAATTATTATCGTGCTAATTATTGTCACACTGATGGTTATACCCGTCTTTTTCAAAAGTGACATCCTACGATTAATCGAGGAGAAATCCTCAAAATACATCCAGGCCGAACTGGCTATCGGGGACGTACATCTGAGCATGTTCAAGAACTTCCCGAACCTAAGCGTATCCTTGGATAACGTGGTCATTTCCAAGGAAGAAACGAACACTCGGGACACTTTAATCAATATTCCTCTTTTCGAGGCATCCGTAAATTTACGTTCCTTAATTTCCGGTAAAGAAATCATAATCAATAACATTTTATTAAAAGATTGTGATTTTATGCCCAAAGTCAATGCCGAAGGAAAAGCCAACTGGGACATCATGGTTCCTTCCGACACGACAGAGGTGAAAACAGAAGAAACTCCCGTGGAAACCACGGAAGAGTCCGGTTCGGAAACTGCCATCGCTTTCAACAACATCGAAGTGCGTAACCTGATGTTAAACTACCAAGACGAACAAGCACAGACATTTGCCCGGGTTGATGCCGTGAACATGGCCTTACAAGGAAATTTTTCCGAAACCAACACCATACTAAACGTGTTATTGGAACTCAAAAACATATATTTGCGTCAAGGTAAGAGTGTGTGGGTAAACAACACTGATTTCAACTGGCAAGCCGAAATCGGTGCCAACTTGAAAGAACTCCAATTCGATATCAAGAAAAATGATATGTCATTGAATGACTTGAAACTGGATTTAACCGGAAGCATTGATATTGATGACGACAAATACACGATGGACTTGAATCTGAACGCACCCGACACGAAATTCGAAAGCCTGTTAGCGCTAATTCCCAAAGATTTCCAGAAAGAAATCGAGGGGGTCAAAACTTCCGGAGAATTCCAACTCAGCCTATCCGCGAAAGGGGAATATTACGAGAATCATCTTCCCGCTTTTGACTTGCGTTTCAACATTCTGAACGCAAACCTGAAGTACCCGGACCTTCCCGAATCGGTTGAAAAAATCAATCTGAAACTGGCAGTAACCAACCCCGGCGGAACTATCGCGCAAACCAAGGCAGATTTAAGTACTTTGACCTTCACGGTTGCCAACAACCCGTTCAGCATGAACCTGCTTGTGGTCAATCCGGACGACCCGACATTAAAGGGCGACATGAAAGGCGTTATCAACTTCGAGAGTTTGAAAAAAGCCTTACCGTTAAAAGACATCACATTAAACGGTATCTTAACAACTGACCTTTCCTTTGACGGGAAGTACCAATATATCGAGAAAGAACAATACGAAAAGTTCACGGCAAACGGTAAGATTGCCCTGCAAAACGTGTTGTTCAAGAACGCGGACTTCCCTGCCGGAATTTCTGTTCCCTCCGGAGAGGTAACCATCACACCCGCCCGGCTGAACTTGAAAGATTTGAAAGTAAAAATCAACTCTTCAGACTTCGCCCTAGCCGGCTATCTAGCCAACTACCTGCCTTACGTGTTCAAGGATCAGACCTTAAAAGGTAACTTCACCTTGAATTCCAACAAAATCGACTTGAATGAATTCATGGCAAACATGACGACCTCAGAGGCCGACACGACACAGGCTGCAACAACACAAAGTTCGGCCCCGGCAGAAGAAACATCAAGTGTACTGGCTATTCCGAAAAACATAGAACTGGCCTTCGGCACGAACATCAAAGAAATTTTGTTCGATAGTCTCGTGATAAACTCCGTCAAAGGAAACATCGAAACATCCGGTGGTATCGCCACGCTAAAGAATCTGAGCATGGATATGCTGAACGGGAACCTGATCATGAACGGGGCCTACAACACGGCAAACCCGGCCAAGCCTTCCGTAGACTTGAATTTACGGGTTACCGACATTGACATTCACTCGGCATACAACGCCTTCTCGTTCATCAAACAAAGCCTGCCGATTGCCATGAACTGCAATGGTAAAATATCTGCTGCCATGAAATTTAGCTCGGATCTGGACAAAGAAATGAGCCCGATCATGACAACGGCCAATGGTGGCGGTAGCCTCTCAACCAAGGGATTTGTCCTGAATGATAATCCGGCCATGACCCAACTGGCCAGCCTGTTGAAAAATGACGAGTTAAGCCGTTTAAGTATTTCCAACTTGAAAATAGACTTCAAGATTGAACAAGGAAATATTATCGTAGAACCGTTTACCACGAATATCGCAGGTAACCCGACCACCTTCTCCGGTAGCCAAACCGTTGATGGCAAAATGGATTACACGATGTCCATGAACATTGCCCGGAAATACTTCGGGAAAGACATTGACAACGTGTTGAAAGCCATCCCCGGAGCCAACAACATTCAATCACTGGACGTTGATGTCAAACTTGGTGGTACTCTGGATAAACCGACAATTACCCCCGATTTGTCTAAAGCATTGAAGAAAATAGAAAAAGAAGCCGGTAAAGAATTAAAAAATAACCTCTTGAAAGGCTTGGATAAACTATTCAAATAAAAGAAACGGAGGAGCGTAAAAAACATTCAAAAAAAGCAATTCTAAAAAGAATTACCACGCTCCTCCTATATATTTTTCCATCAATATCTCTTGCTGCAAGCAATGGATATCCCCGGCATAATAATCGGCCAAAGCGGCATCACACAATTTTCGGGCTCCCATCATAGCCTCTTTGCCATAGAATCCTGCAAATGAAAGTATATTCACCTGCACCTTTCCACCTTTTTCTTTAAACCGCTCACAATACCGGACAATATCCTTCGCGTAAAACGGATACCGTTCCGGATGCGCCAGCACAGGACAAAATCCCCGTCCCTGCAAACCAAATAATATATCATCCACGTAATTAGATGGCCCGACAAAACTATGTTCAACCAACACTTCCCCCCGGTTCGATGCCATGATTTCTCCCCTTTCCAACACCTCCAGCATAAACTCCCCCATCCGGTATTCCGCCCCGGAATCCACCTCAACACGCACCCCCTCTTCCCGCAAGCGGGACTTCAACACGAACAACATACTCTCCACATCTTTCGGTGTATTTATCATAGCCGGGTAAGCCACGTGGGGCGTACACGTCAATCGTTTCAATCCCACCCGTTCCATTCGTTTCACGATCATCACGGCCTCATCCATCGTCTTCACCCCATCATCCAAACCGGGTAAAACATGAGCATGTATATCATTTTCATACTCGAAAAAATATCGTTTACGTCTATTAAAAAACAACATGATCAAGAAGTTTTACGATCTTTATTCCCGTTACCGTAACCGTATTGATAGCCGTATACATAACCGTATCCGTACCCGCCCGATTCAACCTTTACCCCGTTGAGAACAACCCCTAAATCCGATAGACGCTTATCTTTTTCCAGCTCGGATAAAAGTCTTAACGATTCCTTCCTCAATACATTAGCCCGCACCACGTAAACACAGGCATCCGCCAACTTACTCAAAGTAAAACCTTCTGCCAGCACACCCAGAGGCGGTGTATCCAGAATAATACAAGAATACTTCCCTCTCAGATACTCCAACAACTCCTGCATCCGTGGACTAGCTATCAATTGTACCGGATTAGGCGGTATAACTCCCCCGAACAAAACGTGTAACTCCTCGTTAACCCGCCAGATTAACTGCTCCGGAGTATCACACAATCCCGCCAAATAGGCAGACAATCCCTCCTGTCGATCGAAATCAAGAAAATTATGCAAACTGGGATTCCGCAAGTCACACCCGACAACAATCACTCGCCTCCCTGCCTTGGCATACGCGTTGGCCAGATGAGTTGCAACCATAGATTTTCCTTCTCCGGGAATGGTAGAGGTCACCATAATCACCGGGGACTTTTGTTGTTTAAGGATATAATTCAATTTCTCCCGGATCAACTGCATCGATTCCGATTGAATAAAATCCTCTTCTCCAACCTTTACCTTTCCACTCCCGACCTCCGGGAAGGTTCCCAGCAAAGGCAAACGAACCACTCGTTCGAGATCCTCAACACTCCTCACTTTCGAATCCAACATATCCATTCCCAGAATAATCCCCACGGGTATACACACGCCCAACATACACCCCAATAACAAAATCAACGATTTCTTCGGGCTTACAGGCCCCTCTCCCGCATCAGGATCTTCGATAATCTTCGCTGTCGGCACATAAACCAGTTTCGCAATTTCCGCCTCTTCCCGCTTTTGCATCAGAAAAAGAAACAAATTCTCCTTCAACTCCTGCTGGCGGGCTATTGCCCGGTATTGTTTCTCCTGCGTGGGTACCGAAGTCAATCGTTCGTCCACCGAAAGACTTTCCCGTTCCAACCCTTTAATCTTTATAATCAATCCCTTTTCCACGTTTCCGATGGCCTCCCGGATACTACTCTTCACCCCTCGCAACTGCATATCCAACCCCGTCACGATCGGGTTATTCTCCCGGGCACTCAACAATAATTTCTCGCGTCGTAATATCATTTCGTTGTAACGGGAAAGAGCGTTATTCAACCCGTCGTCCGTCAACCCCATATTCTCCGGTAGCAACGAGAACTCCCCATCCTCGTTCTTTTCCGTCAGCAATCGAATACTTCGCACCACGTCCAACTCCGTTTGAGCCTTTAGTAACTCCGTTCCGGCCAGCTTTTTCCTTTCCATGGCAAAAGCCGCATCAGAAGTCAGATCCGTCAGTTTATTCGTGCGCTTAAAACGTTCGGCATCATTCTCAATTGTCCCCAATTCCCCGTTTATTACCTGCAAGCGAGCATTAATAAACTCCACCGTCTTAGCCGAAACCTGTTGTTTATCCGTCACCCCGTTCTGGTTATAGCGATCCACCAAAGCGTGTATCAACTCAACTCCCCGCCCCGGAATCGGATCTTTCAACATAATTCGCACGGCATTCGTATTTTTTTCCAGCGGTATGATACTCAAATTTTTATAAAAAACCTTCGTGGCCGTTTCGTATGAATCCAAGTTAATCCGGACTTCCCATAATTCACTCCCCATGTAGTCCGCATTCTTTTCCACGGAGATACAATAATCCCCCATGGAAATACTCTCCGAGAAATGCCCTCGCCGGATCACCTCTCCCTTCGGATCGGTCACGACAATCTCGTCATTTGCAGCCAAAAGAACATACAGACAAGTATCCTTTATACCCTCCGGGTGATCAACCAATATCTTCACGGGAGAATCATTATAAAGTTCATGATCCCGGAAAAAACATTCTTGAGTATAACGTATATTTAACTCCAAATCCCGAACCACCTCCCGCATCAAATTCTTCGACTGCAATTCCACCATCTCGTTCTCCACGTACACGTCCCCCGCCCGGAACAACCCCAACTCCTTCATCATCACGTTCGTTCCCAACTCACCCTTTTTCGTGTCACTAATCATCACCTTCCCGTGAATATCATACACCGGAGTACTGATTAAGCAATAAAACAGTGCCGCCGCCAGACACAGCGGCACCGAGATGATAAACCAACGCCACCGGACTAGAATCTTATAAAACAACTTACCCAAGTCAATGACATCTTCCTGATCAGACAGTGTTTCTCTACTAACATTCTCGTTCATAAAATGGTTATTTTATAGATTCATAAATAGTTGCAACCAGCTCTTCCGGTCATCATCTTAATATTAAAGCCAACACGGCCACGAAAGTGGATACACTTGATAATATATAAGGCAGGAAAGTTCCCGCGTTACCTCCCACGATACGTCCACGACTCGGTTCAACATACACCACGTCATTTTGCTGCAAATAGAAAAACGGGGAATGTAACAACTCACTCGAAGTTAGATCGACACGGGAAAACACCTTTTCATTCCCATCCTCCCGCATCACCAGAACATTCTTTCTCTTGGCATTAATCTGTAAATCACCCGCCATTCCCAAGGCATCAAGAATAGAGATTCGCTCGCTGTTCACCTTGTAGCTCCCGGGATTACGCACCTCTCCCAAAACCGTCACCTTGAAATTCAGGAATTGAATCGTCACGATCGGGTTCTTCAAATAACCGGACAACTTCTCCTTCAACAGGTCTGCCAATTCATTACGAGAGATACCGTCCACCTGCAACTTACCTAAAACAGGAAAATCAACATATCCCTCTTTATCAACTAAATATCCCAAGGCTGCTTGCTGGTTCCCCGAAGTGACCTCTTTCCCTAAACCGATCATCGGGGTATTGAATGGTAAAGCTGCCTCAATGTCATCACACGACACGATAATCGACAATAAATCATCAACGTGAATCACGGTTCGATACTCACATGCCGCCTTAACTCGTTTATCCACTTTAATATCCTGTAAATAAACGACCTTTTTACTGGATGCACATCCGAGAATGCACATTCCACACACCCAAACAATAAATAGCTTATAAACAGACATATACACCTCTCTTTTTATACATTCACGCTATCAAAAAACCAAGGTTTAATCCTGTTTTGAAATTATGTGAGAAAACGGGGGATTTCGTAGGGATCGGCATTTATGACGGAAGAGAAAGAGAAGATTATTGCTCGACTATATTGCAAGTTGAGGCATGAATTGCGTGTTTATGCTGCTCGCTATTGTCCTGATGAGGCAGAGGATATAGTACATCAGGCTTTCGTGAACGGTTATAACAAGATCGTGGAAGAACGAAATGAATCGGAACAGCGTTCCTATCTTTATTCCACGGTAAAAAATTTGTGTCTGAATTTTATTCGTAATTCTCGTCCGGTATACATGGATTTATCCCCCGAGCTGATGACCGAGTTTGTTGTCGTGGATACTCATGATTATATGTACGAACTGATCGGTCGCTTACCGCGAAAAGAGCGTTGTATTTTAGAATTAGCCTTACAAGGATATGACACGAAGGAAATCGCAGAACAAATTGGCATGGAGTATAATACCGTGCGGCATTACAAGAAAGAGGCTTACGCTAAAATACGAGAGGCATTGAAAAACGAGATTTAATGTCCTGTTTTATTTTGAAAAGGGGGCCGGAGTGAAGGATATTTTACTATTTTTGTGGGATTAGGCGTTGAATATAATCAAATTTGTAAGGTCGTGGATAATAATGGTCGGTTCAATAGTGGACGTGTTCAAGATTTATTGAATAAGGCACGAATGGGTTGGTGGGAAGCTGATTTCTCTAAAAAGCAGTATGTCTGTTCTGATTTTCTTCGAGAATTGTTAGACTTGGGCGAAGATGGGATAATCAGTTTTGTTGATTTTCGTAAGTTGATCCGGGAGAATTATCGTTTGCGAACGGTGAACGAATTTCGTTTTGGAAAAACCCAGAATATATATGACCAGATTTACCCGATCGAGGTGAGAGGAAAAATCGTGTGGGTACGAGTGAAATTGTGTTCCAAGGAGGTGAATGCCGAGGGGAATATGAAAACCTGTGGTTTCATGGAGTGTCTTGATGTCCCGGAGAATATGGATACGGAGGAAACGGCGATGGAACGTGTGAACAATTTGTTTGCCCAGCAAAATAGTATCTCTCGCTCGTTGCTTTCATTGCTTCGTTCCGGGGATATGAGCAGTGTTATCAATAAGATTTTGGGTGATATTATGCAGCATTATCCGGAGGGGTGTACCTATATTATAGAGTACGATTGGGAAAATCGCACGCAGACGTGTCGTTACGAGGCGGGAAATTACAAGTCTTTTAAGAAAAAGAATTACATGGAGAAGTTCCCGATGAGTAATATTCCCTGGTGGACGAAACAGTTGGCCGGGAATGCGTCCCCGATTATTTTTGCCAGCTTGGACGAGTTACCGGAAGAGGCAAGCGAGGAAAAAAGGCGTCTGACGGAGCAAGGGGTGAAATCGCTTATTGTTATCCCGATGTTTTCAAAAGACGGCGTGTCCGGGTATGCCGGTATCGACATTTTGGATAAGCCTCACGTGTGGAAAAATGAGGATTACCAGTGGTTTGCCTCGATGGTGAATATTATCAGTATTTGCATGGAACTCCGGAAGTCGGAGGATAAGGCACAGGAAGAGAAAAAGTTCTTGGCTGATTTGTTTAAACATATGCCGGTGGGGTATGTGCGGATGAAATTGTTTTATGACGAGGATGGACACGTGAAGGATTATTATTTCATGGATTCGAACACGATGGCTCAGATTCTTTACAACACGAGAGGGAATAGTTGGACCGGGAAATATGCTAGTAAAGTTGATCCGCATTTTGTGGAACGGCTGCCTGATCTGGAACGGGTGATGCGAAGCGGGGTTGTACGGGATATAAATTATCATCTGGAAGAGAAAAATAAATATTTCCATGCCGTGATGTATTCTCCTTGCAAGGATGAAGTCGTGTTGATGTTTTCGGATATGACCGATACCTTCTCAGCCCACGAGGCGTTGGACCGGAGTGAACGTTTGCTGCGTAATATATATCAGAATATCCCGGTCGGGATAGAGTTGTATGATAAAGACGGGTATCTTGTCGATTTGAATGATAAAGATCTTGAGATGTTCGGGTTGGTTAGGAAAGAGGATGTTTTGGGAATTAATATGTTTGAAAATCATCTTATACCGGAGGGGATGAGGGAAAGGATGAAGAGAAGAGAGGATGTGAGTTTTTCTCTGGTGTATGATTTTTCGAAATTGAATGGTCTTTATGTTTCTAAGAAGACGGGAAGGTTGAATTTGTTGACGAAGGTAACGACGTTGTATGATGCACAAAATAATTTGATCAATTATTTGTTGATCAGTCTGGACCGGACGGAAGCCACGGAGGCGTATAACCAGATTCAGGAGTTCAAGGATTTTTTCACGTTGGTGGGCGATTATGCCCAGGTCGGGTATGCGCATTTTAACGCCTTGACTCGTAACGGGTACGGTCTGGATAGTTGGTATAAGAATGTGGGAGAAGAAATCGGGACGCCTCTACCGCAGATTATCGGGGTACACTCGCATTTTCACCCGGAGGATCGGGCTATGATGCTTGCCTTTTTGTCAGATGTAATTGCCGGGAAGCGGACGCATTTACGGAATGATATGCGAATCCGACGGGCTGATGGGCATTACACGTGGACGCGGGTGAACGTGCTGGTGAGGGATTATCGCCCGCAGGAAGGAATGATCGAGATGATTTGTATTAATTATGATATTACAGAATTGAAGGAGACCGAGGCGAAGTTGATCAAAGCGAAGGATAAGGCGGAGGAATCGGATCGTTTAAAGTCGGCGTTTTTGGCGAATATGAGTCATGAGATTCGGACTCCGTTGAATGCGATTGTAGGTTTTTCCAATTTATTGGCTTATGCCCAAGAGGAAAGTGAGCGTGCGCAATATATCGGTATCGTGGAGGAGAATAATGAATTGTTGTTGCAGTTAATTTCGGATATTCTGGATTTATCAAAAATCGAGGCGGGGACTTTTGAATTCGTGTATGATCGGGTGGACGTGCGCCAGTTGTGCGAGGATGTCGTGACTTCACTCCGGGTGAAAGTTCCAGCCGGGGTTGATTTGTGTATAGCTCCCAATTTGCCGGAATGCTGGGTGTACAGTGATAAGAATCGGTTACGGCAGGTTATTTCCAATTTTGTGAATAATGCTTTCAAGTTTACGACTTCCGGGGAAATTGCCGTGGGGTATACGTTGAGAGATGGAGAGGTTGAAATATCAGTGACGGATACGGGCGTGGGCATCGAAGAAGAAAAGCAGAAACAGATTTTTGACCGTTTTGTGAAATTGAATAGTTTTGCTCATGGAACAGGTTTAGGATTATCTATTTGCAAGAGTATCGTGGAACAGGTGGGAGGTCGCATTGGGGTTAATTCTGAACTGGGGAAGGGTTCTCGCTTTTGGTTCACACATTCACTGGGTAGATAATATTTGTATACAATATGATTGTTAATGTAAGTTAAATATAAATTTTCTTTCATACATTTTTGTTGTTCATGTGTAACATGGATATAAGACAAAAAGATGATGAAGGAACTACATAAATTAATCACGAAGGACATCTTTGCTTGCTTGTCGGAAGAGGATGCCGCGAGGTTACGAGAGTTGCGTGCCGAGCTGCATATTGATGATGAGGCATACAGGGAAATGAAAAAGATGATCACCAGCCGGGAGGTTCACGAACGGATCATGGAGGTAAGGAAAAAGCCGAGCCGGATGATAAAGATGATGCGTTACGCGGCCATTCTGATTTTACCCGTGGCTGTTGCTGTCTATATCTTCATAAGTCAAGGAAATGTAATAAAGCCGGAAATAGTGGTACAAAATCAAGTCGAAGAAAAATTGCCTGTTCCGGTTCGTAAACAGGCCATGCTGGTTTTGGAAGACGGTTCTGTCTTGCAACTTCAGAGAGTGGAGGGTAAAAAAGAGGTTACCTCGAATGCCATCACAAATGGAAATGAGCTTGTTTATTCGAAGAAAGATTCTTCAGAGAATAACGTGGTGGTTGAGTATAATACCGTGGTGGTTCCGAAGGGTGGAGAGTATCACGTGATGTTGGCTGACGGAACAAAAATTTGGTTTAATGAAGAGACCCAATTGAGGTTTCCCGTAGATTTTGTTGGTGATAGCCGTGAAGTGTTTTTGAGCAAGGGCGAAATTTATTTGGAAGTGGCGAGAGATGAGAAACACCCTTTTATCGTACACACGGAGAATGGAGATATACAAGTGCTAGGGACGGAGTTTAACGTGAAGTGCCTGCCGGATAAAAAGGTGGCAACGACTTTGGTGAAGGGTAGCGTGCAAGTGAAAGGGAAGGATGCGGAAGTTGTGTTAAAACCTAATCAGCAAGCAGTTGTGGGTAACGTGATGAACGTGGTCTCGGTGACCGAGGTGGATGTTGAAGAAATTGTTTGCTGGAAGGATAACATGTTCTTTTTCCGGGACGTGGAATTGGAGAAAATTCTGGATCAATTGGCGGAATGGTATGGCTTTACGGTATTCTACGAGAATGCGGATGTAAAGCAGGAGAAATTTTTTGTCCGGGTAGATAAATATGCCGAAGTAAATAAAATCTTAGATGTGATTTCTGAAGTTGGTAATGTCAAATTTAAAATAAACGGAAAAATAGTAACAGTATATAAGTAAGGAAAGCGAGTGCTACGAACACTCGCTGTATCCTATGCCTGAAATGGCATAAGTGTTAAATTCTAATTTACAAATGTATGAAAAAAATGTTTGATTTCTGGGGAAGTCATATTAAAAAAATTCCCCATCAAGGATTGTCATGTCTTCTTATCTTGTGTTTGAGTTTACCGCTTTGTGCTCAGAATGAGGGTGGTAAAATAAACATTAGTATGAAGGATGCTAATGTAAAAGAGGTGTTAGAGGTATTGAAAAAGTATAACTATCGGTTGGCATATTCCACGGCAGTCATCGAAGCTTGTAAGAAAAAAGTAACCTTGGACATGAAAAGAGCTACTCCTGCACAAGTATTAGATGAAGTTTTTAAAGAGACGAATTTGGTATACAAGATCGAGGGTAATCTGATCACGATTAAAGAGGTGAAAAAGGATGAATTGATTGTTGTCCAAGGAGTAGTGAAGGATGAGAAAGGGGAACCTATTCCGGGAGTATCCGTCCTGATTAAAGGAACCGTGACTGGGACAGCGACGGATGACAAAGGAAACTTTCAGATGAAAGTAGCAAAAAATAGTGCATTGTTGTTTTCTTTTGTCGGAATGGAAACGAAAACTGTTTTCGTGGAATCAGAAAAACCTATATCAGTGGTTATGAAAGAAATGACAAATGAAATGGAGGAAGTGGTAATCACGGGGTATCAGAAGATCAACAAAAGAGAGTCGACTTCTTCAATCGTGTCATTAAAAGCTGAAGATATTATAGAACCTGTCGGAACATCTATTGACCAGATGTTACAGGGGAAAGTGCCGGGGATGTCCGTGATGCAAATGACGTCGACAGTTGGGGCGGCTCCGAAGATTCGTATTCGCGGTTCTTCAACGATTATCGGAAATCGGGAACCTGTATGGGTTTTGGACGGAGTGGTTTTGCAGGACCCGGTGCCCTTGGATGCCACAGAATTAAACAGTATGGATCAAGTAAATCTTATCGGTAATGCCATTTCTGGATTGAATCCGGAAGATATAGAGCGAATTGATGTGTTGAAGGATGCTTCTGCGACTGCACTTTATGGAACCAAGGCGGCTAATGGAGTGATCGTGATCACGACAAAAAGAGGAAAAAAAGGAGCTCCTGCTGTTCGTTACAGTAATTCAATGAGTTTTATTGAACGGCCGAGTTATGATGATTTATTTTTAATGAATTCCCAAGAAAGGATCGAGGTCTCTGAAGAAATTTATCGGAAAGGTTTACAATTTGTTGGGTATTCTCCGACGAATGCGGGGTTTGAAGGTGCATTATATCAATTACGCAATGGTTTGATTGATCAGGCACAATTCTCTCGTGAAGTACAAAAAATGAAAGAGATGAACACGGATTGGTTTGATTTGCTTTTCCGTAACTCTTTCAGTCATCAACATACTTTGTCCATTTCCGGGGCTAACGACCGGGTGGATTATTATTTCTCTGCGGGATATTCTAACCAACAAGGTTCTTCTTTGCAGGAACAATCAGAACGTTTTAGTTTTATGTCAAATCTAGGATTCAAGATTTCAGATAAATTCCGTGCCACGGTTATGTTAGGTGCAAACGTGACGACGACGGATCGCCCGACAGTGGATTTGTTCGAATATGCTTATACGACCTCTCGTGCTATTCCTGCCTATAATGAAGACGGGAGTTGGTTTTTCTATGATTGTGCCGAAGGGTATGCTGATATTTGGTATGATAGAATCCCGTTGGTGTATAACGTGTTTAACGAATTACATTATTCAGGATCAACTGATAAAATCAGTAGTATCAATACGAATATTAACTTAGATTATAAAATCGCTTCTTGGCTTTCTGCTAGTGCTGTTTTGTCCTATAATACAAGTTCAACGGAAAGTGAAACTTACTATGATGAGCGTACTTATGAAGTATCTGTTTATCGGGATCTTCCTTATGGGTATGATAGGAACCAGTTGGTGAACTTGTCTAATTATATGACGAATGTTTGTTTAATTCCCTATGGTGGAATCTTGAATACCAGTTCAAACGGGGCTGATTCATTTACGGCTCGTGTTTCCCTTAATATGAATAAATCCTTTAATGATGTGCATAGTGTGTCTTTTATGGCGGGGCTTGACATACAAAGTCAAAAATCAAAAGGATACTCGAAAGAAGAATGGGGATATTTACCGGAACGAGGGAAGAACTTCGTGTCTCTTGATAACCTGACTGATTGGCCCGCTGCTGCGTTGAGAATGGTACAAATGAAGCCTTCAATTACGGACGCCACGAGTAATAATATTGCTTATTACGGGTCATTCTCGTACGGCTATAAAGGAAAATACGTGATGAGTGCTAATATTCGCGGAGAAGGTTCTAATAAATTGGGAGAACAGGCTCGATTTTTGCCTATTTGGTCTGTTTCTGGACGTTGGAACGTGACGGATGAATTTTTTATGGACCCGTTTTTAGATGTCCTTTCAAGTTTAGCAATCCGTACTTCGTACGGTATTCAGGCAAACGTGACGGATGCTCATAACCCAAATATGATTATTTCTATCGGTTCACTGGATACAAAGTCCGAGGAATATGTGGCAACTCTTTCCTCTTTACCAAATGAGGGGTTGAAGTGGGAAAAAACGTATTCTTTTAATTTAGGAGTTGACTTTGATCTGTTTAAAGGAAAACTCTCCGGAGCTTTTGAGTATTTTTATAGGAAAAGTAAAGATCAATTACTTAATTTGCAAGTAACCAGTACGAATGGAGGGAAATCTGTTACAATAAATGGCGGAAACCTAACGAATAAAGGATGGGATTTAGCCTTGTCTGCGACTCCGATAAAAACGGAGAATTTTGAGTGGAGGGTGACTTTTAACACTAGTAAAGTGTATAACGAGGTTTCCACGACGGCAGATCAAAGCGTAACTTACGAGAATTATCTGAATGGTTCCCTTGTGAAAGACGGATTCGCCTTGAACTCGTTCTATTCTTATCGTTTTGCAGGTTTGGATGCTAAAGGTATTCCGACGTGGTACGGATTAGAAGACCACGATGAAAGTGGAAATGTTACAATTACTACTCAGGAACAAGCTTTTGCTTCAGCTATGGTTTATAGTGGTAAACGTGAACCGGATCTTTCCGGAGGGTTAAGTATGGGATTCCGTTATAAGAATTTGAGTATTAATTCTACGTTTACAATTCAATTGGGTAGTAAAATCAGATTGAATGATTTGTATGACGGGGATAATTTTAAATTGCCTTATCCAGGGCAAAATATGGGATCGGATTTTGTGAAACGTTGGAGAAATCCTGGTGATGAGAAATCCACGAATATACCGGCTTTAACAGATGAACTTTATACGATAAGCGGTGTGTACAGGGATATGGATAACCCGATTAATAAAACGGATATAATGAATAACGTTTCTTCAAATTACTGGCAGATGTATAATAATGCGGATATGCGTGTCGTTTCCGGTAACTTCATGCGTTGTAATTCTATCTCTTTGTCTTATACGTTTAATGGAGACTTCGTGAAGAAGTTATACCTTAAATCACTATCCATGAGTTTGGGCGTAACGAATCCTTTCGTTATCAAATCAAAAGGTTTACAAGGACGGGATCCTGAACAATTAACGATGGGATCGGGAACGATACCTCCTCAACAAACTTATTCTTTCACGATGAATGTAACCTTTTAATTAAGAAAAAATGAAACATATAATATTTTTAGTTAGCTTGATCCTGTTATTTGCTTCCTGTAATGATTTTCTTGATTACAAGGATAATGACAAGGTGATTCCGGAAGAACTGGACCAATATAGCGAATTAATCTTGGGGGAGCTGATCCAAAAATCGGTGGGGGCGACTTGTTATAATCTTTGGATCATGAGTGATGATTATAGTACTTCTGTACCTTCTTATATTGGCTCGACCAGTACGGATGAACGTATTGATTATCAAAGTTGGTATACGTGGGCAAGAGAAACACAGATAACCCCGGAAGGAGATGAAAAGATAGATCCTGCTTGGGAACATTTTTACCATAAAATATTGATGTGTAATATTATCGAAAAGGCTGTCAAGGAGTTCGAAGATGATCCGGAAGGGGTGAAATACCGTTTGTTGGGGGAAGTACAGGTAATTCGGGCAATGTCCTATTGGTACTTGGTAAATATGTACGGGGACCCTTATCGCAATGAAGAGCAGGCAAAGACGGCTATGGGGATACCGATTAACAAAGAAACGAGTATAAAAGATAAATTATACACGAGGTCTTCTTTACAGGAAGTCTACATCTTGATGGAAGGTGATCTTAAAGATGCCTTGCAAAATTTGGAGAAAGGAGAACAGAAAAACTCTATTTTCCGCCCAAATCCGGATGTGGTACGTTTATTCCTATCCCGAATTTATTTGGAACAGAGAAGATATGAGGATGTGATTACAATCTGTAACGAAGCTTTGAAGAAAACGACTAAAACGATTATTTCATTGAGTGATATGTTGACGTATAGTGATAGTGAAAAACCAATAATAAATAAAAATAGTAGTAGTTTGCTTTATTCTTGGTTGTCGCGAGAGGCTCAGCCAGCTTCTTCTATGAACAAATATCAACAGGGGTGTTATTGTCCTTCGGATGAATTACTAGGATTGTTTGCAGATGATGATGTACGTAATTATAGAGATGTACTTGTTGATTATTGGACCCCAACTAGAGTGATTAAATACAATGCGAATCATTCTGGATGTTATGATATGAACTATCGTGTGGAAGAGTTCTACTTCAATCGAGCTGAAGCTTATATTGAATCAGGGGAGTGGGAAACGGGAATGGGGGATTTGAATGAGGTTTATTCCCAACGTATTGAGGGGGGAAATGGCCAATTGAATGTAAGTAATGTAGATGATGCTCGGAAAAAATTGCGTGAGGAGAAACGTAAAGAATTTTGTTTCGAAGATATTCGTTGGTTTGATATTCGGCGTTGGGGACTGGCAATAGAGCATAAGTATTATAATTTTAGTATGGATGGAAGTTTTGTTACTTACCTGTTGGATGCGGAAAGTCCCAATTATGTGTTATCTATCCCGTTGGATGTTCAACGTCGTAATTTCGAGATAGAACAACCGCAACGAGTTGAAAGTAAAACCAAATAAATAAATGGCTATGAAAAAAATACTGATACCCTTATTGTGTGGATTATTACTCACTGCCTGTTTTGATGATGAAAATATTCATGCCGATTACGTGGAATACGGGAGAGCTTATGATACGACCTCTTCGGATCCTGTGTTAAAGTATATTTCCCAATATTATTACAAATATGGTAAGGTTTTAATCACGGACCCGGATACGGCGGATTATATGTTCAATTTCCAGATGAAGAATAAGGTTCGCATGGTGGAACCCCGGCAAGATCAAGAACATCTTGTGGAAGCGTTGACATTCTTGAAAGAATTATTCCTTGATGGGTATAATGACAAAGTAAAGAAAGAAGTTTTCCCGTATGCTATTATTATGGCAGATTCTATCTATGATTGGGGAAACGAAAAATATGTTAGTGAGTACACTGCATCCTCTTATGTAGCCTTTTTGGTAAATGACGAGATGTTGAGTAAAAATGAGGAAGAAAAGGTCGCTCTTTCTATGGAATGGAACAGTACTTTTTTGAATTATTGTATGGATAAGGTTGGGTGGACGGCTCCGGAAGAATTTTATCTTTATTCTGATGCAGAGTATGGAAAAAAGGAGAATTGGTTTATTACGGGAGTGGAAGAAGGAGATATAGATGCAGTTTGGGAGAGGGGATATCCAATTGGAAAATGGGATTGGAATTTTGATGAAAATTGGAATAGAGTTTACGGTTATTCAGTTTCTTCTTCTAGAGCTGGTTACTTGGAAAAATTCTTTGAATTTTTATTTACAACACCTCAAGAAACTATAAATAAAGCCATTCAAGATCATGAAAAACTAAAGAATGCCCATGATATATTAGATCAAGCCTTGAAAGATGACTTCGGAATAGATTATCGTACGATGATCTATAAAGCAAAAAAATAATATTATTTACTGCAAGAATGTTATGAAATAATTTTAAATGTGATTTGTATGAATAAAGTATTGTATATAATTATTTTACTGTGTTTTAGTGTTACTTGTGTAAATGCTTCAAATTCTTCTTGGGGAAAAAAGAAGAAAAAGAAGGCCGGAACGGAAAAGGTGGAATCGAGTGATTCCACCTCTAAGTCGGCTTCTACGAGCGAGTACGAGAAGTTTATGAAGGATGCGGTGGTAAAGAAGGGAATGTTTAACGTGATTAAGAAGAAGGATAAGATTTATTTGGAGATTCCGAAGGCGATTATGAGCCGGGATTTCTTGATTAGTTCGCGGGTTTCTTCCACGAGTCGTACGTGGCAGATTGATCCGGGAACGATCAATCGTGACCCTTTGCTGATAACATTCTCATGCGATGAGAATAAGGTGTATATTCATTTTCCTCATTTGGATTACGTGTGCAAAGAGTCGTCGGAAATGTACGAGGCTTACAAGAGACATAGTAACCCGCCGATTTGGAAAGCGTTTAAAATCGAGGTGATGTCAAAAGATTCTTCCAGTTGCGTGATTGATGCCACCCCGTTGTTTTTGTCTTCGATTGCTGAGTTTTCTCCATTCCCGAATCTTCCTGCCGAAGTACATACGATAATTCCGTTTGGAGGTTCTTTCCAAAGTGACCGTTCAAAGATTGAGGAATTCAAGGCTTTTGAAGATAATATTATCGTGAAGAGTATGATGACTTACACGACGGATAAAGAAGGTCCTTTGACCACGATAGAGGCTCGTAATATCATTATCTTGCCGGAGATCCCGATGGTTCCCCGTTATGCGGATGAACGGATTGGCTTTTTTGAAGAGTCTCGTAAATTATTTGACGAACATCATGATCGTTTACAACAATACGGGATTATCAATCGGTGGGATTTGCAACCGAAAGATATGGATAAGTACTTGGCTGGAGAGTTAGTAGAACCCGTGAAACCGATTGTTTGGTACGTGGACCCCGCGATTCCCGAGAAGTGGAGGAAATACGTGAAGTTGGGTATTGCTGACTGGAATATTGCTTTCGAGGCTATCGGTTTTAAGAACGCCATTGTCGTGAAAGATTACCCGACAGATGATCCGAATTTTGATCCGGATGATATTCATTATAATTGTTATCGTTTTGTAGCATCGACAAGAGAGAATTCAATGGGACCGTCGTGGATTGATCCCCGTTCAGGAGAAATTTTGTGTGGAGACGTGATTTCGTGGTACGGTGTGGTGACTTTGCTGAACAAGTGGAGAATGATCCAGACCGGGGCGGTAGATCCTTCCGTGCGTTGTCCCGTGATGACGGACGAGAATATGGGTGAAGCCATGCGTTACGTGGCGGCTCACGAGATCGGTCATACGTTAGGGTTAATGCATAATTTTGGAGCATCAGCGGCTTACCCGGTAGAGAAGTTGAGAGACCCGGAGTTTACTCAAAAATACGGGACTACCCCGTCGATCATGGATTACGCACGGTTTAACTACGTGGCACAGCCCGGAGATTTGGAGAAAGGTGTAAAGTTGACTCCTCCTCTGATTGGCGAGTATGATAAATTTGCTATTAAATACGGGTATCAGGTACTTCCGGACGTGAAGAGTGCGGATGATGAGAAAGAAATTTTGCGGGGATGGGTGAGAGAACAGATCGGAAATAAGATGTGTTTTTACGGGAAACAGGTGTTTCAATTTAATTTTGACCCTCGTTCCATGGCAGAGGATTTAGGGGATGATGTGGTGAAAGCAAATACTTATGGTCTTAAGAATTTGAAATATGTGGCGGCTAATTTTGTGGATTGGATGGCAGTAAATGATGAGGGGTACGCGGCTGTTGAAAGTACTTATAAGGAGATTATCGGTCAGTTCGTGCGGTTTATGGATCACGCAATGGTGAGTGTCGGGGGAATGTATATTAATCCGAAATATTATGGTGATCCGGAACCTCTTTACCAGTATGTTCCCAAGGCAAAACAGATCGCGGCGTTGAAGTTCGTGTTGAAGAATTTGAACGAGTTGCAGGACTGGATTATTAATGATAAGATTACCGCGATTATCGGCCCGACAGCCAAGCACTACGTGGCTCAAACGCAATTCTTCAACGAGATGTTGACCCGGGAGACGTTAGGGCGCTTGCAAATAAACGAGGTGGACGGAAAGAATGTATTCACGTTGGATGAATATCTGGGAATTATTTTTGACGAGATGTTTACCAAGAAAACCGGTAATCTGCAGTTGGCAGATATGGCTTTCCAGAATTCTTTCGTGGAAAATCTGACTGGGTACATGGATAAAGGTGAGTTCAAGAGTGCCGGGAGTAATTCGTTGAGAGAATGGTTGAACGAGACAACTTGTAGTTGTCATGCCTATTGCGAGTCTCATCATAGTTTTGATGCAGAGGATGCTCTTGGTGAAATTGTGTTATCTCCGAGAATTGACAAGTCAAACAAGCGTCCGATCGTGATGAAATATTTGCGAAAAACATACAACACGGCCAAAAGTCGGACGAATACAGGAAATGATAAAACACGTGAACATTATCGATTGTTAGTGTTAAAATTGAATTATTTATTCGATTAATTAATTTATAGAGATTTGTGTTTTTTTATCCCCGGGAGAGAGAAGGCTCCCGGGGATTCTTGTGTAATGGCTATGATAGCTAGTTTGTTATATGTTTGAATGAATTATGTTTGATGAGGGGGCAAGCGTCTTGTTAAAGAATAATTGTGAATTTCTTTTAGAATTTTGAAACAAAATACACGCTTGTTTCGTATAACGGATTAAGTATATTTTTTTAATTTGAAGATATAATATATCTTTGTATCCATTTTAAGGATAATTAGTTGTGTGCTAGAAGTGAAACATAATATCGTGTAAGTTAATGGGTATGACAGACGAGAAGAAAATTATTTTTTCCATGATGGGGGTGAGTAAAACGATACCACCTCAAAGAAAGATTATAAAGGATATTTATCTTTCCTTTTTTTATGGGGCAAAAATCGGGGTGATCGGTTTGAACGGTTCCGGAAAATCGACGTTATTGAAAATTATTGCCGGGTTAGACCCGAATTACGAGGGTAAGGTGATCTGGTCGAAAGAACATTCTATCGGGTATTTGCCACAGGAGCCTCAGTTGGATGATTCCAAGACCGTGAAAGAGGTCGTGCAGGAGGGTGTTCAGGAGGTGATGGATTTGTTGAAGGAGTACGAGGAGGTGAACATGAAGTTTGCCGAACCGATGAGTGATGAGGAGATGGATAAGTTAATGACTCGTCAGGGGGAGTTGACAGAATTGATCGAGCATCACGGCGGATGGGAGATTGACCAGAAGTTGGAGAGGGCTATGGATGCTTTGCGTTGTCCTGAACCGGACGCGGAAGTGAAGTTCCTTTCCGGGGGAGAACGTCGTCGGGTGGCCTTGTGTCGCTTGTTGTTGCAAGAACCGGATATTTTGTTGCTGGATGAGCCGACGAACCATTTGGATGCCGAGTCGGTGGAATGGTTGGAACAACACTTGCATCAATATCCCGGTACGGTGATTTGCGTGACGCATGATCGTTACTTCTTGGATAACGTGGCCGGTTGGATACTGGAGCTAGACCGGGGTGAGGGAATTCCATGGGAAGGAAATTATTCTTCTTGGTTGGAACAGAAGGCAAAACGATTGGAACAGGAGGAAAAACAGGCCAGCAAACGCCGGAAGACGCTGGAACGGGAGCTGGAATGGGTACGTATGGCTCCTAAGGCTCGTCAGGCAAAGAGTAAGGCCCGTTTGAAGGCTTATGACCGGATGATGGATGAGGACGTGAAGGAGAAAGAAGAAAAGCTTGAAATATTTATTCCGAACGGTCCTCGTTTGGGAAACAAGGTGATCGAGGCCGAGCATGTGGCGAAGGCGTTCGGGGATAAGGTGTTGTTCGATGATCTTGAATTTAAGTTACCCCCGGCCGGAATTGTCGGGGTGATTGGCCCTAACGGTGCGGGAAAGACTACTTTGTTCCGTTTAATTATGGGCGTGGAGCAACCGGATAAGGGAACATTTGAAGTTGGGCCGACCGTGAAGATCGCGTATATAGATCAACAGCATAAAGCAATAGACCCGGAGAAGACGGTTTATCAGGTGATTTCCGGGGGAAGTGATTTGATAAACCTGGGAGGACGGGAAGTGAATGCCCGGGCTTATGTTTCCAAATTTAACTTCTCCGGGACGGATCAGGAAAAGAAATGCGGGGTGTTGTCCGGTGGGGAGCGTAATCGCTTACACTTGGCTTTGGCATTAAAGGAGGATGCTAACGTGCTGTTGCTGGACGAGCCCACGAATGATATTGACGTGAACACGTTACGGGCCCTGGAAGAGGGATTGGAAAACTTTGCGGGCTGTGCCGTGGTCGTGTCGCATGATCGTTGGTTTCTGGATCGTATTGCAACTCATATCCTAGCTTTCGAGGGTGATTCTAAAGTGGTATATTTCGAGGGAAGTTACTCCGAATACGAGGAAAGTAAGAGAAAACGTTTGGGAGATGTTACCCCGAAACGTATACGTTATAAAAAATTAATCGGTTAAGATTATAAGGACGTGCCTAAGAAAAAAGAAAAAAAGATTGTAGATACCGGTTTCGTGCCGGGTATCTACAATTATTGCGACAGATGGTGTGAACGTTGTCCATTGCAGCTTCGTTGCATGAGTTACATGATGGGTAAGAAGTTGAAGGAGCGTACGAAAGTGAACTTGGGAGAGGAGATGCCGGATGATGACGAGTCGGCGTTAGCCCGTCTGAAAAATATTTTTGATTCTACTTTTGACGTGTTGCGAGAGTTGGCGGAGGAAAGAGGTATGGGGATAGAGGATATTTATTCCTCGGAGAAGGTGGACCGGGGATTCTGGGGGGAAGATTACGAGGATTTGGAAGATGAGGATGAAGAGGCGGTCAGGCAGATAGAACAGGAAGATCTTGTGAAATGTGACCGGATCTATAAAACTTTGGCTGAGAAGTGCCAGGAGAGTATTTATCAATGGTTTGACGAGGCCAAGATAAAAGAAGGTGATGCTCCCAGAACGAAAGAGGTCGGGGATGCGTTGTTGGAGGTAAATTGGTATCTGGATTTGATTCACTCCAAGATTAGGAGGGCGTTGTACGGGTATTATATCTACTCGGATAAGATTAATGCCACGCAGAAAGAGGATGATTATAATGGATCGGCGAAGGTAGCCTTGTTGGCTGTCGAGATTTCTCAAAATGCGTGGATGGTTTTGAGGGAGCGTTTATCAAGTTTTGAACCGAATATATCTCACTTGATCGTGGTCTTGGAACAATTGGGCTTGGAGATTGATCACTTTTTTCCCAAAGCCCGTTATTTTAAGAGACCCGGTTTTGATTGTTAACATAAAAATGTAAATTGAGGTAGGGCGTTTGATGTTTAAATACCGTTTTTCTTTTACGAATCATTCGTGTACAGGGTGAAATTGAAAAACGGTATATTTCGAGGGAGAATAATAACATAGTTGTGAGATAACCTGTTTTTCGAACGAGTGAAGTGTTTACTATTTTGTTAAAAATGTGGTGTTAAATAGGTCGAAATCGGCTATGAAATGTGTGAGTGAAATTTTCTAAATTTATGGTGATTGACAAAAATATTGAAAATGATTAGAGGTGTATGAAAAAATATCTATATTTGTAATCAAATAAACGAACGATTCTTAATATTATAAATCCTCTTCTTCTTTTTTATTTATGTTTTTTGCTTAGTCATTCATACACATACCTTTATGACTAGGTGACTTTTCGTGATTATTTGATTTTACCTTTCTTTTTTCGCTATCAAAAATCGTTCGTTTAATAATATTGATTTCTGTTTTCGTCAGGGACGTTACTCTAAAGAAAAATCCTTGATGTATGTTTTTGATTTTGAGGGAAGAATAAAAAATACATCAATTTTGGTAATTGTGTGCTATTATTACTATTTTTGAGGATTATTAAACGAACCATTAATGCTTCTTTTATCAATGACACCTTGACATACATTGATTACGTACTTCCAGTTCATTTCAACCAAGAAGATTTTCGCTTTTAAACTTTTCACCATATATTTGTGTGGATAAAATTCCTGACATGAGCGACTCTATTAACGGTATAGATACATTTAAAGAACTGTACACGGATTATTTTCAAGCCGTGTGGGGATTCTGCAATACCTATCTAAAAGACAGGGAACAAGCCATGGACGCCACGCAGGAGACATTTTTCAAATTGTACGAACGCTTGGATGATTCCTACACCAAGCGAAACGCAGTTGCCTTCATTTATATCACGGCAAAAAATATCTGTATGGATATCTTGAGACGGAACAAATTTAAAACAGAAGATGCCGAACAGTTAAAGGATGAGTTACCCTCTGAAGATTCGTTTTTAGAAGAAATTGCCACTCAGGAAATGATCCGGTGTGTACACTCCGCCATCAACCAACTCTCCGGACGTAGCCTCGAAATCGCCACCCTCGCATTAGAAGGCAAATTAAACCCGGAAATCGCGGACGTGCTGGGAATCTCTCTTAACTCCGTGAAATCTCTCAAAAAAGAAATGTACACCAAATTACGAAAGATTATCGGACACGAATATATTATCCTTTTTTTCGCCAAGCACTTACTACACGTGGATAAATAAATTCTGCAAACCCGTCATTTCCATATATTTTTTATAACTTTTGTCCTATCTCAAATCCAATTAATCAGGTTTTCAGAAAGCATTTCTACCCATAAAAATAATAAAAGAGTAATATCACAGGTATTATAATAGAATTACTATCTTCATATTTATTTTTTATTTTCAATCTGATTTCTATAATAATTAGTGTTGAATAGGAGATGAATGGGAGTTGAATAGGAGTTGGTACGATAAATATACATTAAATATAAGAAAAAATTATCTTATATAGGCATTAATATCTATATAACAGGGTTGAAAAAGTTTACCTGCTCCCGGTAAACTTTTTCCCAAAGAATATACCTGCATTTTTATCTTCTTTTCCTATCACGGAAAAGGAAAGCCCCGAACGGCAAACAGATTCCAGCAATAACGATCTGGTAAGCCCCGTATAAAACACGAGTGTCGTTAGCCAGCACGTTACCGGCAACCGACATACTCCCCTCTTCCTTGTCCAGACCGAGCGTGATCATCTGCCACAAAACCACGAAAGCGGCAAGCAACGAAAAAAATGATCCGAGGTATAGTAACCCCATGGACATATCCTGCTTTGCCTCTTTCCGCAAGCCAAAAAGAAAAACAAGGGCAAACATGATAAACGTAAACCAACCAACGGTTTGATACCCCATGATCATTCCCAAGCCACCGATTTCATACCAAGGTAGAAACGTCGCAATCATACCAATGATGGCGATCAAAAAAACGACAAATTTTTGCTTACTCATAATATCCGATATTTTTATTATCAATATAAATTTCACTCTTTCTAAATAGGGTTTACGTAACGAATAATGATGAAGTTATCAATACTTTATTTAAAACAAGTATAAACTCGTTTTTTTTGAAAATATTTACCGCTTTTACTTGAAAATCGCAAGAACAATGAGTAGTTTCGCGCATAAATATTGGAACGAGAGAAATATTCGAAGAAAGTGCGCTATAAATAAGCTAAATGATTAAAATATAATATCTAACTTTAATGTTTTTTTGTTATGAAACCAACACATATTGAACACATCGGCATCGCAGTTGCCAGTTTAGATGAAGCAATCCCATACTATGAAAAAGTATTAGGTTTAGAATGCTATGCTATTGAAGAAGTAAAAGATCAAAAAGTAAAAACAGCTTTCTTTAAAGTAGGACAAACTAAAATTGAATTACTGGAATCAACTGACCCGGAAGGCCCTATCGGTAAATTCGTTGAGAAAAACGGGGGTGGTATGCACCACATCGCTTTCGCTGTTGAAGATGTTCAAGCCGCATTGAATGATGCACAAGCTGCAGGTTGCCAGTTAATCGACAAAGCTCCGCGCGGAGGTGCAGAGGGATTGAGAATCGGATTCCTTCACCCGAAATCAACGTTCAGAGTATTAACTGAACTTTGCGGAACGAAATAATTTCTTTTAAATAATCAGCTCATATAAATTTTGATAATATGACAAATCAAGATAAAGTCAAAGAGTTAATCGAATTACGCGCGCAGGCAAAGCTTGGCGGAGGGGAAAAGCGTATAGAATCCCAACACAAAAAAGGGAAATATACCGCTCGCGAAAGAATCGCCATGTTGCTGGACGAAAATAGTTTCGAAGAGTTTGATATGTTTATAACACACCGTTGTTATAACTTTGGGATGGAAAAGACCAAATTCTTGGGTGATGGTGTGGTAACCGGACAAGGAACAATTGACGGACGTCTCGTATTTGTTTTTGCTCAAGACTTCACTGTTTTCGGAGGAGCGCTTTCCGAAATGTTAGCTCAAAAGATTTGCAAGGTGATGGACAAAGCCATGACCGTGGGAGCTCCCATTATCGGATTGAATGATTCGGGTGGTGCTCGTATTCAAGAAGGGGTTAACTCCTTAGCCGGATACGCGGAAATTTTCGAACGGAATATTCTCGCTTCAGGAGTTATCCCGCAGATCTCCGCTATTTTCGGCCCTTGCGCCGGAGGTGCCGTGTACTCTCCTGCCTTGACGGACTTCATCCTGATGACTGACCAATCATCATACATGTTTGTAACCGGTCCGAAAGTAGTGAAAACCGTAACGGGAGAAGATATTACAACCGAAGAATTAGGAGGTGCAGAAGTTCACTCCACGAAATCCGGTGTTTCTCATTTCTTGGCAGAAAACGAGGAAGAGGGTATCTCTATCATTCGCGATTTGCTTTCTTATTTACCTTCCAACAACTTGGAAGAGGCCCCGATTGCCATATGCAATGACCCGATTGACCGTCTGGAAGATCGGTTAAACGAAATAATTCCTGATAATCCGAATTTACCGTATAACATGATGGATGTCATTGAAGCTATCGTGGATAACGGAAAATTCCTGGAAGTTCACAAACGTTATGCCCGTAACATCATTGTCGGATTCTGCCGTATGGGCGGACGTTCTGTCGGCGTTATCGCTAACCAACCGAACTTCTATGCCGGAGTTCTTGACATTGAAGCATCTCGTAAAGCTGCACGTTTCGTTCGTTTCTGCGACTGTTTCAACATTCCGGTATTGACCTTGGTTGACGTACCGGGATTCTTGCCGGGACGTGTACAGGAGTATGGTGGTATCATCACTCACGGAGCAAAATTAATGTTTGCTTACGGAGAAGCGACTGTGCCTAAAGTAACCGTTACTTTACGGAAATCTTATGGTGGAGCTCACGACGTGATGTCATGTAAACAATTGCGTGGAGACTTCAACTACGCTTGGCCCACGGCACAAATCGCCGTTATGGGAGCTAAGGGTGCAATCGAAGTATTGTATGGTAAAGAATTGGCAGCAATCTCTGATCCTGAGGAAAAAGCTAAATTCGTTGCCACGAAAGAGGAAGAATACAACTCGGCTTTCGCAAACCCATACAAAGCCGCTTCATATGGATACATTGATGATGTTATCGAACCGCGTAACACGCGTTTCCGCATTATCCGTGCTTTCCAGTCTTTACAGACCAAGCGCGTTGTTAACCCGATGAAGAAACACTCAAATATACCGTTGTAATTCATATGATTACATTAGCAATTAACTGGGGTTACGCACTCCTCGTTACAGGCGTGGGGATGGTAACAGTATTTCTGCTATTGATTCTTTTGATCTGGATTATTAACTTACAGACCAAGTTGACGAATCAAGTAGAAGATCATGCGAAAACAGTTCAAGACACGGAAAAAGCAGTAGTGACAACGGATACCCATCCGACACCTCACGAACAAGCTGCCATCGCTATGGCTATGCATCTATATTTCAACTCTCATGACGAGGAACCTCACGTGATCACGATCGAAGAAGTTGAAAAACGTTATTCTCCGTGGAGTTCTAAAATTTACGGTATGAGAAACCTTAATAAGTAAAATAAACAGATTATGAATAAATTCAAAATCACCATAGACGAAAACAATTTCGATGTAACTGTGAATGTAACGGATCATGACAAAGCTACAGTTGAGGTGAACGGTATATCTTATGAAGTATCATACGAAAGCAAAAACACGGTTGCTACCACAGCTCCTCGTAAACCTGCTGCCATACCGACTTCAACTACATACAAGAGTTCCGCTCAAAGTACATCTGCAACAAGTAACAAGACTACCTACATTAAAGCACCGCTTCCCGGAACGATTTCCGCTATTAGCGTGAAAGTTGGCAGTCAAGTAAAACGCGGAGATTGTCTATTAGTCATGGAAGCCATGAAAATGGAAAATAATATCGTGGCAAGTGTTGACGGTCAAGTGAAAGCAATACATGTAACAGCTGGTCAAAGTGTTTCTCAGGATGATCCGCTTGTTGATTTGGTTTAATTTACCGTAAAACAATTGAAAATGAGACAAGTGGAAAAATACCTGTTAAAAATAGCCTTATTACTCGGCATATTTATCATGCCTTTTGCCGCTAGTGCAGAAGAAATTGATATGGGCGAAAAAGTGTCTAAATTCTTAAATGACACGGGATTTGCCCAACTTTTCGCCGGGAATTGGCTATGCTTAGTCATGATAGTTGTGGCATGCGTGCTATTTTATTTGGCTATCGTGAAGAAATTCGAGCCGTTATTATTGTTGCCAATAGCTTTCGGTATGTTATTGACTAACTTACCCGGAGCCGGATTATTCCATCCAGAACTTTTTGACGGAGGACACGTTCATTGGGCAAACTTCACTGATTCTAATAACGTTGGTTTGCTGGATTACCTGTACTTAGGGGTAAAATTAGGAATCTATCCTTGTATTATCTTTGTTGGTGTTGGAGCCATGACGGATTTCGGTCCATTATTGGCAAATCCTAAAAGTTTTCTTTTGGGAGCTGCAGCCCAACTCGGTATCTTCGTAACGTTCTTGGGAGCCCTTGCGTTAGGCTTTACCTATGCTGAGGCAGGATCTATCGGAATTATCGGAGGTGCCGACGGACCGACGGCTATTTACCTAACCTCAAAATTAGCACCGAGCTTACTTGGTCCGATCGCAGTAGCCGCCTATTCATATATGGCTTTGGTTCCTGTGATACAGCCACCTATCATGAAAGCGTTAACAACCCAGAAAGAACGGGAGATTGTGATGAAACAATTGCGTAAAGTATCTAAAAAAGAGAAAATCGTATTCCCGATCGTTGTAACCATATTTGTATCATTATTATTACCTTCTGCAGCTCCTCTAATCGGATGCTTGATGTTAGGTAACTTAATGCGTGAATGTGGTGTAGTTGAACGTTTGAGTAAAACAGTCCAAAATGAACTAATGAATATCTGTACGATATTCTTAGGTATCTCGGTCGGAGCCACGACTACGGCTGCTGCATTCTTGAATTTTCAAACATTAGCTATCCTGGTGATCGGAGTTCTAGCTTTCGGTATCGGTAGTGCCGGTGGTGTATTACTGGCAAAATTTATGAACTTGTTCACCAAGAACAAGATCAACCCGTTGATCGGTTCTGCCGGAGTTTCTGCAGTTCCGATGGCAGCCCGCGTATCACAGAATGTGGGACAAGAAGCTAACCCAGGAAACTTCCTGTTGATGCACGCCATGGGTCCGAACGTGGCCGGAGTTATCGGTTCTGCCGTTGCAGCCGGTATATTATTGTCATTCTTAGGATAACCTAATATTTCAGACTACCTCAAAGTAAATTTGAGGTAGTCTTTTTATATTCTGTTCATTATACATTATTTTCTTTTAACCACAAACTAATTTATTCTATTCATGGGACTTAGAGGTTTCGGTAGTGACAATTTTTCCGGAGTATTACCAGAAGTATTTAAAGCACTGGAAGAATCAGCCTTCGGACATCAACATTCTTACGGGGAAGACAAATACACGGAAAAAGCCATCGAAGATTTCAAACAAATCTTCGGAGACGATGTTGACGTGTATTTCGTTTATAATGGAACGGGAGCCAATATATTGAGTCTCTCGGCTTTCACTCATTCATATAATGCGATCATTTGTGCGGAAACAGCTCATATTAACGTGGACGAGTGCGGGGCTATCGAGAAACAAACCGGCAGTAAGCTGTTGACCGTTCCCACATTTGACGGAAAACTCACCCTGGGATTGATACACAATCATATGCATGGATTTGATGATCAACACCACGCCCAACCGAAAATCATCTCGCTAACTCAGTGTACGGAACTCGGAACAGTCTACACGCATGATGAATTAAAAGAAATTTGTGACTTCGCCCATGCCCACGATATGTATGTTCACATGGACGGAGCCCGTCTGGCAAATGCCGTTGCATACCTGGGATGTACCCCGGCCAGCATCACGAAAGAAGTGGGAATCGACGTTTTAAGCTTCGGGGGAACCAAAAACGGCATGATGTTCGGGGAAGCTGTTGTCTTCTTTAACACCACGATGTCGAAAGAGGTGAAATATATCCGGAAGCAGTTGATGCAGCTACATTCCAAATCGCGCTTTATCGCCGCCCAGTTCTCGGCTGTTCTAAAAGATAATTTATGGTTGAAATCAGCCGCACACGCAAATGCCATGGCACAAAAGCTCGCTAATGCGGCAGAGCAGATTCCTTCCGTGAGCATCACGCAGAAGGTTGAGGCAAACGAGATTTTCGCTATCATCCCGCGAGAAAAGATTACCAAACTTCAGGATGAATGTTTCTTTTACGTGTGGGATGAAGATGCGGCCGAAGTGAGATGGGTTTGCTCGTTTGACACCACGGAAAATGATGTCATCGAATTCGCAAACCTATTGCGTCAAGAATTATGCTAGAAGATGGATAGAGAAATTATTACCACAGAAGACGGAAGTACCACCCTGTATATACCGGAACTGAACGAGCATTATCATTCCATTCACGGAGCCATACAGGAATCTACTCATATATTTATAAAAGCAGGCATTGAATACTACGGGCAGAAGAATATCCGGATTTTGGAGGCCGGGTTCGGAACAGGTCTAAATGCTTTTCTAACGTTGCTTGAGGCGAGGGATAATGAACGCAAGGTGGTGTTTCACACATTCGAGAAATATCCGCTGACACCTCAGGAGGTGGAACAGATTAATTATTCCGACCTCTTCACCCCGGAAGATGCTCCCCTGTTTCAACAATTACATGATGCGCCTTGGGAAGAGGATGTTGTCATCACTCCTTATTTCACGCTCCACAAGCATCGGGCAGATTTCGAAGAAGTTAATTTTCACGAATATTTCGATATGGTCTTTTTCGATGCTTTCGCCCCCGACGTACAACCTCGCCTATGGACGGAATCTATGCTTACCAAGTTTTACAAAGCGCTTAAACCGGAAGGAATTCTCACGACCTACTGCGTAAAAGGAACCGTGAAACAAGCTCTTCGTAATATCGGTTTTAACTTGAAACGCCTTCCCGGTCCCCCGGGGAAACGGGAGATGTTGAGAGCAGTGAAATGATTTCATGATTTAGCGATTTCATGATTTCCAATCAGATGTTTCTAAAATCACAGAATCATTGAATCGACAATCACAGAATATTTTAAATTTTGCCCCGTGTTTTCCAAAGACTTAAAACAATTACTTGACGAGAAGTATTTAGAATACAATAAATCGGAATTCTTTATAGAAACCGATCCGATTCAGATACCGAAGTGTTTCGAAGAAAAAGAGGACATCGAAATTGCCGGATTTCTGGCAGCATCATTAGCATGGGGACAGCGGCCCACGATTATCAAGAAATGCAAGGAGTTGATGCAATTAATGGATTATGCGCCCCATGATTTCGTGATGCAGGCGGAAGACCAAGATTACGAACGTTTCTGCAATTTCAAGCACCGCACGTTTAATAGCTACGATTGTGTTTACTTTTTGAAATCGCTAGCGAATATTTATCGCCATCACGGGGGATTAGAAACCGTTTTCACACGGGCCTACCAAAAGCATCAAGATATGTTTGAAGTTCTAAAAGAGTGGTATTCTGTTTTCACCTCTTTACCTGCCGAGACAAGAGTACTGCGACATATCGCTAACGTGGAGAAGGGTTCAGCAGCGAAGAGGGTAAATATGTTTTTGCGCTGGATGGTAAGACACGACGGAGAGGTGGATTTCGGCCTGTGGAAAGATATTCCCACTTCTGCCCTATTGATTCCGCTTGACTTGCACACGGGTAACGTGAGTCGGCAACTAGGCCTGCTTACCCGTAACCAGAATGATCGGAAAGCCGTGGAAGAACTTACTGCACGTCTCCGGGAAATGGATCCTGTCGATCCGATTCGCTATGATTTTTCACTTTTCGGGTTGGGGGCTTTTGAGAAATACAACCGTTCTAATCTTTAAAACGTTTCAGGTTCGCTGAAGTAAATCCCCATTCCGGAGTCAAAATACTGCCCTCTCCCTTGAGGGTGTACCACGGGGATTTATCACGCTCTTTCGGGTTCTCCAGCACTTGAATATCTTGAGCCGGCATATAGCTTTGGGCCAGCAAATACAACTTTTCTCCTGTTGCGGGATTCTCTGCCATATCGACCACGATGACCGCGTGCCCGGGTGAACCGCCTTGAATAAGCACGTCCCCGATCTGCATGGAAGTCACCGGTACGGACGTTAATTCCTTCGCCAAAGATAAAGTCCCGGCATAAGCGAACACCACGTCCAGATAGGCTCTAAAAGTTTTATAAGAGTAATCTTTTTCTTTGGATTTGTACCAAGAAACTTGATTTCCTTTCACGCTGATCCGGTAACCTTCTGCCCATTTCGTGTAATCGGCACGGAAACCGTTCGTGAAGTTAAAGTGGATCCGGTCATACGCTTTATGCTTATACAGATATTCCGCCCGCAAACGAATCACGGCATCGGCACATTGTTGCAAATCCCGCTTACCGATCTCCATATCCACCACGGCACAATACACGCTCCGGTTCCATTTCTCCCGGCCATCGAAATAATGCACTTTAGTCCCGTGAGAACGCAAAGGAAGGTTCCTCAGGTATTCACCAAAAGAACCTTCCTTCACGTTTACCCTCGCATATCCCTCGGGGGGAACAATCCGGGTATGGATTTCTTTTCCATCCGCCCGGAGCAAAGTGTTCTGCCCTATCCCTTGCAGACAACAAAACAGGACGATGCAGAGGGTAATGCAATTTTTCATATTAATCCAGTAACATTCCAGCCGCAACTTCTTCAGCCACTTTCTTGGAAGTTAATTGTTCCAAAATAGCCAGACCGAATTTAAAAGCATACGCCGGACCTCTACCTGTGATCACGTTACCATCAACCACCACGCCATGAGGTTGCATTTCGGCTCCCGGTAAATATTCTTCAAATCCCGGATAGCAAGTCATTGTATATCTTTTGTTCATTTTTATCTTACTCAACACCAAAGCCGGAGCTGCACAAATAGCCGCCACGTAACCACCTTTGTCAAAGTGTTTCTGAATCATTTGCACCAATGCCGTACAATCTCCCAGATTCTTGGCTCCCGGCATTCCGCCCGGACAAATCAAGAATTCCGCCTCTTCTTCTTTCACGTCACTCAACAAAAGATCGGCCATCACAGGAACTCCATGCGCGCCTGTAACCTCTTTCTTATCGGAAATAGAAACCGTTTTCACTTCGATCGTTCCCCGACGTAAAACATCTACAACCCCGAGAGCTTCTACCTCCTCAAAACCATCCGCTAAAAATAAAAATGACTTTCTCATAATTCTTGTAGTTTTAAATGATTCTCCAAAATTACGAAAAATATAACAGGTTTCAAATCCTAAATAATAAACTACTCCTTCACACGCACCAGTTTCACGGCATCAGCAATGATCAGTTGTTTCTTAACTGGTAATTTATCATCCGGCACGCCATGAACTTGCACTAAACCGGCACTTTTATCCTCTGCATCAGCCTTGATCTCCCCACCCCTGTCATCCAGAATCACTTGAGCCTTCCCGACCGGAAAATCGAATTTTCCCAAGGAAACCCACCCGACCGGAATAATATCCGCTTCCACGATCACCTCTTTTTCCATCAAGCTATTACATACCTTGTAATGCAGCAAAGAACCCGTGAAAACGGAACTAATCGGGGGATAAGTAAGTGATGAAACCTGATGATAAAAAAAGACTTCATATTTCCCGGCTTCCTTTATATCTGCCGTCCAGATAGCCTTTCCCGCCCCGGTTCCGGAAACTTTACCAAAAGCACTCCGCACGGGGATTCCATAGCTTTCTGCCGTGAACATTTCTGTCCATTCCTTCTTCTCCAATGACGCCTTAAAAGTCGATTTACGCTCCTTTGTCAAGAACGGTAATCTTTTCCGCTCCCCGGAATCAATCAACTGGAATTGTTCACTCCGGTTATCAACAATGATCTCGCCGGAATTTTCGAAGAAACGACGATCAATATCCCAAATGCCCTCCATGCCTTCCCTTATTTTGGAAATTCCTTCTTTTACTAAAGGAATATTATAATCACCGGGAAAATTAGCCGCCAAATTCGTCCCGATGTAACCATGATCCCCGTTCATGATAAATTTTACCTCCTTGCATACTCCGGCCGGAATCATGTAATATTTCTCTCTCAGGGGCATATTAAAATCCACGGCAATGCCTCCTTCTCGTTTCGACATAAATTCATCCACCGTTTCATCATCAGCAAGAATTGATATAACCCCATCCATATCCGACATATTCCATACTTTAAAACCAACTTGATATTTCGGGAAGCCATCCGTAATAATTTGCTGCACCTGAATATCTCTTATATCAAAAGACGGGAGTCCCTCCCGTTGGTATAATTTATCCATAAACGGAAGTAAATCAACCCCTAGATCAGCCTGAAAATTCCGAGCGATCTGTTCTAAAGTAATTTCTTCAAATTGAGTGCCGGAAGAGAGCTGTTCCGAGAATTGGTACAACTTTTCGGGGGCAACAGAAGTAGATAAATAAGCTGCCAATGCTCCTGCTTCCAACTCGAAAATTCTTGCCTGTACTTTATCCGGTAACGAATCGTTAGAAAGAATTTCCTTCAAGCTGGCTTGCTTTAAACAATCAATAGCTAACATATCATCCGGTCTGAGACCGGTATTTCCTATTGTATATTTCTTTTTAGAAATAAACATTTTGCTAAGTAGCATATTGGCTGCCGGATAAGTACCTGAAGACAAGAATCCCGTGAAATCGTAATACATAGGCAAAATGTCATGTAACTTTTGTTGAAGCAACGTGACGTTAGATTGCAATCCCATACGTTCAACACTATAAATCCCTTCCGGATCATCCAAATTCTCCTGTCTTTCCTTTGCAAATTTTTTCGCAACAGTCATCGGAACGTAGGAAGGAATACTTGCTGCCCGTTCTCCCAAAAAAACAAATTCAGGCTGGACAAATTCGCTACCCGTTTTCCATTTCCGTAAAAAAGAAACAAACGAGAGAGGACTTTCTACCAACATCAATTTTTGAAACGGGTAGCCCCGCCCGATTCTTGCCTCCAAACGTCCTTTGAGCATGGCCAATACCTTGCTCAATTTCTCTCCCTGAATTTCAGTATACCCCTCGAAAAACAATTCATGGTCGGGGAAATAATAAAATTCCACATGAAGATTACCGATCTCGATTTCTTTCTTATGGTAGTTCCCGATACAAAGCGTTATCCCGGGTAATTTCTGCCGATTCTTGAAAAATACTTCACCTGTTCCGTATTCCGGCTCGCCTTGCGATAGAACCTGTTGTCCATCCCGTGTTTTTACCCGCAGAGTATATTCCGAAAAATTTATTTCACGAGCGTATGGTGATACCATATTGATCGGGGGGACAGCTACCGGGTACCAAAGAATTTCCGGGTGTAACAAGGTATAGTTTTCTCCCAGATAAGCAAAACGAGTTCCGAAATTGAATAATCCACGTCGCTTTCCGGGATCATACCTTCCTACATTATGCCGCTCTTCAAAAGGCACATCCAAGTAGCATATCGCTTCATCAATTTTACCTTTATAGGAGAGATGCAAAGAAATGGTATCACCCGGCAAAAGCTGGCGTTCAAGCACGACAACCTGCTGATCCCGGTGATAACCCATATCGTTACCTGCCTCCTTTAGAGAATAAATCTCTAACGAAGGATTCAGGTACAACACGATCTCCGAGAGCCTTTCCTGATTCCGATTCTGTAAGGTCATCCTGCTATCCAACCACATCTCTCCATCCTTCCACTCGTAGGAGATTTCATGGTTGGTAACCCGTGCTTTAGGTCGGGATTGATATTCGACATAAGCTTGCCTATACTCTTCTGAACGGCACTCCCGCTGCCGAATTGCATCCCAATATAAAAACAAACAGATCACGCTGCACAATACAACCACTCCCCCACTTCCCCATTGCAATCCTTGATGTTCTTTATGGTCCCGCAGACGTTTCATGTTAGCGACCCAGAATAAAACTCCGGCAACACCCAACCCGGTATAAGTCAAGCGATGCAGCAAATACCCCTTCAAATCAGGGTGTCCTACCACGTCCGAAAACATATTCGGCAAATTCCTGCCCCAAAAGTCAAACGCTCCAAACTGCCACTCATCCAAATAGAAATATACACCCAATCCCAAAAGTCCCAGAACTAAAACAGATAGCGGACGATTTTTGACCATTGCCGATATACTCAACGCACAGCCCAATACAAAAATTAAAGTCGGGATGGACAAGGTGAACAGATAGAAAACATAAATCCACACGTTAAAAGGGGCTCCTACAACCCAAAGGTTTATATACATACATACCAACAGCACGCATATATTCACGAAAAGGAACATCCTGAATATTCCTAGAAAACGACCGATGCAGTATTCACTGTTCCGAAACGGTCGGCACAGGAATACTTCCATCGCGTCTTTTTTCCTTTCCCGGTACACGACCTCCATGCACACAAACAAAGCAATCAGGACTTGTACCAGGTTATAGTAATACATACTAAAAAAAGGAAAAGAAGAAGGAAGAGCCACTTTATACCAAAACACATTTACTCTTCCTTGCTTTATCATCTGCCATAACGAAATACCGACAAGGGCAATCACTACAAATCCCAGAAAAACAATATCTCGTCTTAACAATTTAGACTCATAGCGAGCCACGATATTCACGTTACGCATATTCATTTTATCTACCCCTCCTACGGTGCCAGATTAATATTCCACAACCAATTAATAACAGGGGTAATATCCCCACGAACATCACTTTCACCCACTTCATAGATGACAATTCCAGTGAAATCGAGGTATCGGCAGGATCTGGACGACGGGTATTCACCGGGAATTCCCCATCCGTCAACCAACGGAAGGACTCCGTGATCAACGAGAAGTTGGACGCCTTGATACCCTTCCGGTACATCATCAGTTCGGAGTTACTGATACAATCCGCATCTCCCAACACGATAATCCTTTGTTCCCGGTTTCCCATCTTCCGGCTCAAAGCCAAGGCTATCGGGTAAACACCTTCTTTTTCCCCGGCAACAGGGTTGAGTTTTACCGGCTCATTCAATAAATCCCGGGTTTCTATCTCGTTCCAACATCCCGTGTCACGCGTGGTCAAAACAGGACGCACCATAAAACCTTTATCCATTGTATAGTTTAACGCCGTGGCTCCGGGCATCGTGATCACCCGTTTTTTCTTCTGCAAATTGGCATAGTTAAGGGACATCTCTGCGGCATCTTTTGTCAATTCACCCCGAATCAGATCCGGATCGAAATCCCGACTGGGTTGTACCAGAACACCGGGCATAAACTGCACCCCGAAACGTTCCACCAAAGGATTCATTACTTCCTGACGCCCCGGTTCTCCCGCAATCAACAAATTTCCTCCACGGGCCACGTAGCGGTCAATCTTTTCCAACTCGCTTTCGGTCAACGGTTGTTTCACATCAGCAATCACCAGAATACGAATATCTTCCGGAATCTCCTCCCCCTCGGTCATGCGATAGGCGATCACATCAAAACCATTATTTACTAAAGCATAACGAAAAGTCGGATTCTTGGCAAAAGCATAATAATCCCGATCTCCCACGTTGTTCATATCCCGCTCGCCATGTCCCGTAAGACAAGCTACCTTGGGTACCTCCATGATGAGGCGTTTCAGAGCCGCGGAAACCTCTGCCTCCATCGGATGTACAAACATATCATTATACAACCGCAGGAAAGTGGCCGAACCGTCGGGTAACACCAACTGCCGCACGAAACGATAACCTTCCGGAGCAAGGTCAATCTGGGCCTCGATCTCTTCGGGAGATAAAAACATTTTCAGATTCAATTTCATCTGATCAACATATTTTTCGGCCACCTCCCGGTCGCTCACGTCAGCATACCGTTCCCGTATGTAAGACGACGCTTTTTTATAATAATACACATACTTCATCTCGATATTCGATTTGAAACGGATGTACGGTTTGAAGTTTTCCATGTCACTCTTCAGGGAACGGGGCATCCCGTAAGAAGAGTTATCTCCCAAAAGATTCACGTAAGTGACAATTGTCAAATCGTCTTTCATCCTTTCCAGTATACTTTGACTTTCTTTAGTCAATGTTTGCGTCTTACTCGCTGTCGCATCATAATACCATAAAAACGTGGGACGAGAAGTCATATACCCTAATGCCACGGTAACTGCAATCACAACAAGATAACGTCCTACCGTCATCACTTGACTCCGTTTTGCCCGGTGAGCCTCGATCTTCATGATTCCCAACGTCAGGAAAAAGAGAATGACCACGACAAAATACAGGAAGTCCTCACTACATATCAACCCGTCAATGAACACGGTTGCCCGCCCCTTGATTGACAACCAATACGTGATTTCACGCACGAAAGCTATATCCTGCCCCACACTACCGATGAAATTCAGCACGATTAACACGGCCAACGTTCCCACGGCCGCCACAACCTGATAAGAGGTCAGGCTGGACATATAAAGCCCGATTGCCGCATAAGCACACATTAACAAATACAATCCGAGTAAACCCGATAAGGCCGCAGAAAGATCAAATGATTCCACCGTGCAACAAGCAAAAAGAACCAGAACCAGCAACACGCCCATCAATATCAACCCGTAAACCATCATAGAAAGGAATTTTCCCCAAATGATCTGTCCCGCTGTCACGGGGGACGAGTACAGGAGTTTAATCGAACCGCTACCCAATTCCCGGCTCATCAATCCCATCGTCAACAAGGGAACATATAGATACAAATATTGTTGTATCACCATAAATGTTCCCGACATTCCTGTTAACAGAGCCGTCGTGATACTATATTCTATCGGTTCCCCCATAAATTGTTGTCGCAAAACACTCCGGAACAAGTCGGTAAAAGTCATTCCCGACTGAACAGCAAATATCACTAAAATAAACCAAGCCACGGGAGAACAAAAGAGAGCGCGCAACTCATTTCCCGCTATTTTCAATATCTTTCTCATTCGTTTACAATTACGTTATCTCCGTCTTCTTTTAAACCACACGCCAAAATACCCCAACGCAAACAAGATGGGTAATCCCCACGTGAAAGCAAATTTCGCATAAGGTACCGTGTCCTTACTCAATTCCAACACCGTATCCACGGGCGGTATATTCGACAAAACGATCGGGAATTCCCCGTAGCTCAACCACCGGAACATACCCGTGATTAAAGAGAAATTACTCGTTTTCATCCCAACTCTAGACATCAATAACTCGGCATTACTGATACAATCTACATCACCTAACACGAATATCCGCTGTTCCCGGTCTCCCACGTTACGAGTCAAGGCAAGCATCGTCGGGTAGGACTGTTCTTGCTCCCCGATTTCCGGATTTAATACAGCTTTTTCGTCCGTAAAATTTACGGTGGTTAACTCGTTCCAACTTCCCTCGTCTTTTGTCTTTAGCAAAGGATACACGTTGAAACCATGTCCGTTTTTGTAACCTAACGCGGCAGCTCCCGGCATCGTAACCCCATATTTTTGTTGCCATAGTCCCCGCAAAGGAGTCACGATATTCACACCCTCCTCAACAAAAGAGCAAACCAGCAAATTATCATCGTAAGCTTTCGTCGGTTGTACTAAAGTTCCCGGCAGGAAACTCACGCCCAGAGAAGCCGTAAGAGGATTCATCAAATCCGATTTTCCCGGTTCCCCGCCAATAACAATATTCCCACCTTTCGCTATGTATTCTTCGAGCCGGGCCAACTCACCTGTTGACAAAGGACGCTGTAAATCTGCAACAACCAACACGTCAATATCCATGGGTATCGGCCGATCCCCCATCAAGGTAATACTATCCACGTCAAACCCTTGATTAATCAAAGAATGACGGAAGGTCGGGTCTATGGCAAACGTGTAGTAGTCCCGGTCTCCTGCCCGTTGAATATCACGTTCCCCGTGCCCGGTCAGAAAAACGACCTTGGGGGCTTTCGTCACCAAACGTTTCATGGCCGTGGAGATTTCTCCTTCCCTCGGATAAATGTAACTATCATCGAAAATCCGCAAAAAGGTCTTTTCCCCGCTTTCCCGTTCCAACAAACGCACGAAACGATATTTTTCACCCGAAAGATCAACCTGTTGGGCTACCTGTTCCGGGCTCAGAAACATCTCTATATCCAAATCTTCCATGACCGCCATTTTCCACGCTCGTTGTTGCGTGTTCAGATCGGGGAAACGATCTTCCAAAACCTCGTTTCCCGCATCGGCATAGTAATACACGTAGTTCATCTGAATTTTCGGTTTAAAACGAATAAACTTTTTAAATCGATTTGCATCACTATTCCTTTCCGAAGGAGCCCCCCGGTAAAAATTACCTTCCAAAAGATTCACGTATGTCGTGATTGTCAGTCCTCCCTCCATTTTTTCCATAATCTCCTGACTGACCGGATTCAGACTATTCAGTTTAATGGACGAGGCATCGTAAGAACATTGCAATCCCGGCCGGGAGGTCACGTACCCCAACAGCATCGCCAACACGATCACCCCGGTATAACGGGTAAAAGCCATACTTTTTGATAACTTGCGTTTCCCCGACAAGATGACCATAATCGAAAGCATCAGGAAAAGGCCGATCACGATCAGAAAATAAAACACATCCTCACTGCTGATCAAACCGTTGATTAACTCGTCGGAACGCCCGGAAATTGACAGCCAATACGTGATGTCCCGAATAAAAGGAACTTCCTGTCCCATTCTTCCCACGTAATTCAAGAAGGCCAAAGCCCCTAAGGTGGCAACAGCCGCTACCACTTGATAGGAAGTCAGACAAGACATGAATAATCCTATCGCTGCATAAGAACAGATCACCAGATAAATTCCCAGCAACCCCGATAAGGCCAACGACATATCAAAAGAAGGCACGTTCCATGCCGTGAACCCAACAAACAAAAAGAGAATACCCACCAGAATAAGGCTGTATATCATCATGGAAAGAAATTTCCCGAAGATAATCTGTATGCTGGACACCGGTGAAGAATATAATAATTTGATAGAACCGCTACTATATTCCCGGCTCATCAATCCCATGGTCAATAAAGGAATATACAGGTAAAGATGCACCAACATATTCGGGAACAATCCCATATTTCCCGTGTACATCTCTTTTGCTATACTATACCATAAAGGCTTGTTAAATTGCTGCATCAACATAATGTCCACTAAACGGAAATAGGTCATGCACGCCTGAACAGTAAAGATAATAAGGACTAACCACGCGATAGGGGAATAGAACAGAGTGCATAACTCTGTCAACGCTATCTTGAATATTTTTCTCATACTACACGAACTTATGATTCACGTTTACTTTTTCCCGACAAGCGAGCGAACACTTCATCCAGAGAACTCCGTTCCACGGAAACCTCGCTTAACTCCCATCCCCGGCTGACACTCTCGTGTACCATACGAGCTGTCACGTCGTCATCCGTATCAAACCATACCCTGAAACTTTTCGAATTTATTGCCTCCACCCGACTAACTCCCAGCACGTGTTCCAACTCGGTCATTCTCGGCGGATTCTTCAGTACCACCACGAACGAATTCGGTTGGATATAATTGTTAAACTCATCCATCGTCCCCGCGAATACCAGTTGCCCTTCCTCGATCATCTTGATGTGGTCACAGGTGGCCTGTACCTCCGACAAGATATGCGTGGAAAGTAGCACGGAACGATCCGTAGCAATCTCCTTGATCAATTCCCGGATTTCCAGTATCTGGTTCGGGTCAAGTCCATTCGTCGGTTCATCCAATACCACGAACTTCGGATTGTGTATGATTGCCTGCGCAATACCCACCCGTTGCTGGTAACCTCCCGATAAATGTTTCAGCAACCGTTTTCGGAAATGCGTGATCCCGCATTTCTCCATCGCGTAGTCCACCGAAGAACGAATCTTTTTAGGAGCGACCGAACGCAAATCCGCACAATAGGCTAAATACTCTTCCACGGTCAAATCCGTGTACAACGGGGGTTTCTGTGGTAGAAAACCAATATTCATTTTAGCCGCAATCGGGTCCTCCCGAAAATTAATCCCGTTAATATACACTTCCCCTTCTGTCTGGTTCAACACACCACACATGATATTCATCGTTGTCGATTTACCCGCTCCGTTCGATCCCAACAATCCCAATATTCCCTTCTCGTAAATCTCGAAATTAATATCCCGTATCGCCCATTGCACACTATAACGGTGAGACAAATGTTCCACCTTTACAACCGGATTCTCCATGTTATTCATTTTAAAAAATTAACTATTATGGCAGGTAAGGCTTTCGTCACACCTTACCCGCCTGTATTATTATAAACTATCTTCCTTGAGCTGTTATATCTGAAATCTTCCCGAAACCGTCATATTTCACCTGCTTTTCCTCATCCAAATTTCCCGTTCCCGGATCTTTTTGCGGAATCAGGTAAACATATCCTTCCGAATCCGATGCCTGCGTTGCCATCATCACGGCTTTCGTGTTCAACGGTAAGGTCAGCAAACTTTCCGTGTCACTGTCAAAGTCTTCCGAATTGACATTATATCTTCCTTGTGTGTAGAATTTCAGAATAGTGATATTCTCTCCTGCTACCGCCGTGTATTTCAATGAGGAGGCAAGCGAACCATCTATATTCAAACGAACCGCATGAATCTCTCTGGCCGTTGCCACGTACATAATAGGATCTACTGTACTGAAACAAATTGACACGGAACGATCCAACAAATCCTTGATGGCTGCCGGAACCGAATACAAGTAACTCGGTGTCGGGTTAACCAACGTATTATCCTGATTTTTAGTAAAGAACGTGTAAAGAGAATATTCTCCCGATACTTTATCCTTCAACACCATCACCAAGGAAGAGCTATTCATGAAACCTCCAGCCACGGCTTCTTTACCCGGCACGGCAGAAGGATCGAAGGGGAAATTGTCGTCATTCTCAGAAGAGGAATACAACGAACATTTGTTCTGCGAGAAAGCCCCGTTAAAACGCCCGAAACGTCCTACCTGTGAATCATACCAGATCGACGATCCACTGGAATGAGTCCCATCGCCCGTGGCCGCGGCAACCACTCGATTATCCACGTAATTGGACTGCAAACCGCCCAAGTCGGAAACCACTTCCGGTTTGATGAATATCGCATCATTCTGACGAAGATGCTGGTACACCTGATTATTCATCACGAGAATCGTCGTTTGAGGTGCCAAATAGAAATGTCCGGAAGTATATGTCTCGGTCACAAAAGGAATAATTTTACCCGTTTCCAAGAAGGAATAGTCCCGGCAATCAGCCCGGAACAATCCATTCCTTCCGGCCATCCACAGGATATTCTGATAGGTACTCCATGTCGCTCCCGACACGGTATAGGCCACGTTATCAATCCAATCACCCAAAGGCTCCCCCTTAGAGGTGAAAATATCATCGTATTGAATTTTCTCCGTTCCCGTGAATCCCTTGCTAATGTCTTTATCCATGATTAACGACAAATCGGAGGTCTCCCCATCACGGGAATGAGCCACGATAATACCTTCCCCGAATTGGCTCTCCACCACTAGAGAAAAGACAGAATAATATTTAAGCGTGGAAACTTTGTCCGTCACTTCCAAGGTCAACGTGTAACCACTAGCCTGAATCGGCATGGAAGCAATCGTGTCAAGCACCCGTTCGTTCGACAACACTTCTCTCAATCCCGCTGACGAACTTAACTCGATCTCCCATTTATATTCCAAATCCGGATGGTCCGGGGTTCCGTTTTTCTTCACGGGAATATCAATATGCAATTTGCCCAAATACGCCACGTACTGCGTTTCCGACACACCATTCAGGTCTAGTTCCACGTTAGGAATTTCTTTCGTGTCATAGGTACTCTTGTCGTCATAACACGACACGAGGCCGTATCCCAACACGAGCAACAACAGGTAATATATTGTTTTCATCTTCATTATCTTTAATCCGTTTTATCAAAACTTTCGCGCTCTCACGGGTTGGTTTATAGCAAGTCCTCCATCATGCAACAATGGGGTTCCATGTTCCTGTTCGTAATCATCCAGATACTTCTGTAACAACTCGTAGTAAGCATTCGTGATTGCCGTATTATAGAACATATACCCATCCGGGTCCATCCGGTTATACTGGGGCCACTGGTCCGCCTGCCACGGCCACCCTAAAGCGGCCAGTATCGCCTTATGCGCATTCCGGCTATAATAATTATAGTTCGCCAGATTCATACTTTGCCCTGCATTTATTAAGAAATTATAAGTTCGGGCATAAAATGAACCACTGGGAAGCATCGGTAATTGATTATCCCACGAAAACTTAATGCGTGTATATTCCGGTGGGCCGGCCACGAAATATTCCGAAGCACCCAACACAATTTCCATCATACACGTCGTGTCTTCCAATTCAACTAATTTCGGCAATTCCAGCGTGAGATACCCGTAACGTTCCCCGGCGGGAATAACGGCATTCAACACCTTATACGATCCTTCCAATAATCGGCTGCTATCCCGGACGATCGTGTACCCTACCGTCCGGTCGTAATCCCGGACGTCCCCGACCAACTTTAACGGGATATTCACCACCATCGTCTCTTCTTCCGGATCACTCCAAAACGAATAAGTCTGGTCAAAAGTCTTCGTTAAGGAGTTATACCCCGGATAAGTCCTCACATCTACAACATTCCATGGAACCGTTACCGTGGCTTGGGTCTCGTCAAACGTATCTATTCCCACTTTCGAGCAACCGCCGCATAGCAAACCACTCAAAAGAAAACATATCGCGTACAGAAAATTAAATCTGTTCATATCCTTTCATTTATAGCATTATTAATCATCATTGAACACGTCCCATTTCCCGTTCAATAGCGGGATAAGGCCACAAATATTTTTCGTCACTCATCACGATGGTCGAGTTGGGAATATCCGCTGCTCCAATACGCTTGAAATAGAAGAAGGACACCCCCTCGCACAAGAACTCCCGCCGATATTCATTCATCAGGCATGTTAATAACTCGTCTCGTGTATAGCCACTAATATCAATATAGTTCGAACGATTCTCCCGCAACGTCTTCAAATAAGACACGGCCTCGGTCAAATCAATATTTGCTCCTCGCAAATAACTCTCGGCCACGATCAAGTACATTTCCGGAAGACGGATCAAAGGCATGCGGTTTAGTTTTAAATATCCCGATGAACGATCCTGCGCTAACTTTAACGGTGTATAATACCCGTTGGAATTCCTGAAGAATAACTTTTCCCGACGGTAATCGGCATTTTCCCCACTTCCCGTTTCTTGGTAAATATTAAGCAAATTATCCTCACTCAATTTGATAGCTTCATACGCCGTACCTTCCAAGAAATTATAAAGATAATAATCCGTCAAACGATCCGTGAATGCCGGAATATTTAAAGAAGTAATATGTTCCGTGGAATGAATCGGGTCTGTACTTACCAAATCTGTCGTCACCCACTGGTAGAGTCCTAAACGCTCGCCTTCACGAATCACATCCGACGCTTCTTGACGAGCCAAAGCGATGGATGCATCACTTCCCTCCCACATATATACTCTTGCCAATAAAGCTTTCACGGCGAAATAATTCAACCGGAAAGTACGGTCACTGAAGAACCCGTCGTCATTCAACGCATCGTAATAATCTGCAGGATGTTTTCCCGTGATAGGCTCATCATCCAATAATCCCAAAGCATCTGTCAAATCCTTAACAATCAATTCTATCGTCTGATCATACGACAACTGGGGAGTCATCTCTTTGTCATAATCCGTCACGTACGGCACGGTTGGTTTCGTTGATTTATCCGTTCGACCAGCCAAATTCCCGTACCCATACAAGCGCATCATATCAAAATGCAACATAGCACGAATAGCTAACAATTCGCCTTTAATCATCCGGTAAGAAACCGGATCCAACACCCCCTGACGCTTATCTATAAATTTCAACGCGTTATTCACGTTGGCAATCACGTTATACGCCTTCTGCCAAACACTGTTAAGCATACTCAATGCCCGCTGGGCCGTGTACTGGTAGGTTCCCATTGCATACACGTAAGCCTGCGAGTGAATCGTGTACTGCCCGCTTTGCATTTCCGTAGAATACCACGTGAGCTGTTTCCCGTATAAATCAACATCCGCCATACCGATATAACAACCGATCAGGGCCTGCCGGAAACCAAATTCATCATCGAACTGATCTTCTTCCGGTACTTGCGAAGGGGGTGTCGTGTCCAGCCAACTATCACAAGCCACCATCGTGCATAATATCACACACAACACGATATTTTTTATTATTGTCTTCATATCTAACTAATTAAAATGTTCCAATAAGCGAAAACGACATCGTTCTGGCAAAAGGATAATCAAACCCTCTCTCGGCCTTTATAGATGAGATTTTCGAGATCTCTTCCATATAGAAAGACACTCTCAATCGTTTCATTCGAAGATATTTAAGTATATCCGCCTGAAAATCATAATACACGTTCAACGATCCCCAAGTCAATTCCTTCGCATCCTGCACGAAACGAGAAGTTGCCCTTGTCATCTCCTGACGTGACAAGGGATCATCGTCATACCGGAAAGTTCCCAAACGTTTAAAAGGAGTTACCTGTCCCGGTTCTTTCCAACGACCGTACAATGCCCGTTTGTCAACATTATAATTCATGTCCACGTTCTCCACCCGGTCTATCAATGTCCTATTATAATACTGATACCCGGCTTGGTAACGGAAAGTCGTGCTGACACCAAATCCTTTATGCTCGAAAGTGAAACCGAAAGTTCCCCTGTATTTGGGTAATGAATTACCTACCGGGTATAAATCCGATTCGTAATACGTGTAGGTCAGTGAACCATCCTGACGAATATAAAGTTCCTGTCCTGTCATCGGGTCGATCCCGGCAGAGCGCACAGCCCAGATAGTCTCCATGGACTCCCCGTCCACGTATTTCAGCACCGGACGATTATTTGCTTTATCCGAAGCCATCTTATCCCGCAATTCGTTGAATGCACGCATACTTTCCGACAACCGGATAATTTTGTTCTTCGTGGTCACCAATGAACCGAAAACGGTCAAGAATGTTCGGTTCTGTTGCAACACTCCATAAGAAAGATAAGCCTCAATTCCACTATTCCGTACCAGTCCCAAGTTATCTTTCACGGTCGCAAATCCCGTACTTGTCGGCACAGAAACATCCGTCAACATATTCTCCGTATCGGCCCGGTAAAGATCGAAACGTAACGTGGCCCTATGAATTGTTGCATCAACCCCCACGTTATAATCTTTTTTCTGTTCCCACTTCAACGAGGGGTTTGCCAAGCGCCCTAAATAGGATCCCGTCATACCCAAATAATTCGCATCCGTGTAATACTGGTAAGTTGCCACTGCTTCATTGGTATCAAAATTCTGATTTCCGGTTAATCCGATCGAACCCCGAACTTTAAATTGACGAACCAAATCCTTCCATGGGAAAAAATGCTCGTTATGCAAGTTCCATCCAACTCCCACGGACCACCCCGTAGCCCAACGATTATCGTTTCCGTAAAGCGAGGAAGCACTGGTCTGCACGTTAAAATCTAGAAAATACCGGTCGTCATAGCTGTAACCACCTCCCAACACGAAATTAATCTCCCGACGCAAAGATGACGATCCTTCCGGACGACTGTCCAAGGCATACTGACGAGCAAATGTAATATCTGCAGACTGGCTATTGGGGAACCCTTCGGCCTTATGCACGTAAGCCTCGTATGAATATTCGGATATTCCAAAACCACCCATTGCCAAGATAGAATGTTTACCTATCGTGGTTGCATAATTCCCATGTAAATCACCGGACACGTTACTACTTTTCCCATTATCCAAACGATAAGATCCTTTTCGTAATTGTTCCTCCACCGGAGAGTCTTTCGTAATATTAGCAAAACTTGAATGCGCAGCCGGTAAGAACTCGTCGCCATCATTCCGCTTAAAAGACAACATCACACGAGCTCTCAGGATCAAACCATTCAACGCTCTCCATTCCACTTGAAAATTATTCAAAAAATCCACGTAAGACTCCTTTTTTAACGTACCGATCTCGGCATCATACATCGGGTTGGGAATCCGATCTTCAGCCCAACGTACCACCTGTCCCGTTTCGGGATCCTTTGCCCGCCAGTAGGGATTCATCTTCGCATAATCACTAAAAGCACCATAAGGGGAGTCATAACTTTTATTACTATTTACAGTCATTGTATTGCTAAAAATCAAGTCATTCCTCCGATAAGACAGATCTAATGAACCGGAAATATTCCGTCTATCGGATCCCTTCATTACACCGATAACTTGATTGTAGGACACGTCCAGCACGGCTCTTAATGTCTCGGCATCTCCCAATTCCACGCTCAAGTTGTGCTTGTGCCCCACACCCGTACGCAAAGGTTTCGATAACCAATAGGTGTCTAATCCTGCTGCAACCAATTGTTTCCGCTGCTGATACAACATCTGCTTTTGCGTGTATAACAGAAAATTAGCATCATCATAAATCCCGTCAATACGTTCCGCTTCCAACTTTTCCTCTGCATCACACAAATTGTAACTACTCAAATCCGGCATCTGTATATCCACACTTCCCGTGTAAGTCACCCGCTGTTCGTTACCGGCCAAACGCCTCGTCGTGATCACCACCACCCCATTAGCTGCTTTAGAACCGTAGATGGCTTTCGCGGAAGCATCTTTTAACAAGGTTACACTCTCAATCCGGTTCATATCCATATCCATTACCCGCTCCGCCGTCACCTCGAACCCGTCAAGGATAAACAACGGTTGATTCGGACTATTTTTATAATTTCCCTTCAAGCGGACACCTGTCTCTTCCAGCGGGAAACTCGATATACCCCGCATCTTCATTTCCGGAATCGCATTCGGGTTCGAACCCATCTCCAAGTTATCCATAATAAATAACGACGGGTCAAGATTCTTCAGACTCTGAAACAGATTTTGATTTCCGGCCCGCATAATATCCTTGGCTGTCATCGTGACAACCGCACCCGTGTAACTACTTGCCTTACGGGTAAATATACCCGTCACGACCACTTCGTCCACGCTTTTCACCTCCTCTTCCAACACCACGTCGATCTTCGTACGTCCACCGACAGTCACTTCCTTCGGTTTATAACCCACGAAAGAAAATACCAACGTCGTCACGCTTGTCGGCATCGTCAACCGATATGCACCATCAGCTCCTGTACTCGTCCCCAAGAACAGAGAATCCCCCTTCACGATTACCGTTGTCCCCGGTAGAACTTCACCGTTCACATCCCGCACGGTTCCCGTAACCGTGATCGAAGTCGGTTGCTGCCGAGGAGTCACGACTACCTTTCCCTCAAAGTCCACACAAGTTAATCCGGTTCCCTCCACACAAGCCTCAACCGCAGCCTTAACTGTCACGTTTTTCAGGTCAACCGTCACTCGCTTGGTTTCCCGCTCCACCTCCTCTTTCTTAAATACAACCACATTGTCACTCAACCGGTTGATCTCGCGTAACGCCTCAAGCAAACTGGTCGTTTCAAGCTTTAAAGAAATTCTTTTCACATTCTGTTGTCCGTAGACCGGTGAGTGAGTAAACAACGTGGTTAAGGATAGTAATAACAATCCGCATAACGCACCACGCATCACCGAAAGTCCACAAAACACTTTTGCTTTGCAGTTTTTTTTCATAACTTTGTTCTGTTTTAATTAAACAAGTGCCTTGTTATCAACAAGGTCCCAAGCCGGAAATGCCTCCGAAACATTTCCGGCATTTCTTTTTCACCTTTTCTCTATAATATGTACAATTCCATCTTCCACCCTAAATTCCGGCCCTCCCGCCAGAGTCAATATTTTTAAAATAGATTCCAACTTCTCATCCTTACTCATCTTCCCGCTAAACGTGTGCCGCCCCTTTCTTTTCCCGTCATACACGAAACGAACCTCGTACCAACGGGACAACATCCGGGTCACCACTTCAATATCGTCCTCATCAAACACGAATTCCCCGTAACGCCAAGCTACCACATTTTTCGTGTCCACTTTCCGCACTGAAAATTCTCCCGTTTCCTTTTTCCAACAAGATTGCATACCCGGTCTCAACACCATTGACGGGATGTCGGACCTCTGATCCGTTAAACTGACCTGTACTTTCCCTGTCAGCAAGGTCGTGTAAACCGACTCCTCGTTTTCGTAAGCACTAACATTGAAAGCCGTCCCCAACACCCGGGTTTCAACATCCCGAACCTGTACAATAAATGGCCGGGCAGGATCATGCTTCACCTCAAAATATGCCTCTCCTTTTAACTGTACAACCCGGCGATCACCAATAAACTGTACCGGATAAACAAATTCAGACGTGGAATTCAACCACACCCGTGTACCGTCACTCAACACGACAAAAAAATCTCCCCCCACGGCTGTTTCTATTCGGTGGAATTCTTCCCGCTCCGGTACTGAATCCGTATTTGCCTCATAGTGTAAACCTCCTTTCGTACCAATCAAAGTTGCCTGTTCCAGTTTCAAACTATCGGGGACCTGTTTCACCAACCCGATACGCTCCCCATTTCCCAGTACGAGCATCACTTTCTCCTTCACGATCTTCATCTCTTTCAGTTCCCCCTGCACACTTATCGATTCGTGTACCTCCACTTTTATCAAAGGATGTAAAGCCACGAAAATCCCCACGAGACATGAGGCAATTGCCCCGCTAACCACAACAATCCGTCTCAACGAGTACCGACGAGAACGATGCACGGCTAAACGTCGAGCCACTTCCTCGTACACCTTCTGAAAATCAGTGGTCTGGTTAATTTCATCTTCCAATCTTAACCTTCCGGCAATACTTCTTCCTCTAATAATATTTCTATACAACCTTCGATTAGCTACCTCTTCATCCAACCACTTTCCCAAAAGCTCCCGCTCCTCTTCAGTAGCCATTCCCAAGCGTACACGAATAATAACCCTTGCTAGTATTTGTTCTCTCTTCATCACCATATATCATCTTGCATTTGGTATATAGACACCACTAGTTGAACAACGGGATGAACCGGATTATACTTTTTTCTGCATTTTATATCAACTCTCATCAAAAATATAGCCACACGGGACGAAATCGAAAACCTTCAAAAAATACTTGAACTGATAAAATCATTATTAATAAAAAAACGGGATTTCATTCATCCCTCAAGATTTCGGGCGGTGTCTATAACAATATACCGTGTCAAACAAATATCCTATATTGTGTATGATAACACTTTCTATATTTAACACTTATTACAGATTGTCTGAGAATAGGCCCCAAAGCGTTATTTTCTATCATCCGTTTAAGAAAAACACCGTTACTAACCTTGTAACACTTTGTTCACACCGAATTTTTATCCAAATTGTATTATCAAGACAAATCTTACTTCATAACCCACATCCAATAAGAAATAAAAAAGGATATTTCAATCAACATGCTCCCATCGTTTCAACGATACCTCATGACGTAAACTCCACACGAACCATACCGTCCATATAAGTGTTACAAATTATGAGAGAAGATCAACAGCTAGAAATTTTCATTCGAAAACACTACTCATCCATGTGTGCTGTCGCCCTACGCTTTATCGGTTCTCCCGACATCGCACAAGACATCACTCAAGAAGTCATTATCAAATTTTGGAAAAACCGGGCAAACTATGAAAACATTAAATCCACGGATAACTTCCTATATACCATGATTAAAAATGAAGCCTTAAATTACCTGCGAGGCTCACAAAGAGAGAAACAACGTTACAACCATCTTGAGGTAGAGGAATTTGAACATCCAAAAGTACTTAATATGTTGATCGAAGAAGAGATCAATCAAATTTTGATACACGCCATCGATCTGCTACCCGTACAAAGCGCTCGTATCATGCGCCTCATCCTGTCAGGGTACGAGAACAAGGAAATCGCAAAAGTCATGGGTGTTTCCGTGAACACGATCAAAACACTCAAATATTCAGCGATCCGCAAATTGAGAGAATATTTCAATTCGAATGATTACGAGCTTGATCAGCCATGAAAGCGTATTTTACATAGGCACAAACATTTAACCCAGTTAAAATATTCACATTTCATTCATCCTCACTCGGTTCGAGTGGTGTCTTTTATTTAAAATCAAGCTGTTCCAAGTAACAGTCATGTTTAATTAAAACTCTACAACTATGAAATCTAAATTATTATCAAAACGAGTACTCGTACTCTTCATTTTATTACTGGGATTCAGTCCGCTAAGCCAAGCATTCGCACAATTCGGGATCACGGGAACCGTAACTGACTGGGCCCGAAATCCGATCATCGGGGCAACCGTGGTAATTCAGGGTACCAACATCGGCACCACAACCGATTTCGACGGTCATTACACGATCTACGCCATACCTGGAGACACGCTCATATTTTCGTATTTAGGTATGAAAACCTTGAAAGTTGGAGTCAGAAGTTTTGGAAGTGTTATTAACGTGGTCTTACAGGACGATTCTTTTAACTTCGAAATCTCGCAAAACGATCCGGTAATAAACGAACCAACAATAGAATACAAGGCTATTTGCCCCTGGCACACACGTCTGTATTATATAGAGAAATCACCACGGATTCGGGTTACGCCCTCAAACAAATCTCTGAACCTCCGTATAGCATGACACAAATGAAGTGCCCCTAAAAGTTAGACACAAAACTTTTAGGGGGCACTTCATTCTATATCCTCCCAATTCTTAGACACCACTCAACAAATCTAGAGATGAACGATAACAAGAATAATTTAACCTTACTACACATTAAGTCATAAAAAAACAACATTTCATTCATCCCGGATGCCTTTCGACGGTGTCCTTTATTTAGAAACAATATCACCCAAACATTCGGCCTATAAACCTTCAAAGTATTCGCTACAAGCAAGGGAACATGTGACGTTCCCTCGCCCCCTTTTCGTCAACACGCCGCAAACCGCCTTTCCCTTATCCCCGGAAATACTTGTCGCCGGAATAACACCGTCCATCCCTTGACATGAAATAACAATACAGGTGATAACATTTCGTAATTCCTTCCCTCAATTCGATCATTCCCATCCCTTCCGACCGGATTCCCGTCACATTTTCTGCCAACAACGGACGCAAAGGCTCGTCATCATAAATCACCCCTGCACAAAGCCGATCCGTACCGGCATCAAGCGAAGTCTGCCATCCCGTATCCCAACACACTTTCAACTTGTTTCCCTTTCTTTCCCTAATCTCGAAACCCATAGGCACCTTCAAAACTCCTTTACTAAAATGAATCTCCTCGTAATTACTAATGCCCATCTCCCCGTTAAAAGCCTGGATATTCGAAGCGATAAAAGCATTTAGCCCATTCACGCTCATCAACTTACCTAACTTTTCCCAAATCGGTTTCAAACAAACTCCATTCAATGAACGATAGAACGAAATACAGGCACTGAAACGATTCTGCCATAATTGCTGGTTCTTGCTCCTCACCAACATCTTCCTATACGGTCGACGCCGTGCGTACAAATTCCCGTTACAATAATAATAAACTACATTCCCGATTTTTCCGGAAAAACCTCCTAAACAATTTCCCACTTTTGCCATAATTCTCTTTTTTTTATTCATGAAATATTTGAATTCCCTCTCGTCATGCTACCCTCTCTCTATCTTAAAATATAGTTTTGGACAAAAATACCCCCTTTCTCAAACAAATATTTTTCTAGCGTCACTCGCAAGTGACACGGAGAAAGCACGGAGAAAGTACGGAGAAACCCTAGCCAAACAACGAGCAAACAGCATATTACAAATACACCTATCTACACGATGCTAGCGAATCAATGTATCTAACATTATTTAACTTTTACAACCGGGGTATTAAAACCATTTCCTATATTATATAAGAAAGGATCCTTTCAAATTAATAATCACTTAAAACCTAAAAGTTATGGCTGAATATCAAGCGCCAATGGCTGAAAAATTGAGAAAATCCGTGGGAAATGTAACGTATTACATCATGCACGGTAAAACATTCGCCCGGGCGAAAGTCGCACACGTAAAAAACGCGAAAACCCCAAAACAACTTCGTCATCGAGCAACCTTCACGATGCTCGTACAATTAGCACGGGTACTAATCGAAACGACTCGAACCGGTTTCCCAGAAAAAGCGAAGGGGCGTTCCTCGTCGAACGAGTTCATGAGAGCAAACAAAAACTTCGTGGAAGTGGATGAAAACTACGAAGCCACGATTGACCTCGAAAAGCTACAGGTATCGGGCGGCAAACTGCCCTGTTTCTTCGAAGTCACGGTAACGTACAACGCCGACGGCAGGATGCTCACGTTCCAACAAGAAACACAGTCGAACTCGTTGCTGAACAGTGACCCGAAGGATCTTCTCTACGCATCCATCCTCGAAACCAAGACAAATCTCAGCGGGATCGTATCATTAAGAGCGCGGGGAGAATCGGGGGTAACCTCGATCGAATTACCCGAAATCTGGACGGTGGAAAATTGTAACGTCTATCTTTTCGCCACTTCAGAAAACGGTTACCTGGCCTCTCCCTCCCAACACGTGAAAATAACAACCGCGTAAAACGGGAAGAAGCTGATTTTAGGAAGGATTGTCCAAAAGTCAATTTTGAAAAACTACCCCCACTAACTCCCCCTTACACAGGGGGAGAAACCGCTTGGTAATCAACTCTTCCCCTGCGTATGGGGGGAGCTGAGGGGGTAGTTTTAACACTGGATAAGACTTGTTAGACGACCTCTCTATGTGCATTAGATTTATAACGTAAAGTGAAACTGTCAATACTCTTGACCTATTAACGAAAACGATGTCAATAACAGGTCAATAAAAACATAAAAAAAAGCGCCAGTTGGCGCTTTTTATTTATCCTAGATAAGTTTTTAGTAGCTTACTTCTGGAAGAGTGTCGCAGACGGCGAATAGCCTTTTCCTTGATTTGGCGAACACGTTCGCGGGTTAACCCGAACTTCTCACCGATTTCTTCCAATGTCATCTCTTGACAATTGATGCCGAAAAACAAACGAATAATATCGCGCTCTCTTTCAGTCAACGTGGCCAATGCCCTCTCGACTTCCGTTGACAAGGACTCGTTAATTAACGTCTTGTCCGCGACAGGAGAATCATCGTTTACCAATACATCGAGCAAGCTGTTGTCCTCCCCCTCAACGAAAGGTGCATCCACGGAAATATGACGGCCGGACACTCTCAAAGTATCGGCAACTTTTTCAGCCGGTAAATCCAATGTCTCTGCCAACTCTTCCGGTGACGGGCGACGTTCATGTTCCTGCTCGAAACGAGAAAATGCTTTATTGATTTTATTCAAAGATCCAACTTGATTCAAGGGCAAACGCACGATACGCGATTGTTCTGCCAATGCTTGCAGGATAGATTGGCGAATCCACCATACGGCATAGGAAATAAATTTGAATCCCCTCGTTTCATCAAACTTCTCTGCCGCTTTAATCAAACCCAAATTCCCCTCGTTGATAAGGTCCGGAAGGCTTAACCCCTGATTCTGGTATTGTTTTGCAACAGATACCACGAAACGAAGGTTTGCCCGAGTCAGTTTCTCCAAAGCCCGTTGATCTCCTTTCCGGATTCGTTGGGCAAGCTCAACTTCCTCTTCAACCGTAATCAAATCCTCCTTACCAATCTCTTGCAAGTACTTGTCAAGAGAAGCACTCTCTCTGTTCGTTATAGATTTTGTTATCTTTAGCTGTCTCATAATCTTCTAATATTCTCCCCCAAATATGTCGCAAAGGTAGAACAATTTATCCATAAACCAATATGTTAAAATCGACACCTTTCCAATATTAACGTTTTTTAATTCTGTAAAGATAAAGCGTAGTACTCGACACGTCCTCGCGGCGAGATAGTTGTCACAAGAACACCCTCATTTTCTGCCGCTTTCAGCGCCCGTACCAAATCGTCTTTATCATAAATCACCGTGTTATTAATTTTCACGATAATATATCCTTCATCCAAACCAATCGCTTTAAAGGGGCCATTCTTTATATCTATAATTTTCACTCCCCCGTTCAAGCGATAGCGATAACGGTCCTCCCGACTCAACGGCTCCACCGTGGCTCCTAGTATTCCGGTATAATTCTTATCTACCAAGGCAACATCACCATACGTATTCTGGAGTACCACATCCAAATCTTTTAATTTTCCTCCACGACTCACGGTCACGGAAATAGTCGCTCCCGGGTGATATTTAGCCAATTGGCCCTGGAATTCCGGTCTTGTCTTTATCTCGATACCATTAATACGTTTGATTACATCTCCTTTCTTTATTCCGGCTTTAGCTGCCGCCCCGTTAGGTATCACGTCATATACATATATTCCGCTCACTTCATCCGTTCCCAGTTCTTTCGCCACGGCAGGCGTCAACTCGTCTCTCCACATGGATATTCCCATCATCGCTCTCTGAACCGTACCGAACTCCTTCAAATCCCCGACAACTTTACGAGCAATATTCGAAGGCACGGCAAACGAGTAACCCGAGTAAGAGCCTGTCGGGGATTCAATTGCCGTATTGATCCCAATCAATTCTCCCTTGGCATTCACCAACGCACCCCCACTGTTACCGGGGTTCACGGCAGCATCTGTCTGTAAGAATGATTCCAGACTCATCTGACTCCGGTTTATTCCCAACTCTCTCGCTTTGGCACTGATAATTCCCGCTGTAACCGTTGAGGTTAAATTATACGGGTTACCCACGGCCAAAACCCACTCTCCCAACTCCACGTCATCCGAATTCGCATACTCCAGATAAGGAAGTCCGTTTGCTTCTACTTTTAATAACGCAATATCCGTGCTAGGATCTGTTCCGATTACCTTGGCCTCGTATTCCGTCTTGTTATCTAAGGTCACCGTAATCTTGTCGCTCTTGTCGATCACGTGATTATTCGTGATAATATACCCGTCCTCAGAGACAATTACACCCGACCCAATACCCATTCTTTGCGGGGTTTCCCGTGTACGCGGGGCATAACCGTAAAAAAACTCCAATAGTGGGTTACCTATATATTCCCGTCCCATTTGTACTGTTTTGACATGAACAACAGCCGGAACTGTCTTTTTGGCAGCCTCCCTCAAATCCACGCTACCCGCTCCCCCAACAGGAAGAGCCGTGTTAGACGCGAGTGAAACAGGACGAACCGCCGCGGGAGATGCAATTTCCAATTGTGAAACCGGTGCAGCACTTTCCCCTCGAATGGCATCTATCGCCACGAAAGCAAGGCAACCGCCAACAACCCCCAGTCCTAAATTTAAAAATGATTTTCTCATTGTCATATCTTTATCTCCTTTATAGATTAAACGTAAAGTATCCACATTTTGTTTGTATATTACAATATTAGCAATATCCTTGCCAACTGACTATTAAGAAATTCTTAATTAATATACCTTAACTATGTTTTGAAGCGTGCCAAAATCTTTTCATTCCAAATCCTAAATTCTAAATTTTACATTTTGTATATTTGTACCTGCGATTTCGATAATTTCAATTTACATGATAACACGTATAAACAATAAAAAGAGTGGTAAAACACGTACCCCCTATTCCTTTAATTTTCTGAAGGATCCCCGGACACGTGTAGTTGTTGGGCTGATTTTTATGCTATTTTCCATTTACCTGCTGGTGTCCCTCGTCGGTTTCTTTTTCACCGGTGGCATGGACCAGAGTCTGATCGATAAAGAGACCCGGGAATTAATGACCAACCCGGATATTGTCGTCGGAAACCCGGGACGCAAACTAGGAGCGTTTCTTTCCGATTTGCTCATAAACCGGTGGTTCGGAGTTTCGTCATTCATATTCTGCTACTTGCTATTTATCATCGGGCTACGTATTGCCGGACGGAATATCAAGAAATTCGGGAAAAAGATCATCATTAGCTTTGTCCTAATCATCTGGTGCTCCTTGTTATTGGGATATATTTTCACGTTCTTACCCACAGGATACGTATTCCCGGGCGGGGCTCACGGTTATTTCGTGTGTTTTTGGCTTAACTCATTTATCGGAGAGATTGGCTCATTCTTCCTGTTGATTGTTTCGTTTGCAGCCATTCTTTTCTTTGGCTTCGAAAACGCTTTCAACAAATGCGTGACCATGATCAAGAATTACTTCGCTCGTCGGGTTCAACTCAAGGAAGAAAGGGCCTTGGCACGAGAAGCCGCTCTTGCCCGGAAACGAGAAGAAATGGCAAAAACAGAAGAGCCGGAAGACCTGCAAGAAAAAGAAGAGGACATAGATACTGAAGAAAAAGAGAAATTGGATATCGAAACGGTCCCGCCTGTTGAAGATGAACTTTTCCCCCGTCATGAGTTTGACACGACCGATCCGGATGAATCAGAAAAACTGGAATTGCATGATCCGGAAGAGGAATTCACGACAGAACATCACTTCGATTTATCCGTGGACAAGAACCCCGAAAATCAAGATGAACACAGAGAAGATACTCCCCCGCTCACCAATGACGATATTGAATTGACCGTTATGGCTGACAAGCTGGAAGAGCAATTAACCAAAAACTTGATGCCGGACACGGAGTACGACCCGACTCTCGATTTATCGAATTATCAATATCCCCCGCTGGAATTACTGGAAGAACACTCTTCCGGTTCGCAAAAAGTAACAGCGGAAGAACTCGAAGAGAATAAAAACACGATTATCGAGACATTGCGCCATTATAAAATAGAGATCACCAAGATCAAAGCGACCATCGGGCCAACTGTCACGTTATACGAAATTGTCCCCGCTCCCGGTATAAAAATCTCGAAAATCAAAAACCTCGAAGATGACATCGCGTTAAGCTTGTCAGCCTTAGGCATACGAATCATTGCCCCGATCCCCGGAGCCGGAACCATCGGTATTGAAGTACCGAACCAGAATCCGGAAGTCGTTTCCATGCGGGGAATCATCGCATCCAAGAAATTCCAAGAATCCAAATATGCCCTTCCGGTAGCACTGGGACGAACCATCTCGAATGAACCTTACACGTTCGATCTGGCAAAAATGCCCCACTTGTTGGTAGCCGGAGCCACGGGACAAGGTAAATCCGTGGGCTTGAATGCCATTATCACATCGCTCTTGTATAAAAAACACCCGTCACAATTGAAATTCGTGATGGTGGACCCTAAAAAGGTGGAGTTAAGCATCTACTCCGTCATCGAAAAACATTTCTTGGCGAAGTTACCGGATGCAGAAGAAGCCATTATTACCGATAACGACAAGGTCGTGGCCACACTCAACTCTCTCTGCATCGAGATGGACAGCCGCTACGATCTGTTGAAACAAGCTCACGTGAGAAACATCAAAGAATATAACGAGAAGTTCGTGAAACGGCAACTGAACCCGAACAACGGTCACCGTTATCTACCTTATATAGTAGTAGTGGTAGACGAGTTTGCCGACTTGATCATGACCGCGGGTAAAGAGGTGGAACAACCGATTGCCCGTATCGCCCAGCTGGCCCGTGCCGTCGGGATTCACATGATCATTGCCACGCAACGACCTTCCACGAACATCATCACCGGGGTCATCAAAGCCAACTTCCCGGCACGAATAGCCTTCAAGGTGGCCTCCATGATCGACTCCCGCACTATTCTGGACTCACCGGGAGCCAACCAGTTGATCGGCCGCGGGGATATGTTGATTTCCAAGGATAGCGAGATGGTACGTGTACAATGTGCCTTCGTCGATACCCCGGAAGTAGATGCCATCACGAAATTCATCGCGGATCAACAGGGTTACCCGGAAGCCTACGCACTCCCCGAATATGTTTCCGACACGGAAAACGGGGTGAGTGGTGACATCGATCTCGGGGTAAAAGACCCGTTATTCGAAGAGGCCGCCCGTTTGGTAGTGAACACCCAACAGGGTTCAACCTCCTCTATCCAGCGACGTTTCTCCATCGGCTACAACCGGGCTGGAAGAATCATCGACCAACTGGAAGCGGCAGGCATCGTGGGACCATTCGAGGGTAGTAAAGCCCGTCAAGTACTTATCCCCGACGAGTACAGCTTGGAACACATTCTTAAAACCGTGGAGTTTTAAAAATTTAAAATGAAAAATTTAAAATTTAGAATGGAAAAAACTACCCCCTTTGGCTCCCCCTTACATAGGGGGAGAAACGAACGCAAGAAAACGTTTCAATGTTATAATGTAGCGTGTCTTCCCCCTGTGTAAGGGGAAGTTAGAGGGGGGTAGTTGGAAAGATTGAAGTTAAAAGATAAAAACTAAAAGATAAAAGTTGAATGTAGTAAATCTAGAAGGGTGATTTCGTGGGTGGAAATTTAAAATCTAAAATCTAAAATTTAAAATTAATAAGGTCATGTTTTTAGAAAAGTCATACAGAGGTAACAACAAATGGTATTTTTACATTCTCACGCTAATCATCGTGTTTGCCGCGGTACAAGTAGCGTCCATCCCGTTAGCAATTTACAGTATCATCATGAATCCCGAAATACTAAGCGGGGGAACGAATAACATTCTGGCTGTCACGAACACGAACCTGGGCCTGGCACTCATGCTATTCACGTTCGCCGGAGGCGTCATCGCACTTCTGTTATGCGTGAAATATTTCCATCACAAGAAACCGACGGATATACTCACGGGCCGAAATCGTTTTGACGTGAAACGGGTATTTTTCGGTGCCGCTATATGGGGCCTCTTGACCATCGTCCTACTGGGTGCGCAATACGGATTCGGAGACACGTCTAACCTCGTGTTCCAATTCCAACCATTCAATTTCATCATGATGTGCATCGTTATCCTGATTTTCATTCCCTTCCAAGTGGCATTCGAGGAATTTATTTTCCGGGGATATCTGATGCAAGGCAGTATCCTACTTTTCAAATACAGATGGGTAGCCCTATTACTTACCGGTTTTGCCTTCGGATTACTCCACGGATCTAACCCAGAAGTGGATCGTTTCGGTTTCTGGGTAGCTATGCCGCAATACATTCTGATGGGATTACTCCTTGGACTGGTAGCCATCTGGGACGACGGGCTGGAATTGGCCCTGGGATTACACCTAGCCAACAACGTCATTTCCTCCCTCGTGGTGACACACGACGCCTCGGCCCTGCAAACACATGCCCTGTTCAAGGATATGGCGCCAACGGCCTCACACATGGATACCGTGGTCATGCTCGTGTGCGGGATCATTTTCCTTTGGGTTTGTAACCGAAAATATAAATTTTTCTCCAAAATCAACTTGTGGGGAAAAGTTGAACGGGAAGTCATCGAGTAAAAGAAGTTCTTAAAATTTTCTTAATACTCGTGTCACTTTCATGACATTGCCAATAAAATAGTATCTTTGGCGGTAAACAAAAACACGATAGCAATTATATTAATCTATAAATCGAAGTTTCAAAAAAATGAGAAAAATTACATCTTTAATGTTCGCTCTCATCTTTGGGCTGTCTTTCTTAGCTAATGCTCAAGATGTTCAAAAGGACCAACCGAAAGGTTACCAATTCACTGATATTAAGAGATTACCGGCAACTTCTGTAAAGGATCAAGCTCGTGCAGGTACCTGCTGGTCATGGTCCGGAATCTCGTTCTTCGAATCAGAAATGATTCGTATGGGCAAAGAGCCTATTGATCTTTCAGCCATGTATATTGTAAGACACGCTTACAGCGACAAAGCGACCAAATTTGTTCGCCTGCATGGTAGCATGAACTTTGCTGTTGGTGGAGCTTTCTGCGACGTGATGCACGTGATCAAAAACTACGGTATCGTTCCGATGGACGTTTACATGGGATTGAACTACGGTGAACCAAACCACGCTTTCGGAGAAATCGACGACGTGTTGGCCGGTTATATCAATGCCGTTATCAAAAACTCAAACAAAAAATTAAGTACTGCATGGAAAAAAGGCTTCGACGGTATTCTGGATGCTTATCTTGGAGAAGAACCCGAAAAATTCGAATACAAAGGTAAAGAATATACCCCGAGAACTTTCGCTGACGAAGTTGTTGGCTTGAACATGGATGATTACGTGAGCTTGACCTCATTTACTCACCACCCGTTCTATTCTCAATTTGCTATCGAAGTACCGGACAACTGGTTATGGGGAATGTCCTACAACTTACCGATAGATGAACTGGCACAAGTCATGAGCAACGCTATCGACAACGGTTACACTTTTGCTTGGGCTTCTGACGTGAGCGAAAGAGGTTTTCAAACCTCACAACCCGGAGTTGCCGTGGTTCCGACAACTGACACGAAAGAAATGAGCGGTGCCGAAATCGCTAAATGGGAAGCTATGCCTAAAGGAAACCAAACTCCGGATGCCTTCAGACAAGGTCCAGCTCCTGAAAAAGAGATTACGCAAGAAATGAGACAACAAGAGTTCGACAACTACCTGACCACCGATGACCACGGTATGCACGTGATCGGTAAGGCAAAAGACCAAAACGGTACGGTTTACTATATCGTGAAAAACTCTTGGAACAAGTATAACAAATTCGGTGGATACTTCTACGCATCTGAACCTTTCATGAAATACAAAACCATGAACATCATCGTTCACAAGAATGCCATCCCGAAGGATATCCGCAAAAAACTTGGAATCAAATAAATCCACTCTATAAGGAGTTCGAGAAAAACTATAAAAAAAGGCCGTTAATCCATCCGATTAACGGCCTTTTTTTCATAATTTCGCGAGAGCGAAAAAGAAATACATAAAATTATAATCAATATGAATCTAGCGAGAGAAATTAAGAAAGACATTTACTGGATTGGAGTCAATGACAGAAGAACGCATATCTTCGAAAATTACTGGCCTCTTCCCAAAGGTGTTGCTTATAATTCTTACATCATCGTGGACGAAAAAGTGGTAGTCATCGACACGATCGAAAGAAGCAAAATGGATGACTACGTGGAGAACATCGAACAGTTACTGAACGGGCGGAAAGTGGATTATCTCGTGATTAATCACATGGAACCCGATCACACCGGAGCCATCAAAGCTTTATTATGCCACTACCCGGACGTGAAAATCATCGGTAACGCCAAGACTTTCCCCATGCTGAAAAACTTCTACGGGGTTTGTGAAAACTTGATGGAAGTGAAAGAAGGCGATTCTCTCGACCTTGGAAAACATAAATTGAATTTCTACATGGCACCGATGCTGCACTGGCCGGAAACGATGGTTACTTTCGAATCAACCGAAGGTATCCTGTTCAGTGGTGACATCTTCGGAGCGTTCGGAACACTTGACGGTGGCATCTTTGATGACGAGGTTGACCTGGATTACTTGGAAGAGGAAATCAGTCGCTACTATTCCAATATTGTTGGAAAATACGGTCAACCGGCTCAAACTGCACTGAAAAAACTCGGAGGTCTTCCGATCAAAATGGTATGCGCTACCCACGGGCCGATCCGTCGTTCGCACATTGCCGACATCGTGGCTAAATATGACAAGTGGAGCAAGTACGACACGGACAAGGGTGTTGTGATCGTGTTCAGTTCCATGTACGGGAACACGGAAAAAATGGCTGATATAATCGCTCGTTTCTTGGCTGAAAAAGGAATCAAGAAAATCCGTATTCACGATGCATCCAAAACTCACCCGTCATACATCATCAACGACATTTTCCGTTATAAAGGAGTTATCCTCGGAAGTTGTGCTTACAACGGTAACGCCTTCCCGACCATGGAAACCCTATTGTTCGAATTGGAACACATGGGCGTGAAGAACCACGTGGTGGCCTTCTTTGGCGGAAAAGCATGGGCTGGCGGTGCAATGCCCCGTTTCAACCAATTCGCTGAAAAAATCAAATGGGAAGTGGTTGCTCCTTCTTGCGAGGCTTGCGGTTGCCCGAAAGATGAAGATTTCGAAACGTGCCGCAATATCGCCTACGCTATGGCAGATAAACTGGACGAAATCTGTTGATTTCAAACGATATGAAAAAGGAGAGCGGGTATTTCAAACATACTCGCTCTCTTTTTTTCTATACAAAAAAGAACAGCCCCATTCACCATGAGGCTGTTCTTTTATAGGTAACAATAAATTCTATTCTAGTTCGCTTTGAACATCTCATCTATATGTTTGGCAGCCCGACGACCGTCACCCATAGCCAAAATTACCGTTGCTCCACCTCTCACAATATCCCCCCCTGCAAAGAACTCTGACAAATTAGACTGCATCGTTTCGTCATTCACCACGATCGTACCTTTACGTGAAATTTCCAATCCTTTCACGGAGTTCGGAACAATCGGGTTAGGAGAAACCCCCACGGCTACAACCACCACGTCTGCATCAATCGTGTACTCGGAGCCTTCCACCGGCACGGGACTACGGCGTCCACTAGCATCCGGTTCACCCAAAGCCATCTTCTGCACCCGTACCTGTTTCACACGTCCCCGTTCGTCGGCAATATATTCCACCGGATTAGTCAACGTGATAAACTCGCATCCCTCTTCCTTGGCATGTTTCACCTCTTCCAGACGGGCAGGCATTTCCTCCTCGCTCCGACGATAAACGATCATGGCACGTTCCGCACCCAAACGTTTTGCCGTACGCACGGAGTCCATTGCCGTGTTACCACCACCCACGACTACCACGTTCTTTCCGCGATATACCGGGGTATCGGAATCTTCACTATCGGCACCCATCAGATTTACCCGAGTCAAGTACTCGTTGGAAGAAAGGATACCATTATAGTTTTCTCCGGGAATATTCATAAACCGGGGAAGTCCGGCTCCTGAAGCCACGTAGAAAGCCTTGAAACCTTCCGCCTTCAAATCTTCCACGGAATCCGTCATTCCCACGATAAAGTTGGTAACGAATTTCACACCGATCTTCTTCAGATTATCAATCTCCACGTCTACCACACTATTCGGCAAACGGAATTCAGGAATACCGTATTTCAACACACCGCCGATCTCGTGCAACGCCTCGAACACGGTTACATCGTAACCCAATTTTGCCAAGTCTCCTGCACACGATAACCCGGAAGGTCCGGAACCGATAACGGCAACTTTAATTCCATTGGCATGGGCAACTTCCGGCACGGTAATATGCCCGGATTCTCTCTCGAAATCCGATGCAAAACGTTCCAGATAACCGATAGCAACCGACGGTTTCTTCAATTTCTGTAAATAAAAACACTTGGATTCACATTGTTTTTCTTGAGGACAAACCCGACCGCAAACTGCGGGTAAAGCACTCGTGCGTTTCAGCACGGCAGCGGCCTGCAAAAACTCGCCTCTCTCAATGTTTTTCACGAATCCGGGAATATCAATACCCACGGGACAACCTTCCATACAAGTCGGGGTCACGCAATCCATACAACGGGTAGCCTCCCGCATAGCCATATCGGCCGTCAGGCCTTGATTCACTTCTATACGCTGACTCTTGATACGTTCTTCCGGTGCGGTTTCGGGCATGTGAACACGTTCAATAGAAGTACGTTCCTTCCCAGCCACCTTCTGACGCAATTCCTGACGCCAAGGTTCGTTCCGGTCGCTCACGCCATGAGTATGTTCGGATTCCTCTTGCTTTACCTCGACATCATGCAATTTGGCCACCTCGGCATCCTTGAATCCACCTAACCGGGACAAGATCTCGTCAAAATCAATCAGGTGTGCATCGAACTCCGGTCCATCAACGCAAGTAAAGCGGGTCTTTCCCCCCACGGTTACCCGGCAAGCTCCACACATTCCGGTTCCGTCCACCATCAACGCGTTCAAACTGGCCACTGTCGGGATATCATATTTACGAGTCAGTCTCTCGCAGAATTTCATCATGATTGCCGGTCCGATGGTCACGGCCAAATCTACTTTCTCACGTTTGATCACCTCTTCCATACCTTCCGTGATCAGACCTTTTTTTCCATAGCTCCCGTCATCCGTCATGATAATCACTTCATCCGAAGAAGCCCGTATTTCATCTTCCAGAATCACCAGATCCTTATTACGTCCGGCAATTACTGAAACCACCCTGTTTCCTGCCTCCTTGAAAGCTCGCACTATGGGCAGTAGAGGAGCCACGCCAACACCACCACCGCAAGCCAACACGGTTCCGACCTTCTCGATATGAGTCGGTTTTCCGAGAGGACCTACCAAATCCGTGATATAATCCCCCACTTCCAAAGCGCACAATTTCCGGGAAGACACTCCCATCACTTGTACCACCAGTGTAATACTTCCTCTTTCCAAATTAGCATCAGCAATGGTCAACGGCATCCGCTCGCCCTTCTCTCCCACGCGTACAATCACGAAATTACCCGGTTTACGGGCCTTTGCTATCAATGGTGCCTCAACTTCCAGCTTTACAACTTTTTCTGAAAAATAAGTCTTACTTAAAATTTTATTCATAGTCTATAGGTTAATCTATTCTACTTATTTCAACCCCGCTATCGTTTTCGATTTCAAGCCGCAAAGATAACGAACCCCTTGGAAAAAACAATTTTTATTTCGATTAATGACAAGATTAATTAGAAGTAATCAAAAGATCAAACGCCACCAGAAATTCACGCATACTTCCCCGATATTACAAAGCCAGTCCTCAAACGACAATGAAACGAAGGGGGAACGTCTGTCATTCGCTTATCGTTCCTTATCTCCCGCTTAACTCGCCCCAAACCGAACACACAAAGTAAAGTAACTTCCTACAATCTGTCATATCGGAAAACTCACGCCATTTCGTGACAATCCGAGTAATATTGCTATTTTTGTTCCCGAAAACAAATTATACAGACATCATGGGCAATAAAAACGATAAAAAAGAGCGGATTAACGTGGTTTACTCCACGAATCCGAATTACCAATACGAATACAATCAAGAAGAAGAGCAGGAAACCCTAGCCCCAGAAAAACAAAACCTGCGGGTGACTCTCGATTCCAAACAACGCAAGGGCAAAACTGTCACCCTCGTACAAGGTTTCGTGGGTACGGAAGAGGATCTGAAAGAACTGGCCAAGCTACTAAAAAACAAATGTGGCGTGGGCGGCTCCGTGAAGGATGGAGAAATTATCATCCAAGGGGAAGTAAAAGAAAAAGTGTTGACTATTCTCCGGGACAACAAATACCGGGCAAAATAAAAAGATCGGCTAAGCAAGAGGGCTTTCCAGTTTATGAAAAGTGGAAAGCCCCGAGCTATTGAAAAATACAGATTATTATTCAAACACGAGAATATCCATAAGGGTTCCCTGCGTTTTCACGATCGGAGCAGAACTACATTGATCAGTTTTGCGATTATAGGTGAAAATTCCCGTTCCATTTTGTTCCGTTGCCAAACCAAAAAGAATGTCGTCCCCGTATTTATTTATTGCACAACTATATCCATTCGTGCGAGGAAGATTCAAGGCTTTCATCGTACAATTATATAAATCAGCTTTCAAACAGTAATTTGTCTTCTCGTTGATGTAATCAGGACTGGCACTAGCAAATGCCGGACAATAAGCTAAAACGTACAATTCTCCATTCCCGGCATAAAAGTTAGAAATAGAATATTGCAATTTACCCCCTTGAACTCCTTCCACGTTCATGTCACTCATATTAAAACAGTACTCCGGATCAAATTCCGTCGCTCCTTTTTTAATTCGTAACAATCCGAATTTCTGATCCGGGACATAACCATAAGATCCCCAACAAGTCACGTAAAGATCCCCTTTTTCATCAATAAACATACCGCAATCAAAAATAGATGCCGCGGAAAGTCTCGTGTCATGAATAATCTTTTCCGGCGTATCGGTTGCCTCATCAATGATCAAAATATGCGCACCACTTTTACAAATAGGCATCTGGTCAAATTCACCACACCCGACATAGAGTTTCCCATCCCGCAAGATCAGTCCCAGCGGGTTCGGAGTACTACTTCCGTCAAGCCCATACTCAGGCTTGGCAACATTAATTTCCCCTGTTTTTACCATGGTTGTTGGATTAAATATAATGATCTTGTTATCGTTCGGAGCGGATGCATAAGCTTTCGTAGTCGAAACGAAAGCAATAGAAGCACACATGGGAGCAGCCGTTGCCACTTCCAAACGTCCTTCCAGTTTCAAGGTCCCATTATCTTGTCGGGAATATTTTATAATCGTTCCCTCCGAAGTCCCCGGCACGTAGAACACCCAATCATTATAAGACATCAAATAAGGAGTAATTTTGGTTTCAACCGCATTCGTGTAAGACATCGTTCCGACATTCATATCCTGTATCGGTACGATATATCCCATATCCGCCTGTGGCTGCATATTAATACCCACGATGATCGACGCTTTACCATCGTTATCATCATCATTTTTGTTATCATCCGTACATGACGTTACAAACAAGGCTGTACATAGAAAAGCCCCCAGAATAAAGAGATTGTTTTTCATTGTGATTTACTTTATTTATATATTTCAATTAAAATTCTCAGGCACATCACCATTTCAACGTCGTGAACCGAATCTTAGCCATGATCGTCCGCCCCGCCAACGGGTAATTAAAATTAGTCATCTCATCCGTATCAAACAGATTATGACATTCCACGCCAAACAAAATTTTCCGGTTCATGATCCCGTACTCCATCCCGACCGTATGCAGGCAAGTAGAAGGTATTTTATAATCCTGATTGCGACTAAGCTCGTATCCATAATAGTATTTATCCGTGTAGCCGCCCTCGTAATACGCTCTGGCATACTGTCCTTTACCACCAAAGGGATTATCCTTCCGGTAATCCAGCATCCAGTTGAAAAAGAGAATCGGGATATGAGGCAATTGCATTTTATAGGTCTCACTTTCGGTGTTTGTTCCCGCTATATATCTTGAATAATCCAATGATTTCTGCCAGGTAGCATTAAATGATACAAACCAATTACGATTAATATCCCATTTGATTTCACCGTCCACCCCGTACAACAAAGCCTCACCCAGATTCTGGTATTTGGAATACCCCACAACAGAGGTCAAATACATCATGTTCTTCACTTTCATTATATAACCGTTCGACTCGAATTGTAAACGGGAATTCGCGTTATAATAACGGTCAAACATGATACCCAGATTATAATTATTAGCTTGTTCGGCTTTTAACTCCGTGCTTGTCAACGTCGTTACACGATCTCCCAAAGCCTCCTCGTAACGAGGAAGGCGAAAGTTATGTTCCAAGGCAAACTTCACCAACCAATGAGAAGATAAATCGTATTTCAAAGCAAGACTGTATCCCCAATACTGATCAGATTTATCCGTCTCTGCCGGAACGGCATCCCCCGGATAAGCCAAGTTCACAGTTTTCCCCCCTAAATGATAATAATAATGCCGTCCCGTCAGAACTGACGTCAAACGTCCTTGAAACCACTTATTCTGTAAAGCGATAGAACTGATCATTCCCGATATATTTGATTTCAAACCGCTATAATCCTTTTTCAGAAATCGATCGGCAACAGTGTCCCGGGTTTCATTGCTCACGTAACGGAAATCATTATTAATATTGACCAGCATTTTGTTCGGGACCAAATGATATTGCAAGTTCAAGTTATAACGATAATCCATCATCCCGTCATCCGACAAGTTCGGGACATATCCCACTTCTCCGCCATACGTGTTGGGAACACGATCACCATAAAAATCATAAAGGAAGGACGAAGTATCGATTAAAGCAGTATGAGTATAAGTAACCATTCCATTGAATTTTAAATCCAATTTCTCGTGCAAAAAATGTTTTTTCTCCAGCTTGGGATTTATACCGACTGTCCAGATTTTTGTCCGGGCATGACGGATATTTGTTTGTACTCCCTGGGTTTCTTTATAACTGTAATACCCGACAAATTCCAACTCGGCCTTGTCAAAATAATGATCCAGAAATTTAAGCGTCGCCCCGAATTCCCCCATTTTCAACTGGTCATGATCCCGTTTGATTTTCAAATCATTGACATAGGGAGAAGTGATCGTGTAATCATTTTTAGCAAAGGTTCCTCCCGCAAAAAGCGTAAAAGCCATATTCGCTTTATCAAAATAATGAGAAATACAAGCAGTAGGATTATGCACACCGTAAGACTGGTAGCTATACGACAAATCATAATATCCATGTTCGGCATCTATCGTCACCACATTAATCGCACTTCCTAATCCATCTCCCCCGAATTCAGGCGGAACAATCCCCTTGTATATCTCGATGCGATCGATGAATTGCAAAGGAATATCATTAATGGAAAAACTACCATCCGGGGTATTCAAGGCATAACCGTCCATGTATATCTGAACTCGATTTCCTTCCAATCCCCGGATATTAACTTTTGTTTGGTTACCGACACCGCCTGTTTGTCGTAATTTCACCCCTGTTTGGTGATTCAATACCTCCGTGATCGTGGTTCCACGTCCTGCCAACTGTTTTCCATCAATAACGGCAACTGGAGTCCCCTGACGTTTCACGTCATGGATCTCTTTTCTTTCCCCTTTAGCTGCAACGACCACTTGGTCTAGAGATTTCATATCTACCTGCATATAAACATCCAACTTCAATTCTTTGTTCGCCTCGACCTTCACTTTCTTGATGACATCTCTCATACCCACGAACGAAAAATGGAGTTCGTACTCCCCGGCAGGAATATTTTTAAAAAAGAACTCGCCCTTGGCATTTGTCCCCGTCCCCTTCTTTAGAGAATGTATAACAATATTTACTCCCGCAATAGGCGTGTTATCAGAGGAATCTTTCACGACCCCGGAAATCGTCTGCCCGTTAGAGAAAAGAATATTTCCAACAATAAAATAGATCCAAATATAAAAACACTTCATAACATACACGAATTAATTAATAATTAGTATTCTAAAGAATATTTTAATGAATGAACACTAAAAACATTAAATAGTCGTGCAAAAGTATACGGCAGATCAATTTACAACAATCCCTATTAATAGGGAATGTTTATCGTAAACTCCTTACTAATAAGGACAATTAAAACAAAATGCGGCTCCAAAGTCCTATATTGAACTTGGAGCCGCATTTTTATTAGTATATACCCGATACTATCCTACACCCATTTCACCAAAGCAAAATCCTGTCTGTGAGGAAGTAATATATTCTTCGGGAATATTCTCAATCCCAGCATAAAGATTCCGGGATCATCGGGAGTCACTTCAATGGAATACATGGCCTTCCCGTTCTCGAAAGAGACGGGTACGAATTCCTGTGTGAAACACACCTCGATCTTCTCGTCCTTTTTCATCATGGCAACCAATTCGACCCCGATGTCATCAATAGACAACTCTCCCAGATCAAGTACCACTTTCCCCTGGTAAGATTTACCCAAAGAGATAATCTGTTTCGATTTATCGGGAAGAATCAATGCATCCACCTGCACGGATTCCCATTCCCGGCTAACTTTCCTCTTCCACTCTGCAATCTGCGTGGCTAAAGCATAGTTGTTCTCACTCAAACGATGGAAACGGCGAGACATCGGTATATAGAACTTATCCTCGTAATCCGTCAGCATCCGATTACTCGTGAAGTTTGATGCCACCTTAGCAATCGTGTTCTTGATGAATCCCGACCACTTGCCGGAGATTCCATTCTCTCCCCGATCATAGAACGCCGGGGCGATTTCCGATTCGATAATATTATAGATCAACTCGGCATCCAACTCGTTTTGGAATTCCTGGTTCTCGTAGGTCCTTTCCATCGGTAACGCCCAACCTGCATCTTTCTGGTAGCCTTCAACCCACCAACCATCTAACACGCTAAAATGCATGACTCCATTCATGGCAGCCTTCTCTCCACTCGTACCGGAAGCCTCCTGCGGACGAGTCGGGGTATTCATCCACACGTCCACCCCTTGCACCATACGACGCGCTAAGTCCATGTCGTAATTCGGAAGGAACAATATTTTACCCAAGAACTGCGGGTATTTGGAGATCTCCACAATCCGCTTGATCAAATCCTGACCGGCCTGATCTGCCGGGTGAGCTTTCCCCGCGAAAATAAACTGGACCGGACGATCCGGATTATTCACGATCTCATTCAAACGATCCAGATTACTGAATAGCAAATGAGCCCGTTTGTAAGTAGCGAAACGACGAGCAAAACCTATGGTCAGAATATCATCCCGCAAGGTGTCTTGAATCTCCACGATTTGGCGCGGCGTGAAATAAGCCGTACTCTTCTCGTCAGCCAAACGATGCTTTATATGACGGATCAAGCGGCTTCGTAAAACCATACGAACCTCTTTAATCATCTGATCCGGAATTTGGTAGATTCCTTCAAAACACGTTTTATCGTAATGATGAGTCTTGAATTTCTCACCAAACACGCTCATCTGTATTTTCTTCCATTCCGGAGCCGCCCAAGTCGGGTAATGCACTCCATTGGTTACATAACTGATGTGTAACTCTTCCGGCATATATCCCGGCCATAAATTCTTGAATATATCCCGACTGACTTTCCCGTGCAACCAGCTAACCCCGTTCACCTCCTGCGATAAGTTCGCTGCCAGAAAACTCATGGAGAATTTCTCGTTCGGATCATTCGCATTCACACGTCCTAACCCAAGCAACTGTTCCCACGTGATTTTCAAACGTTCAGCCACAAACCAGAAGTAGTTTTTCAACAGGTTTTCTGTAAATGAATCATGTCCTGCCGGAACCGGCGTATGCGTGGTGAAAAGCGAAGACGCCCGAACAACTTCCATGGCTTCGGCAAATGAAAGTTGATCTTCCGCCACGTATTCCCGCAATCTTTCCAACCCGGTAAATGCCGCGTGTCCCTCATTACAATGGTACACATCCGCCTGGATATTCAATTTCCGCAAGGCCCGGATTCCCCCGATACCCAACAAAATTTCCTGTTTCAAACGATTTTCCCAATCCCCGCCATACAGGTAATGCGTGATACTCCGATCGCTTTCCTGATTATCCTCGAAATCCGTATCCAACAGGTACAATTCTACCCGTCCGACATTTACCTGCCAGATTCGGGCATACACCTCGCGTCCGGGGAATGAAAGACTGATTGTCAACCAATTGCCTTCAGCATCCCGAGCCGGAGATACCGGTATCTTCGTGAAATCCTGAGCCTCATATTCAGCCTCTTGATTACCCGCGGCAGAGAATTTTTGGGTGAAATAACCGTAACGATACAACAAGCCGATACCCGTGATCTTTGTTTTTTTGTCACTAGCCTCTTTCAAGTAATCTCCGGCCAACACGCCAAGACCTCCCGAATAGATTTTCAGAGAAGCGTGTAACCCGTACTCCATACTAAAATAAGCAATGGAAGGATCATTCATTTGCTTTTTCTCCTCCATATATTGGGAGAATTTAGCGTACACGGCTGCCAGACGGGCAACAAACTCCTCATCATTCTCCAATTCTTTATAGCGATTCAAAGAAATCTTATCCAATAACGCTATCGGGTTATGCCGTGTCAACATCCATTGCAAAGGATCGATGCTTTTAAACAAATCAACGGCCTCCTCGTTCCAACACCACCACAAATTATTCGCCAACTCTTCCAAGGCACTCAATTTGACCGGAATTGAACGATGGATGATCACGCTGATCCAGTTCGGAACATTTGTTGCCGTCTTTTTCTCTATGAATGACCATTGTTCCTCTTCCACAACCGGAATTTCATTCACCCGTCCGTTTACTTTATCTATCGCGATCTGATAAGCCTTCTTGTAATATGAAACCAAATTTTCCCAAAGTGCAATCTTCGATACCTCTTTGGCATTCTTGGCTACAGCTTGGTACTCTTTTTTGTTTAGTCTGGCAATCGCTTTTATTTTATCGGCAATTTTCTCGACCACTTCTTCGTTATTCCGGTCATCCCGTTCAATCACCTCAATTCCCGGGTGTGCTTTTTTATAATAGGACTCAACCCACAAGCCGAAACCGGCCAAAGTTGTCGTGATCGTCGGAACTTTAAATGCCAGACTCTCCAAAGGCGTGTATCCCCAAGGCTCGTAATAAGAGGGGAAAACGGTCAAATCCATTCCCACAAGCAAATCATAATAAGGCATGTTAAACACACCGTCATTACCATTCAAATAGCTTGGAGAGAAAAAGACCTTCACCCGGTCCCCCGGTTGATTCGATAATTGTTGTTCCTCAATCTTACGCAATACCGGATCATTTTGCGGGTCCGATAATTCATGTGTCACGTAAGGATGTGTGATTTCGATCGCCTGGTAAGGACGTTCCAAATTATTCAGTAATTCCAGATTTGCCCCCTTATGTCCTGCCGGCACCAGAATAAACGCCAAAATATCCCGTTTATTATCTACATCCCGGTTCAAACGCCCCAGTGCTTCAACAAACACGTCCAAGCCCTTATTTTTAAACTCGTAACGTCCACTGATACCCACGATTAAAGCATCTTCCGCGACCGCCCGGCCCAATAAAGCCTGCGCCACTTTCAACAGTTTTTCACGTCCTTGCTGACGCTTAGCGGGATAATCCTCCTCGCTGGGGGTGAAACTGTTCTCGAAACCATTCGGGGTGACAAGATCCACTTGCTTACCCAAGAAATGTTCACATTCTTTCGCGGTAATGTCACTGACCGTCGTGAAACAATCCGCCCATTCCGCCGCCTTACTTTCTAGGGATTGTTTGGAATCCACGCCAAAACGATGGGCCGTTTCCACCGGATTGTAATCCTTCATCGGATCATAAAGAGGCAAGCCGTTCCCGGCAATACTACGTCCTAACACGGTGGCATGAGTGGTGAACACACATCCCACTTGTGGAAGGGCATTTTTCAGGTACAACATACCGCTTCCCGTCATCCATTCGTGGAACTGGGCAATAATACGCTGACGAGGAGATATATGGTAACGAACAAAACTCTCAATCACTTTTCCCGCCGTGTAACCGAATAACACGGGTTCGATGTAATCCCATTGTCCGGTTAACGAATCCACCTGAAACTTCTCCCAGAAAGAAGTCAATATCTGATCCTTCTGGGGAATAAAAGAGGTGAAATCCACCAAAATAGCCACAGGGTTACCGGCTACATTCCATCGCCCTACCTTAATACGCAATCCCTCCTGTGCCGCTTTCACCCGCCACGATTTAAACAAATGGGCATCCTCCGTGAATTCCGGATTCGGTTCATTATACCGCCACACGTCCGGGCCGATCAATATATGGTTGTTTTTGAATTCCCCGGCCAAACTCAACACCTTTGTTGAAATTACCGTGTGAATTCCCCCAACCTTATTACATACTTCCCAACTTACCTCGAACAAATAGGCGGGATCTTTCAATTCCAAATTACTCATATTTAATTTTTAATGTTTTGACTTCACTTGTTTCTCCTTAGTACTCACCTTTTTCGTCGCCTTCGCAGCACTCTCCGCACTTTTTACACGAGGAGTCCGTTTCTTTTTTTCCGGACTTTTCTCTTCTTCGGTGATTTTATTGCCCGCAATATTACGCATTTTTTCCATATCTTCCACACGTGCGACAAAATCACTCAACACATTCATATAATTTATGAATGCTTCATACGGGGTTTCATAAGGTGAAACGTAACGATGGTAGTCGTTATCGGAGAACAGTTTCGTCCTCATATAATAGAAATGATCACTAGCCTGCAAGCGAGAGTAATCCTCGTTCAGCTCCGGATCATTTAATGCTTCCACTTTAGGTTGTATTTTGAATAGCTCTTCAAAAGCCTCATTTTGTAACTCATTTCCCAACCATCCGGTAATATCCTTTTCTTCATCCGCCCATGAAATCGGGTAAGGCACGTGTAAAGGAGCCACCGGCTGATGTTTTTTCACCGCCTCACTCGGGGTCAGGAATTCAAAATCGGTTGTCGAGAATATATATTCGGGTAAAGAACGCATAAACTCGAAAATTCCGGTCTCTGCCAATTGGTTTTCACCAAACGTTTCGTAGTTCATAAACAAATTCACGATCTCACTATCTTGTGTGCTATCTTTTAACCAACGGGCATATTTATCTGCCGTGAGAGGCCATTCATGCCAGCTATGATCTGAAAAACGCAGGGTCAAGTCGTCGCTCAACCGGGAATTTTTCAATAACAGTTTCAACCGGGGATTCATCACGTTCGTGTAAACGAAATTCGGACTCTTCCACCCCAACACATGCTTTGCCCCATCAGTCAGCATAGATTCAAATCCCATGGCAGCCACTCGCTCCCCGATCTGATCGGAATAAATCAACGAACTATTTCGCAACGTCACCGGCTTCTGCCCGAACAACTCTTCCATTTTAGCTGCATGGCGCTGTACTTGTCTCTCGAATTCATCGGTATCAGACAAGGATGCCAAAGAGTGAGCGTATGTCTCGGCCAAAAACTCCACGCTACCGGTCTTTGCCAATTCCTTGAAACTTTCAATCACTTCCGGGGCATGAAGAGCAAATTGTTCCAATGCCGAACCGGAAATAGAAAAACTCACCTTAAAATTCGTTCCGTAACGCTTGATCAAATCCATGATCAAATGATTCATCGGCAAATAGCATCTCTCTGCCACTCGTCGTATCGTGGAACGATTCACATACTCGTCAAAATAATCATGACGTTTACCTATATCAAAAAAACGATACCTTCTTAATCTTACGGGTTGATGTATCTGGAAATAAAAACATAATGTCTTTTTCATAATTTTACATTTTAAATTTTAAACTCTAAACTCCCAATACGTCCTTGTACACTTCCTCTACTTTCGACGCTGCATTCTCCCATTTTAACTGGTTCACCTCGTCCAATCCTTCTTCTCCGGCCATTTTACCTAAAGCCGGATAAGCTAACAGACCATATATAGCATCAGCCAGTGCATCAACATCCCAATAATCAACTTTTATAGAATGTTTCAAGACTTCCGCTACCCCAGACTGTTTGGAAATAATCGTGGGAACTCCCGCACGCATCGCCTCCAATGGAGAAATTCCGAAAGGCTCGGACACAGAAGGCATCACGTACACGTCACTATACAAGAACATCTTCTGAACATCATCACCTCGTAAGAACCCGGTAAAGTGAAACTTCGTGGCTATTTTCAATTGTGCCACACGCCGAACAGAACGATTGAACAAGTCACCGCTACCGGCCATAACAAACCGGACATTCGGGAAACGTTTCAATACCTTGTTCGCCGCTTCGATAAAATACTCCGGTCCTTTCTGGAAAGTAATTCTACCCAAAAAAGTAACCACCTTTTCTTTCACTCCACGATCAACTTCAACATCTTCACGTGTTTGAAAATCCACGGCGTTATGGACTGTCACTACCTTATCCGGATTAATCCCGTAACGATTGATCACGATATTTCGTGTCAGATTACTCACTGTAATCACCCGGTCGGCAGCCTCCATTCCACGCCTCTCTATATCATACACCTGCTGGTTGACATTCTCCCCACTTCGGTCAAATTCCGTGGCATGTACATGGATCACCAACGGTTTACCCGAAACTTTCTTCGCCACAATCCCGGCCGAATAGGTCAGCCAGTCATGCGCGTGGATAATATCAAAATCCTGTTGTGCCGCTATCGTCCCTGCCACCATGGCGTAACGGGCAACTTCTTCCATCAGGTTTGTTCCGTATTTACCGGAAAATTGGAACTTGTTACGGAAAACGATATGCTCTGAATGTTCCCCCGTCTTGATGGTCTCCTTTACCGTTCTTTCGAAGGTTTCCGGGTCCAGATAGGGAACAAGATTCGAACCGATCTCCATAAAGTTTACATTCTGCCAGTATTCATCTAAATTTGAATACTCGCTCATCATTTCGACATCACTCGCATTAATGATTTTCACGACGCTTTGATCCTCATCACCTCCGGCCTTCGGCATGACGAACATCACCTTGACGCCATGTTTCGCCAAGCCTTTCGTCAACCCGTAACTGGCCGTTCCCAAGCCCCCTGCAATATGCGGTGGAAATTCCCACCCAAACATCAATACTCTTATGCTCATAATATATTAATTTGCAAATTCGGAAATGGTCTAATTCGATTAATTTTCATATTTCCTTATCAATTTCATACTCCTAAGTACCTCTCCGACACTCCATGCCTGGGAAATACTTCCATTCGGATGATGTGGTGGATCGCCATCATACACTTCAGCAATCGAACACAAACCGTAAAGTGCCATATCTTCTTCAAATCCTTCCAACAATTCTTTCGCCTCCGGCAAGAACTGTTTCCCGTAAAGTTTAAGATTTGCCTCTATATACGCACCGATTAACCAAGGCCACACGGTTCCCTGATGATAAGCGTTGTCCCGCTCATCCTGATTGCCTTCATAATGCCCGTGATATTTCGGATTTTTGGGAGACAAAGTTCGTAAGCCTTTCGGGGTCAACAACTCACGGGTAACCACTTTCAGAACCCTCTCCTTCATATCATCCGTGATCGGGGAATAAGTTAAGGAACAAGCAAATACCTGATTAGGTCTCACATCCAAATTCTGCCCTTTTTCATCCACATAATCAGCTAAATATCCCTTTTCCTCGTTCCAGAATGTTTCCACGAATGAAGTACGAATCAATTCGGACATATCCTTCCATTCCTTTATAAAAGTATTATCTTTTGCCTCTTCAGCTAATTTCAGCATGTAACAAACCGCATTGTACCAAAGAGCATTGATCTCCACGGCATAACCGGCTCTCGGGGTCACGGGAACACCCCGCACAACAGCATCCATCCATGTCAGTGCTTTTCCGGGTTGTCGGGCCCAGATCAAACCATTCGCATCCATTCTCAACCCGGGATTCACACCCTCTCGAAAAGCTGTCAGGATTGATTTCATTTTACTTCCATAATTTTTCCATACCATCCCCGGCTCTCCTAACGCTTTATCGTACTCCAGCACGGCCCAAAAGAACCACATGGGGGCATCTATCGAATTGTAAGCAGCCTTATCCCCTTTACCAATGTTCGGGAACAAACCATCGTGTAGCTGACGAACCATCGTGTCAAGTACTTCTTTACAATTTCTCAAATCTCCCCCGGCTGCTAATGTCAAACCCGGAAGGGCAATAAACGTGTCGCGTCCCCAGCGCCCGAACCACGGATAACCGGCAACAACCTCCGTATCTTTGCCTTCATGAACAATAAACTGGGATGCCGAATAAGTCAAACAACTTTCGAAATCATCCCGACGCTCCCGTTTATTTTCCATTTGCTGGAATTTACGTTTCAGCGTGGAAGGCTTTACCTCTTCGGTTGAAGCTGAAAATATAATACTTTCCCCTTTTTTAATCGGTACCTCAAAATAACCGGGAACAAACAAGTCTTCCTTATAATCATATCCCCGGTTCTTTTCCTCCAAGTATTCTATATTATAATACCAATCAGGCACGGGTACAAACTCGTTCGCCTTGCTCAACTGCATATTCAAAGCCGGAAAACCGACATACAATTTCGAACGTATACCATTTTCCACGTGATCGAATTTCGTGTTTGCCATCATATTCGCCTTGCTCAAAGCGTGAACGTTCCGGTAAGCCAGAAACGGTTTCAACCGCAAGTACGTTTCCGAATGAGCATCTTCCAATGTATAACGAATCATCAATTGAGCCTCATTATGCACCATCAGAATCTCTTTCTTCAACACAACGCCTCCCACCCGGTAAGTCAACGTGAATAGCGGATCGTATTCCAAATCCACGATATATTTATGTCCCCGCGGTTCATATACCCCGGGATATTTATGGATCCCCAAATTAAAAGATTGCCCGTGTTGAACAACCGTTTCATCCAAAGAGGAAAGTAATACATGATTCTCTCCCCCGAACTCCGAGATCGGCAATACAAGTAGTCCATGATACTTCCTCGTGTTACAGCATACGACCGTTGTCGAAGAATACCCCCCGGCTCTATTCGTTGATAAAACTTCTCTCTTCAAAGAATATTCCAGATTTACCAATTCTTCTTTGTTGAAATTTAAATAACTCATAATCTAATTTTAGATTTTAAATTTTAGATTTATGATTCAACAATTACCTCAACACCCAAATCGTAAATCATAAATCCCATATATTTATGAACGCTTTAATACAAATCCCGTCCTCGCGGGTATATACAAACTTAACTGTCCCCTGCCCGGAGAAACGTATCGGGTAAAGTGTTCAATCTTCTCATCAATTCGTCCCAATCCGTCAAAATTCCTGTTATCCGTGTTCAATATCATCGTGTATTTTCCGGAAGGTGCATCAAAAACGTAATCCGGGAATGACTTTTCCGGGTTAAAATTGAACACGAACAAATAATCTCCGCGGGTAAAAATCAGCACCTGACGCTCGTTATCCCGCACCAACGGTTCCGGACGCCAGTGAAAAACACGCGTATCATTCACCATCTGAATCATCGACTTATCGAACACATTCAAAAAGCGAAACCGAAGATTTTCATCATCTACCAGACTCCATAAACGCCGGGCATGATCGTAACTCCACCCGTTACCCTCTCTCGGGAAATCAATCCATTCCGGGTGTCCCCATTCATTTCCCATGAAATTCAAGTAACCGTCGGCAGCAGTTCCGATAGTAACCAAGCGAATCATTTTATGAAGTGACATTCCCCGATCAATAATCACGCTCTTGTCAAACACACTCATTGAGGTATATATTGCCTTATCCACTAAACGGAAAAATATAGTCTTGTCACCCACCAACGCCTGGTCATGACTTTCCGCGTAACTAATTGTACGTTCCTCTTCCCGCTTGTTTGTCAACTCGTAAAAAAGATCTCCGACGTGCCATTCCTCATCCCGTTTCTCTTTCAATAGCTTGATCCAGTAATCCGGGGTTCCCATATTCATCCGGTAGTCGAAACCCATACCGCCATATTCCAAAGGACTGGCAACACCCGGCATCCCACTCATGTCTTCGGCAATCGTGATCGCCTCAGGATCGACTTGATGAATCACCCGGTTAGCTAATGCCAAATAGGTAATTGCACTCTCGTCCTGGTTTCCATCATAATACAAGCTATACTCCGTGAAATCCTTATTGATTCCATGATCCCAGTACAACATACTGGTAATCCCGTCAAAACGATAACCGTCGAAACGGAATTCCTCTAACCAATATTTACAATTCGAGAGTAAGAAATTCAACACTTCATGTTTTCCGTAGTCAAAACAACGAGACCCCCACAAAGGATGATACCCTCTCTCGCCCGGGTAAAAATATTGATCGTAACTACCATCAAAGCGGCTCAATCCTTCTTCCTCGTTATTCACCGCATGCGAATGGACAATATCCATAATCACCCGGATTCCCATACTATGAGCAGCATCAATCAAGGCTTTCAACTCATCCGGTGTCCCGAAACGGGAACTCACGGCAAAGAAATTCGCCACTTGATAACCGAACGAACCATAATAAGGATGTTCCTGCACGGCCATCAACTGTATGGTGTTATAACCTAGATCAACAATACGCGGTAGCACAAATAAACGGAATTCCGTAAAAGTCGATACTCTCCGATGCTCCGTTGACATCCCGATATGAGCCTCGTAAATTAACGGATAACCTGTTCGTTTGGGTCTTTCATGACGCATCTGGTAGGGATTCAATGGGTCCCATACCTGCGCACTGTATATTTTCGTGTATTCATCTTGAATCACTCGTCGCACATGAGAAGGCAACCGCTCCCCGCTCCCCCCGTTCCACTCCACGAGTAAACGATAAAGCATCTCGTGAGCCAACGCTCCCAGAGGCAGTTTAATCTCCCAATTTCCATCTCCGACCTTGGTCAAGGCATAATCAGGATGCTTTCTCCAATCGTTAAACTCGCCTAACAAATAGATTGCCGTGGCATTCGGCGCCCATTCTCGAAACACCCACCCCTCATTCGTTCGATGCAACCCATAATACAAATAAGAATTACACGAATCGGACAAACGAGTCGTCCGATAAGTAAATTCTCGTTCCATCGCCAATACTTGCTGGTGTCTTTTTTCAATAATTCCTGCAAATGGCTTCAATAATTTATCTTCTTCTACGAGTTTTAGCATCATATATCAATTTTATTTCTATTTATCATGTAATAATACCCTTCCAAATGAACTACTTTTATATTACGTTCCGGTTGTGATACTATTACTAATTAGTTACGTAGAATTACGGCTTTTGTTCTATTGCAGGTCTTAAAAAATCCTCTCCTTTCTATATAATCGACCTGCGGTAGTTCGAGTCGAATACGACAACTTTCTATCCTGTTACAATATACAACTTTTGAACCACAAATCATACTTTTTGAGTATAAATTTGTTAATCATACAAAATATCACAGATTTTCAATTTATTGAAAAATTCTTATCTTTGCCCGGCTAATATAAATGGATCATGAGCAATATACTAATTAACACGGCATACTTTCCACCTGTTCAATACTTTACAAAAATAAACAATTGTACCGAGATATGGATTGAACAATACGAAAGCTATGGTAAACAAAGCTATCGGAATCGGTGTGACATCATGACTGCCAACGGGGTTATGACCTTGTCCGTACCCGTCGTGAAAGGCTCATCCATAAAAATATTAACCAAAGATGTACTGGTTGACTATTCCACGAACTGGCAAAAACTCCATTTCAAAGGGATTGAATCCGCTTACAAAAATTCTCCCTATTACGATTATTACATCGACAACTTCATCCACTTTTTCGAACGGAAAGAAAAATTCTTGTTAGATCTCAATACCAAGATTCTAAAAGAACTCATGGATAACCTGCAACTCCAACGGTCAATTAAATTCACAGAAGACTATTATCCGACATACGATACCCTCACAGACTTGCGGGATGTTATTCACCCCAAACCTTCCCGCCGCCGTGTAGAAGATCCTTTCGTCGCCAAACCTTACCACCAAACCTTTGCCGAAAGATTCCCTTTCGCCCCCAACCTCAGCATCCTCGACCTATTATTTAACATGGGGCCGGAAAGCCAAGGATATTTATGATTTAATGATTTTAGATTGAAGAAGAACTTGTAACCTGTCAACTTGTAACCTGCAACTTTTTAATTCGTCTTCAGCGAATTAAAAAATCTGCCTCACCACCTTCAGTGTATGCGTGTAACGTTTCAAATCTTCATTGAAAATGCCGTGATGATCAATTTTATCCACCCGGACTTTTCCCGAGGCATGGATAATTCGTCCCTGTTCCCACAAGATACCGACATGAGTAACAGCACCGGAAGAATCACCAAAGAAAGCAAGATCCCCCGGTTGCGCTTCTTCCAGAAAAGACAAAACTTGTCCCTCGCCGGCTTGTTGCTCGATATACCGCGGGATAGTAATTCCCGCCAAACGATACGCCATTTGCACCAATCCGGCACCGTCTACACCATTGGGAGTTCGCCCTCCCCAACGATAAGGAGCATTATAGAACATCAACGCATATTGAATCAATAATTCCCGTAGACTTTCAATCCCTACTTCCCGTAAAAAACCCTTCACGACATACTCCTCATCCCCTATCATCAATTTTTTAGTATATGCATCGTAGAAAGGCAGCACACTCCCCGCCACGACCATCTTGTTCTCCCAATCCCCTTTTTTAACCACCAGATTAAACACCTCACTCATGATCAATTGATCGGAAGCCCGGTACTTTTCCGCGAACTCTTCACTTACCTCTTTGTAAGTTTTACGATCAATCCATCCACAACAACAATCATGTAACAAGCGAATATTAAGCCATTTATCCTCCTCCTCCAGTACCTCATACACCTCCCCGAACAACAACTGAGAAACCATTTCGCTCCGTTCCGATTTTTCCCGTCGCATGGGGATAACACTTAAATCCGCTATACCAAAAGTCATACCATACAAAATTGAAAATTGAAAGTTACGAAAATAGAGTTTTTTTATCTAACTTGCAATCGAATTCAATGATTAAAATACAATCTGATTATGAACAAGTTAGTCGTTTTAACAGGAGCCGGTATGAGTGCCGAAAGTGGAATTCGTACCTTCAGAGACAGCGACGGCCTATGGGAAGAATACAATGTTATGGACGTTTGTACCCCGGAAGCATGGCAACGTGACCCGGAATTAGTGAACCGTTTTTACAACGAGCGTCGTAAACAACTCTACGAGGCCCAACCAAACGCCGGGCATTACGGGCTTGCCGAACTCGAAAAAGATTTCGATGTCCGGATCATCACGCAAAACATTGACGACTTACACGAACGTGCCGGAAGTACGAAGGTATTACACCTGCATGGAGAACTTAAAAAAGTCAGAAGTAGCCGGAATCCGGACCTAATATACGACCTTGACGGTTGGGAATTAAAGCTAGGAACAAAAGCCGAGGACGGTTCTATCCTGCGCCCTCACATTGTTTGGTTCGGGGAATCCGTTCCGAACATCGAACCGGCCATAGAACTCGTTCAACAAGCCGATATTCTCGTGATCATCGGGACCTCGCTAGCCGTGTATCCGGCTGCCAGCCTGTTACACTATGCACCTGCCGGTTGTCGCATCCTGTTGATCGACCCGAAAATTCCGGAAAGTGTCAAAAACAGTAAGATCGAGTTCATTGAAAAAGGCGCCTCCGAAGGTGTCAAAATCCTGAAAGAAAAACTGAAAAACAAATAAATTAGGTGATTTCCGATTGAACGATTCTGCGATTCTAAATCACCTAATCAAAAATCATGAAATCACTTCATTGATCAGATCTAAAATTTAAAATCTAAAATTAATATGGCTCGTGGTAAAAAGCCCTTACTGGAAAATATCGAAATAAAAAAAATAGCCGCGGAAGGAAAATCCATCGCTTACGTGGATGAAAAGGTATTATTCGTACCGAACACCGTACCCGGTGACATCGTTGACGTACAGGTCACCCGGAAACGTAAAAGTTTCCTGGAAGGCTTTATTGTTAACGTACGGAAATACTCCGACATCCGCACGGACCCCTTTTGTTCGCACTTCGGAATATGTGGCGGATGCAAATGGCAAAACCTGCCTTATCAATTACAAACCGAGTTCAAACAACAGGAAATCATCGACAACCTGCAAAGAATCGGTAAGGTAGAACTACAAAATGTATCCCCGATCATCGGTTCACCCAAAACTACCTACTACCGGAATAAGCTGGAATACACCTTCTGTAACAAACGCTTTCTGACACGGGAAGAAATTGCCAACGGTCAGGATATAGACCGTACCCCGGCAGTAGGCTTTCACGTACCCGGTTTATTTGACAAAGTTATTGATATCGAGAAATGTTATTTACAGGCCGAACCTTCAAATGGCGTTCGTAACTTTATTCGGGAGTACGCTATCGAACATGAATTAAGTTTTTATGATATTCGTGAACAGGCAGGATTCCTACGTACTCTTATCATCCGTACCTCTTCCACGGGAGAAGTTATGGTAATCGTTACGTTTGGGGAAGAAAATCGGGAGGCACGAGAAGGTTTACTGAATGCTATCGTGCAACAATTCCCCGAAATCACCTCTTTAATGTACGTCATCAACGAAAAGATGAACGACACGATCACCGATCAAGAAGTGATCTGTTTCCACGGAAACGACCACATCTTCGAACAAATGGAAGATTTAAAATTCAAGATCGGTCCGAAATCTTTCTACCAGACCAACTCCGAACAGGCCTACAATCTGTACGCTAAAACAAGAGAGCTGGCAGGATTAACCGGAAATGAAACCGTGTACGACCTTTACACCGGAACCGGAACCATTGCCAACTTCGTGGCTCGCAATGCCCAAAAAGTTATCGGTATCGAATACGTCCCGGAAGCCATTGAAGATGCCAAAATCAATTCGGCACTCAACAATATCCACAACACGGTATTCTACGCCGGAGACATGAAAGACGTGCTGAACGAAGCGTTCATCCGTCGCCACGGTCACCCCGACGTGATCATCACAGACCCTCCTCGTGCCGGAATGCACAAAGATGTCGTGGATACTATATTAAAAGCCGCTCCCGATCGAATCGTTTACGTGAGCTGTAATTCTGCCACCCAAGCACGAGATTTGGCACTCATGGATGCAGACTATAAAGTAATGGCCGTTCAAGCCGTGGATATGTTCCCCCACACGCATCACGTGGAAAACATTGTATTGTTACATCGTAGATAAAAATAAAAAAGTCAATCCCTCAAAATAATTGAGCGATTGACTTTTATTTCATCTCCCAATTTCACTACTTCCCTTTTCTTCGAATCAAAACAACAGCCCCTATCAAAAGAAGTAACGCCGGAAATATCCATTGTAAAATAATCTTCAAAGTAGCACCTGTTTCCATCCCGATAGTCAATGCATTATCAATAGCACTCGGACGGGAAACATCAATCGGCAATTCTCCATAAGAAAACCAATCAAACATCGCCATGATTAAATTTCCATTGGCAGAACGTATTCCGCGTCGGGAAGTGGAAAATTCGCCCATACTGAAACAATCAGCATCCCCTAACACGATAATTCGTTGCTGAAGTCCGGCTTGTTCTCGTTCCAACCCCAGCATCGTTGTCTTTACCCCGGCTCTCTCGCCCACCAGGGGATTCAATCGGGCCGTATCGTTAACAAAATCAATAGTTTCAAGTTCATTCCAAGCAAGGGAATCCCGACTCGTCAGCAAAGGCGTCACTTGAAAGCCCTTATCTGACACCTGTTCTACGGCCACACTTCCCGGCATGACTAACGAATAACGCCTGCGCTCATCCCGATGGGTAATCTGGTACAGATTTTTCCACAACCGGGAAATATTCCGAGCGCTATCCGTAACCGTGCAAAGCATCACATGAGCCGGGAATTCATCAATCGGCTTTTGAACCAGCATACCCGGCTCAAAACGCAATCCCAAATACGCCATCAGGGGCGTAAGATAAGAGTATGTCTTCGGTTTTCCTGCCACGAGTAAATTCTTTCCACTCTCCACGTATCGATATAGAATATCCAGTTCCTCATCAGTAAATGGCTCTCTAGGTTCTGCAATAACCAGCACATCCAAACTATCCAGTATCTTCGGATTATGTTTCAAACTGACATCCCTCACATCAAACCCTTGATTAAGCAACGACTCTCGGTTAGTCTTCTCTGTCACCATATGAGAATAATCCCGATTCAAGGTTCCAACCATCGAACGAGCCTCGTAATCCGAAAGGAAACCCACGCAAGGCAACTTCATGGCAATTCTTTTCAATGCTGCCGAAATCTCTGTTTCATTAGGAACACGCCTCATATCCCAATAAACCCGCAAAAAAGATCTTTGTCCCGATTCCCGTTCAATTAATGTCACGAATCGGTACCCTTCCTCGCTTAAGTCTATCCCTTTAGCAACCTCTTCTTTGGCAATCTCTTCCGGTGTCAAATATTTACCCAAACGAGTATTTTGTAATTTTGCAGCATCTCTCGCTACTTCCAAAAAGGTCTTTTCCGGGTAATGCTTTTTAAAAGCTTCTGTTGTCGTGTCCGCGTAATAATAAAAAACATAATCCATTTTTGTTTCCGGCTTGAAACGAATGTACCGTTCATAACGATCTATGTCTCTTTTTATTCCTTTTGTTGTTGTATTATAAATATCCCCGAACAAATTCACGTAAGTAGTCATCTTCAATCCCCCATCCAGTTTAGCCATAATGTCCTGACTGGCCTGAGTCAATGTGTTCGCTTTTGTATAAGTCGAATCGTGATAAACCTTCATCACCGGACGAGACGTCAAATACCCCAAAAAGATCGCAATCACGAACACGCCCAAATAACGAACAGCTTTACCCGCGAAAGAGCAACTTTCCCGCAATAACTCCAACTTCAACACGGCAAAAGCCAAAAACATGCTACTCATGATCACGAAATAAAGTATATCCTCGCTACATATCAATCCTTTAATAAAAGAATTCACACGTCCCCCAAGCGATAACCAGTAAGTAATTTCCCGTGTAAAAGCATACTCTTGCCAAATACCAGAAATTAAACTCAACAAACTCAATAAAGCAAGCATCCCGATTGCGGCAACAATAGGATAATTCGTTAATGTTGACATAAAAAGACCAACCGCGGCATACAGACCATATAATAGATAAAGTCCTAAAAGTCCGGTTAATACCGCGGACCAGTCAAAAAATTCCACCGCATAGCCCGCAACCACGACGGCAACCAACTGTATTCCGACCACTAACAACCCATACAACATAATACCGAGATATTTCCCCAATACAATATGGAAACCTGTAATGGGTGCGGAGAAAAGTAATTTAATCGAACCTCGGCTAAACTCCTGGCTAATCAATCCCATCGTCAGCAAAGGCATTAACAAATAAAACCATTGACTGACTTGGGGCCAAAGGCCTTTAGGTGAATAAAATAAATTTTGCGACACGGCATATAAACCCCGAGTACCCAATTCCTGCTGCCGGGCAAAACCTTCCAGTGCCCCTGCAAACGTCATTCCCATCATGAATGTGAAAAAAATCAATAATAACCAAGCCACCGGTGAGTAAAAAAGATTCGATAACTCTAGGCGGGCGATTTTATATATTGCTCTCATAATATTTTCTTTAACAATGATTTACTTTCCTGATAACTTTGCAAAAACAGCTTCCATCGAACTTTTCTCGGACCGGATCTCTGTCATCTCCCATCCCCGAACCATACTTTCCCGGATCACCTGCTTAATCGTATCCCGTTCCCCGTCATACCACAAACGAACGCCATGACCGCCCACCATCTCAACTTTTTTGATTCCGGCAATCATCAGCAATTCATCCGGTAATGGTGGTAAATCGAATACGGCATAAAGCGTATTCGGCTCGATGTAATTATCAAACTCCTCCACGCTACCGGAAAAAACAACCCGCCCGTGTTCGATCATCTTGATCGTCGAACAAGTAGCTTGTACTTCTGACAAGATATGCGTTGAAAGCATCACCGTACGATCTTCTGCAATCTCACGAATTAATTGTCGAACTTCCAGAATTTGGTTCGGGTCCAACCCGTTCGTCGGTTCATCAAGAACCACAAATTTCGGATCATGCAAAATAGCTTGAGCAATACCTACTCGTTGCTGATACCCCCCGGAAAGATTTCTCAACAATCGATCCTTCATGTGCGTGATCCCACAACGTTCCTCGGTCTCCCCAACAGCAGCATTAATTTTTTTCCGTTCCATCCAGTGTATTTCTGCACAAAACCGCAAATATTCATCCACGGTCAAATCCGGGTATAATGGTGGTTTCTGTGGTAAAAAACCTATATATTTCCGAGCCGCCACGGGATTTTTTAACGTGTCGATACCATTAATATACACTTTCCCCCGGGTCTGTTTCAGCACGCCACAAATAATGTTCATTGTTGTTGACTTTCCGGCACCATTGGACCCAAGCAAGCCAATGACTCCGTTTTCCTCAATCTCAAAATTAATATCCTCGATAGCCCATTGTGTCGCGTAACGATGATACAAGTGTTCTACTTTTACAATTGGATTTTCCATACATACGATTTTTTAGTCATAAATACTGCATGACGTCACGTTTAGTGACATCTATCTTTAAATAAACCTATGCAGGAGAGCCAGTTTCCATCTTCGCACCCAAACAGTCACCGGTTCTCCTTGCCTTTCGGTTTTCAATTATACAATTCGCCGATCGCCTGTAGATCTATCCCTAGGCGTTTGAATTCATTCATCAATATGTCATACTTTTTTCGAATCAGACCATTTACATCTTTCTTGGGATGCAAAATTCCGGTAAAATCATTGGCATTATAATTTCCGTTGGCCGGTTCTGCCGTCAACTTTTCATAAGAATTTCCCATGATCAGCGTTAAATAATTTGCCAGATCAGTCTTTAAAATTGTAGTCAAAATAGTCGTCGTCGGTCTTATCACGAATCCTAATCCATAACATTGTCCTGTTGAAGGACGAGCTGAAGACGCCCCTCCCGCCCAAGAATAATCCGACACCAAGTTGAACTCATCCAACGAATACATGGACTCGATTCTTTCCGTGATAAACCACGAATGAACATCATTTTTAATTTTATTCTTTCCACTTGCAAGTAAATCATCCAAGGATTCATCGCCATGACTGAATATCAAGTTATGGAACGAGTAATAGTATGAATATTCCTTCAAACCATACATATACATGGAATTCGTGTACCACAAATTTCGTCCCAATATAATTTTCAAAGGTAAGGCAACCCGAAGTATTGTATCCGGATAAAAATTCAAAAACATCTCTTCCACCCACTCGAACTGCTTTCCTACATATTCATTTTTCGCCTCATTCACGTTTATGCTATTTTTAGTGAGAGTCACCGTGTAAGCACGCACATATATATCCCCGTCATCCGTCAAGATCACCTCTCGTTTAAGCGTGGTAAAATCTTCACCATCAGTTGTACCGATAGGATATTTTGTACCTTGGATATAGACATAATCACCTTCCACGTAAATATCATCCCCATTGGGAGTATAAGTCTGACTTGTTATAATCGTATCCACAAGATTTTCTTTCCATGCATTCGACCCGTCAAAATACACCTCTCTAGGCTCGAATTGGTAAAGGATATATACGCCCGTACGATTATAAAAATCCTCTATTTTTTCATCATAAACATTATTTCCCGAAGCAAGAACCGGTTTCCATTCTTCCATATCCGAAGGAGTAAGCGTTTCCGAATCATCGCTACAACTCTGCCACCCGATCATCCCGATGACAACAAATATCCATAATATATACTTTATTTTCATATCTCTATACTTTAAACATTGATCAGTTTTGCACCAAATAAGGATTTTGTTCCAGAACAAGTTCCGGGATGGGCAGTACATAATGTCTCATGTCCTGTGAATACGTCTGCCCTTCCGGCTTTAACACGTGAGTAACCGTCAATCCATAACGACGCAAATCACACCATCGATGGTTTGTCTCACCACATAACTCCCTGAATCTCTCATCAATAATAAATTCCAACAACTCCTGACCGTCTGTAATATTCAATTCGTCTGCAGGAAATTCCTTATTGAAACGATATTTTCTCAACTTATTCAAATCAGTCAATGCCTGATTACGATAGGCGTCATTCCCTTCTTTCAAAAATTTTTGCGTATAAGCCTCGGCCCGATTCAAATAAAGTTCGGCAGTACGAATGCCTTGAATGTAACTACTGGATCCACCTTTTGCAATACTTTCTCGCATATCCCCTTGGAAACCCCATATATCCATTCCAAAAGTAAAATAAAAAAAAGCCCTCAAATCACGCACCCTCTTCGCTGATATATCAGCGAAAGCACCTTGTTCATAACGTCCTATCAACTCTTGAGAAACGACAAAAGGTCCTATTACCCATGCTATCACACTCGAAGACAGCGAGTAACCAGTTAGATAATTCCTCGCCCATATAATTTCATCCGGAGCGGTAGCCAAATAAACCGAACCCGTACCAGATGTATTATATACGTCCATACTGAAATTATTCAGATCCAGCAAATCAGACTTCAAGATGAGGACTGAATCAGCGTATGCCAAAGCTTTATCCCAATTTTCCATGTAAAGATATACCCTTGACAACATCGCTTTCGCTGCAAGATGGTCTATCCGGTAAAATGTACGTTCATACCTGTTTTCCATTAACAAACGATTTCCATCAAGCAAATCCTTTTCTATACGGGCATACACTTCCGCAACCGTGTTACGAGTATAAAAATCACCGTTAACCGTAGCGTCCAATTTTAGTGGAACCCCCAAATCCGTTGACGGATTACCTTGACTATAAGCAATACCAAACATATTCACCAAATGGAAATAATTCCATGCACGCAGCACCAGAGCCTCTCCCCGTAAACTCTCCCGCAACACTTCTTTCCCTGCCATCTCGTCCAAGTAATCCAATACCAAATTACAACCTAAAATACGCCTGTAAGGCATCTCCCAAAAACAATGAAAGTATCCTGCCCCGGCATCCGTGAACATATCCTTATTCCACGTGTAAAGCCATTTTAACTCATCATAAGTGGATTGAAAAGATTCATCATCCAAATTCGTACTTGCCTGTTCATCCGTGAATATAGTCGTACTATAATAAGGAGATCCATAACCATCACCCAGCAATATCTGCTCTAGGTCTGTCACCTGAGAGGGACGTACCAAATCCTGACTTGTCTCCTCCAGAAAATCTTTACACCCTACAAGAGACAAAAGAATGATTAATAAATATATATTCTTCTTCATCATTATCGCTTTTATCGTTAAAAACTTACATTTATACCGAATGAAAAATTCTGAGAACGAGGCTGACTTCCTAGCGCAACCTCAGGATCACGTCCTTTAAAATCTTTACTCTTTATCTGTAAAGGATTTGTTACCGTGCAAGAAAGTGCCACGCTCTTCGCGAATCCTTTTATCCACTTATCCGGAAGATTATATGAAAATCTGAAATCATTAAAGCGAATATACCAAGCATTCACCACCCTGACATCAGAATATTGCCAAGCATCCAACGGATAAAGAGCTACTCCATTTTCAAAAGGATAAAGAGGTTGGCAATTCTTTCCTACCGGAATAGAAGGAATGTTCGTGCGAGTTTCGTCCCCCGGTTCACGCCATCGATCGTTCAACTCGTTAGAAGCATTCTTAAATTCACTCAACATCTCGTAACCATTCTCGTAAGGAGAATCAAGAAATTCATAATTACCCCGACTAATATAAAAATTCAACGGGAAAGAAAAACGTTTCCACCGAAACACCATATTGATTCCAACCGTGAATGTCGGTTCGCGGGTACCCATATAAACCATGTATTCCGTGGCATCTTCCGCAGCCTTACTCGTGTTGGCACGTGAAAGATCAAAAAGCGGTCCCCCGTTCTCCGGATCTAATCCGGTAAACTTGAATGCCCAGAAACTACCCACCGGATACCCGGCTTTAGCGATTGATCCATCTGTCGCGTGTTTCCATGTTCCATTCTTTTCTACCTCGGATTTAACATTATTACTATTACCGGAAAAGCTCGTACCCAAACTCCACATGAAATCCTTCGTCCGGATAGGGATCACGGTAAAAGACAAATCCCAACCTTGATTGGACACCTCGCCATCATTAACATACATACTCGTAGTCCCTGTCTCGTAAGGCACTTTTGCCGAAGTAATCACATCCACGGTCTTTTTATAATACCAATTAAATGTACCGTTCAGTTTATTTCCCAATATGGAAAAATTTGCCCCCAGATTAACCGTAAACGTCTTCTCCCATTTCAAATCAGGATTCGGCAAGCTTTTCCAAGTCATCTGGTATTCCCCCGTTTTCGAATCCACGGCCAAAACCTTAGCGATAAAATCAGGACTAATATTTTCCGCCACGTTTCCCTGATACCCCAACGAAGCAACAAAAGCCAGCGTATTCACGAACTTCTGATCGGCCATCCAATGTTCATCCGTTACATTCCAGCGTAATCCGGCTGACCATACCGGCTGAAACTTGGCGGTCTTACCAAAGGTATTCGAACCATCACCCCTTACGGATAAATTAATCGAATAACGATTATCATACATATAACTTGCCGTGGCATAATAAGAAACGTAATTCGAAACCTTATCCGTTATTGTCGGTTTTGTTCGGGCATACATTGTATTCAATTTCCCCGCAGGGGTTTCCAACGGAACATCCGTGAAAGTTTTACCACGATCGGGCATATACCCCCAGTTCGTTTGCGAATAACCGTCATATTCATTGCTCCGACTCTCTATTCCCGCCATCAGGTTCACTGAATGTACCCCTTTTAACAACTGCACGTACTCGAACTGCACCCGAGCCGTGTAACTAAAATTACGGCTCTCGGAAGTAGTCAACATCCCCCCGTAAGGTAAGAATGAGTTTTGAAACTCCGTGGTTGTCGCCCCGTACTCTCCAAACTCATAGCCACGGACAGATGCTATTTTATGAGAACGTTCCGTGAACCATGACTCGGCAAAATACGACGAAGTTGAACCACCCAAAGTTGCAGCTAACGTAAAATTTTCAGAGAACCGCCAACGAGCGCTCAAATTCAACTTTAAACTCTTGGTTGTATTTTCATTATTCGAATTAGACAACTCATTTATTATATTATATTTATACTTACCTTTCGTGTAATAAAACAATTCCCCCTCTTCATCAAAACAACCGATGACCCGACTCGTATTGATCGCGTAATTAAAAGGATCTACACCGGCAGCAAAAGCCTGTGTCTTCACGTGGCTACCTGACAAGCCTGCCGTCACGGTCAATTTTTTCCAAAAAATAAAACTCGTGTTCAAACTACCTGTATAAGTCTCCTGTTCATTCCCTTTCGCAGTATTCTTCACGTTACTATAACCGAAAGAAGCCCGGTAAGTAGCGTCATCATTTCCTCCGGAAAAGCTAAGCGAGTGAGACTGGCTAAACGGTGTCCGATAAAGAATGTCAAACCAATCGGTATTCGTGGCCTCTAATTTTTTTACTCCGGTATTAAATTCTTCCCAACTGATTTTTCGTTCAAGATAAGCGTAAGCTAACGCAGAATATCCCACCGTTTCCTTTCCGACCCTCGCTCCCCGGGAGAAAGCTTCCCTCGAAAGATCAACACGTTCTTTCGAGTTCATAACGTCCTGCCGCTTGTAATTCATCTTTTGACTCGTCGAAAAACTTCCCGAATAATTCACCGACATCGAACCTCTTTCACCTCTTTTCGTCGTGATCAAAATTACCCCATTAGCTGCCTTCACCCCATAAATCGCCGTGGCAGAAGCATCTTTCAATACAGTAATATCTTCAATATCATTGGGATTCAACCAAGAGACCGCTCCCCCGATAAAATCTTTCATCATATCAAGATTACTATCCCCGATCGCTCCCAATTCACTGGTTTCGAAAGGAAGATTATCCTCCTGTATAATTCCATCCACCACCCACACCGGTTCGGCATTACCCACCAAGGTTGAAGTACCCCGTACCCGGACTTTTTGTCGAGTTCCTGTCAACCCACTCTGATTAATTACCACCATCCCCGGAACCTTTCCCTGTAACATGGATTCAATAGTCTCATTTCCAGTCATAACAAGTTCCTCGGCCTTCACTTTAGAATAAGATCCCGCCATAGCCTTTTCTTTAATCGCCTGATAACCGGTCACGACAACTTCCTCTATTGCTTTCACGTCTTCTTCCAGCACCACTCGCAGCGTATCCGTTTTTTCTGAAAAAGCGACTCGCTTATTTTTGAACCCCACAAAAGTGAACTCCAAAGTCCCCTGCTGTATGGGAAGTTCTATTGAAAAATACCCACGGGCATTTGTCGCTGTCCCTAAAGACACTCCGACCAATTTTACGGTTACCCCCGGCATCGGGTCTTTATTTTGATCCGTCACGAAACCTTTCAACGTAATCGATTTTACCGTTCCTGTATTCATCTGCCGGGGTACAATCAAGATTACATCTCCATGTACAATTGCCACCAAACGGGTTTCTTTCAACACGGTTTCCACCGCTGCCAACACCTTAGCATCTTTCAAATTCACCGTAACCCGTTTACTCTCTTTCTCAAGTTCCTCTTTCTTGTAACTGATCGAATTTCCACTCTGACGATTAATTTTCTGAATCGCGTCAAGTACACTCTCTCCATCTAATTTCAACGAAATCAGCTTGTCTTTCTGCTGTCCGCGAGCAATCGTAGGGGCAAACATGATCCCGATCAACAGGATAAAGCCGCTCGCCAATAATAGCTTGCACGAAACAGAAAACATCCTCGAATGTTTCATTTTACAATTTTTTTTCATAGATTTGTAGAACATTTAAATTAATAATGTCCTGGTTTACCAGGAGATTGAATGACCGGTAACATCTTCCACATGTCACCGGTTATTTTTTAATAAATATACACGGTCGTTCCTTTGATCTCGAAACGAGGTCCACCTAACAAAGTCAACATACTCAACACACTGGCCAAATCATCATTACGGTTAATCCTTCCCGTAAAAGTATGCCTCTCCCCACGATCACCTTTCCACTCGTAGGTCACATCATACCAACGAGCCAACATTCGCATCACGCTCTCAAGCTCATCATCATCCAACACGATAATTCCATCACGCCAAAGAGACCGTAGGTCAGAATTTATTTCCCTCACGGAAATGTCTCTTGCTCCATCCGTCCAACTTGCCTGCATTCCAGGAGTCAGAATTTTTTTCAATAAAGAATGCTCAACAGATACCTCCACCCGCCCGGTAAATAAAGTGGTCTCTATTGCCGGTTCATCGGCATAAGCCAGTATATTGAAAGAAGTTCCGAAAACCCGTGTCCGAACCTCCCCGGCTAACACGATAAAGGGACGCGACGAATCAGGTGTCACATTAAAAAAAGCCTCTCCTTTCAAACGAACTTCCCGGTTTCCCTCGCCAAATCTTACAGGATAATGTAGTTCTGAATCGGAATTCAAAAAAACTTGTGTTCCGTCGCTCAAAATCAAAGAATAAATTCCACCCCGTGGGACAACGATCGTGTTGTATTCCATCGGCACCTCTTCCCGCCCCACATTCTTCTCTTTATAGGAAACTTGTCCCGTCGACACGGAAATATTCGAAGTGGCTGCAGAGATCAGCGTATCGCCTTTTTCCAAGGCAACCTTCTGACCATCATTTAAAATCAAAAATCCCTGAAACTTTCCCGGCTCGATCACCGCCACTTGCATAACAGACTCTTTTCCTACTCTATCCCGCAACCCGAACCATAAGCCCAAAGATACTAAAATGATAATCCCTGCCGCATAAGCCATCCACGTTCTCCAATTCACCACGTTCCCACCTCTTAACCCAGATTCTAAGCGTTTCCATTGCTCCTGTTGATCCGATACTCGAATGATTTCCTCAAACTCCTCATAAGACGTCTTTTCTTGATATGATCTAAACCATGCTTGATGCTCCTCCGATTCATCCAACCATTCCTGCAACATCCCCTCCTCTTTTTCCGTCATCTTTTCTCCGGAAAATAATTTTCGGGTAATAATATCCGCGACTTTTATCTCTTTTTCTACAAGATTCATCATACACTTATTTTTCTGAATTACACCATATAATTTCGTGAATCCGGAAAACGGGTGAATGAAAAATCACTTTTTTTCAAAAAACATCTTCTTTTTACTCGATTAACCCATGAATAAAAACGGCAACAACACCCTCAAATGTTTCAACTTCTCCCTCAGAGCTTGGTATCCTGCTTTTTTTAGCGTCTTCACCGTATTAGGTGAGATTTGCATGACTTCGGCAATCCTTTCAACCGTCATATCCTCCATGCTCAATTCGATCACCCGACGAGTCTGGGGCGGCAATTCTCGAACAGCACGCTGTACTTCACCGCAGATTTCGGCCGTGATTAACAGGTGATCTCCCGTCTCGCCCTCTTCCCGTTCGATACGGTCCAAAATACGCTTACGATTGGCCACATCCCGAATCTGCGCCATGACTTTATTTCTAACAATGGAAAACAAATAAGCTTTGACAGCTAACAGGCTATTAAAATTCACACGATTTCCCCAGTATAAAACAAATGCCTCCTGAATAATATCTTCCGATTGTTCTTTATCGTGCAACATCTTATACACATAATAAAACATCCGTCCGTACAACTCCTCGTGTAGCTCTTTAAAAGCGACACGATTCCCCCTAGCAATTTGTTCTACATGTAAATTATCGAGCATCAATGAATTAAATATTGAATTCCATCAATACAAATATAAAAGAAAAAGTGAGATAAAATCTCACTTTCTATTATTAAATCTTAATCTTTAACTTTTGTCCCGGTTTTAGATTCTTTGCCGATCGATCAGTCAACCCGTTCCATTTCATGATGTCCCGGTTCGACACGCCCGGATATTTCTTAGCAATCGACCACAGATTCTCGCCTCGCTTGATCGTGTAGTAGAAGAACTCGCCTTCTGTTAAAGGTTCTGCCTCGACTTCCGCGTTCGCAGCAACCCCTGCATACTTGGCATCCACTTTGGACTTATAGTAATCAACCTTATTATTCGGCACGTAAACCGTAAGTTTCTGCCCGATATTAATTCGGTCTTTCGTCATCCCGTTCCAATACTTCAAATCGGATAAACGCACGTTAAATTTTTCGGCAATCTTCCCGATCACGTCCCCGCTTTTCACCGTGTAAACCAATTTGGCTTTATTGCTGGGTACAGCATGGGCATGAGCGTATTTCTTGAAACGATTCTTCGGATCGGCCGTACGGTCACTATCATTAAAATAAGTCGTCCGGTTATAAGCAAAGATCGTATCTTGTTTATCAATAAACTCTCCAACATGATTATAAGGAACCTGCAAAGCGTAACTCTTCCCGAATCCGGCAGGCACAATATCCGAACGATATTGCGGGTTCAAATCCCGAATTTGTTCCACGGATATATCCATCAATTTGGCCACCTGCTCGAAATGCAAGGCATCGGAAATCATGATCGTGTCACACATCGTGGGCAACTCATTCTCTAACGGGAAAATATTATGCTCTTTATGGTAATTGAACGTGTACATGGCAGCGATAAAAGCCGGCACGTAACCACGCGTCTCCTTCGGCAAATGGAAATAAATGTCCCAATAATTCTTTTTACTTCCCGACCGTCGTATGGCCTTGTTCACGTTACCCGGCCCGCAGTTGTAAGCCGCGATCACCAGAATCCAGTCTTCGTAAATCTTATACAAATCTTTCAAGAAACAAACGGCAGCCTCCGTGGATTTTACCGGATCACGGCGTTCGTCAATAAAAGAATTTATTTCCAACTTGTACATCTTCCCTGTTCCGTACATAAACTGCCACAAGCCACAGGCTCCCGCACGGGAAAATGCCCGCGGGTTCAAAGCACTCTCAATCACGGGCAAGTATTTCAACTCCTGCGGCAATCCCTCCCGATCCAACACTTCTTCAAAAATAGGGAAATAATAGGAACTCAGTCCCAACATCGTTCCCACTTGGGCTCGACGTCTCACGGTATATAATTCAATATAATTCCGTACAATATCATTGTAGGAAAGCTTTATCGCTGAATTTAATTTATCCAAGCGTTGTAAATACACCGAATCCGGAACAGCCGGCCCGGTCACCATTTCGGTCAGGTACACCGAATCCACGTAATTACCTTCCTCCAATCTGGAAACGTACCATTTACTGTATAATTCATCCAATCGCTCGATAAAAGCTCCCGGAATAGAATCTGTCAACAATACCGGCGCCCCTAAATTTAACCGGGGCGCACCCAATCGTACTTTCAACGAATCCCGATCACTTTCACCATATACTACACCTGAAAATAAAATCGCACATAGCCACAAAAACACAAAACGCATGGTTATTCCTTTAAAAATTAAAAGTTAATGTCAAACCCACGGTTCCCCCGCTGACAGGAGAAAATCCGGTTGAGGGACGAAGATTCATCGACAAATCGTCGTTAATCTCGAAATCATAAAAATGGGCAAATACCGTAGCATCAATAATTTGTATTGCGTATATAGCACCCGACACGATATACAATAAGTCCCGATTCCGTTTATAATTATCTTTCTTTGTTTTCAACTGCTCTTGTAAACGCTTTTGCATGGATGCATTGTAATTCTCTGCCGTTTTACCCGGTAACATCAATTTATCCCAACTGGAATTGGCCGGGTAAGGCGTTTCCGGATCAGCCTCCAAAGCGTTCAGATAAGCCGTGTAATCCACGAATGCAGTACGGTATTTCTTGTAATATTTCATGTTCCACGACAACCCGTACACGGTAGCCCCGATACCCCCGTACAAGATCGGTAACTTCCACCATTGACGGTTATAAATCTGTCCGGAACCCGGTAATACCATCGCCATGATCGTTGCCCGATGCGGGGAATGGGGTTTACCGTTATCTCTTTTTCTCGCTTTACTTTTCAACACTTCCTCTTTTCCCGTGAACGTCAAGGAATCCGTGTGAATGATCGTGTCTTGCAAGAATACAGGGAAATCCGAACGATACTCCGACGCCGTTACTCCCGTACAAATAAGCAAAACCGGGATAATCAAAACTATTTTCACTAAAATACTTCTCACTACAAAGTTTATTTCTTATCCACCTTATCCAATAATTCAACAATTCGCTCCAGATCGCTATCCGATTTAAAAGAAATCACGATCTTCCCTCTTCCCTTCTCGTTCCGTTTCAGGTCAACCTTCGTGTCAAAATAACGAGCCAGATGAGTTTGTAACTCCATATAGTCCTCGATAGGTTGACGTTTCCTCTCGGCTTTTCTCTCTTTTTCCTCTTCCGGTTTCATCAGTTCCCGAACGATTTCCTCGACTTTTCGCACGGAGAAATCGTATTTCATGATCTGTTCGAAAACCATGTACTGGGTTTCCGCATCTTCTATATTAATAATAGCACGGGCATGCCCCATGCTGATTTTCCGTTCCTTGATTGCCAACTGTATCGGGGCGGGCAACTTCAACAAACGCAAATAATTCGAAATCGTCGTTCTCTTTTTACCTACCCGTTCGCTCAACGCATCCTGTGTCAGGTTGCACTCGTCAATCAAACGCTCGTACGAAATCGCAATCTCGATAGCGTTCAAATCCTCCCGCTGGATATTTTCAATCAATGCCAATTCTAGCACGGACTCTTCTTCCACCTTACGAATATAAGCGGGAATAGTTTCCAACCCTGCCATCTTCGATGCCCGGAACCTACGTTCCCCGGCAACAATCTCGTACTTCCCGTCTTCCACTTCCCTCACGGTGATGGGTTGCACGATGCCGATAGCCTTGATTGAAGAGGCCAACTCTTGCAAAGCCTCCTCATCGAAAACGGTTCTCGGTTGGTTCGGATTCGGGCGAATATCACACAATTTCAATTCTTCCTGTAACGCCGATGAGGCCGTTCCCCTTGGCTTCGCCTCCTCTGCCGCATCCGACAATAACGCTCCCAATCCTTTACCTAATGCACTCTTTTTCGCCATCTCTTGTTAATTTTAGATCCTATTAATTTAGTGATTTAATGATCTCAGATTAAGTGATTTCTTCCCTCCCGCTCTATTTCCACCTATTTTTAATCACTGAATCATTGAATCAGCAATCACAGAATCTTCTAAATTCTAAACTATTTTTTGTTTTTCTCCAGCAATTCGTTTGCCAAACTCAAATAATTCACGGAACCGCGACACTCGGCATCGTAAAGGATAACCGGTTGTCCGTAACTCGGGGCCTCTGCCAGTTTCACGTTCTGCTGAATCAACGTGTCGAAAACCATCTCCTCGAAATGTTTCCGCACCTCGGCAACCACTTGGTTCGACAGGCGGACACGCCCGTCATACATGGTCAGCACGAATCCTTCAATTTCCAGAGCCGTGTTCAGACGTTTCTGGATAATCTTGATCGTATTTAATAACTTACCCAATCCCTCCAATGCAAAATACTGGCATTGCACGGGGATCATCACCGAATTGGCCGCGGCCAATGAATTCACGGTCAACAAACCCAGTGAAGGCGAACAATCGATTAAAATATAATCGTAGTCATCTTTCACCTTTGCCAACACTTTTGCCATTACACTCTCTTTCTCCTCGAAATTCAACATCTCCAACTCGGCTCCCACCAAATCTATATTGGAAGGCAACAAAAACAAATTCTCAATATCCGTCTTCAGGATCGCCTCTTTCGGCTCCAACCCGTCCACCAGACATTCGTAGATAGTCGCCTTCAATTCCTTTAAATCATATCCCACTCCCGTTGTCGCGTTCCCTTGAGGATCAGCATCAACCAACAACACTTTCTGTTCCAGTACAGCCAAACTAGCCGCCAAGTTTACAGACGTCGTTGTCTTTCCAACACCCCCCTTTTGGTTCGCGATAGCTATAATTTTTGACATAAATCCACGTTTTTCGATTATGTGGTAAAAATACAATTAAAAAGAATACGTCCCCCATTTTTATTCAATTTTTTAATAACAACGCCTACTTTTTTACTAACAATAATTACCTTTACACCGGGAACTAAAGAACTGAGGGAAAGATGAAAAATTCAACGAAAGAAATTATAAATGAAATAAATACATACCGGGACGAATCGAAAGCGGCTTTCCTGCCCCGTTTCTTCAAAACGGGTAAAGGGGAATACGGTGAAGGGGATCAATTTATCGGGGTGGTCGTTCCGAATTTGCGTATCGTTGCCAAAAAACATTTTGACGCGGACTTCGACACACTCCGGGAACTACTCGCCTCCCCGTACCACGAGTATCGCCTGACGGCCCTCCTGGCATTAACCTATCGTTACGCCAAACTCAAAGACCACGCGTCCAGAGAGACTTGCGTGAATTTCTACGTGAGTCAGGTAGACGCCATCAACAACTGGGATCTCGTTGACCTTAGCTGTTACAAGATTTTGGGGCATTGGCTTTTCGACAAGGACAAACAACTCCTTTACGACTGGGCAAAAGAAAATCACCTCTGGAAACAGCGCATCGCCATGATCTCCTGTATGCATTTCGTGAAACAAGGTGAATTCAAGGATGCCCTCGCGATTGCCGACCTTCTCCAGCACCACCCTCACGACCTGATCCATAAAGCCGTGGGCTGGATTCTCCGTGAGATCGGCAAAGAAGACGAACAACTTTTAGTCGATTACCTCACTCCTCGCTACAAGAAAATGCCCCGTACCATGTTACGGTACGCCATCGAACGTTTCGAGGAAGGAAAACGGAAAGCGTTTTTAAATTCCATGATTTAAAAGAAGTTTAGAGTTTAAAGTTTAGAATGAAAAATCAACTACCCCCACCAACTCCTCCTTACACAGGGGGAGTTAGAGGGGGTAGTTTAAGTGCAAGCCTCGTGCGGTTGGAATCTAAAATCATAAATCAAGAAATCCCAAATCAACAATATAGCATGATTAGTTTTTTACAAGTCGAAAATCTCAGTAAACGTTTCGGGGAACAACTCCTGTTTGAAAATATAACTTTTGGAATCGGCAAAAATCAAAAGGTAGCTTTAATTGCCAAGAACGGGATGGGAAAATCCACCCTATTACGTATCATCGCGGGCAAAGACTCCGCAGACACGGGTTCCGTGATCTCCCGTAATGACATTTCAATCGGTATTCTGGACCAAGACCCGGAACTTAACCCGGAAAATTATGTGTTTGAAGAGGTGTTCAACTCGGAGAACCCGACCTTGAAATTAATCAAAACATACGAGCAAGCCGTGAAGGACAACGACGCGTCGGCTCTCGAAGAACTCATCCCGCAAATGGACGCTCTCGCCGCGTGGGATTACGACACGCAAGTGAAACAAATCTTGTCGGAACTCAAGGTCGACAAGTACAGCCAGCGGATTAAGGAGCTATCCGGGGGACAGCGCAAACGTGTCGGGCTGGCCAAAATATTGATCAGTAACCCCGATTTCCTGATCCTTGACGAGCCGACGAACCATTTGGACGTGGAGATGACCGAATGGCTGGAAGAGTACCTCGAAAAAACGAATGCCACGCTACTCATGGTGACTCACGACCGTTATTTTCTGGATCGGGTGTGCGACAAGATCATCGAGATCGACGATTTCGGTTTATTCGCCTACGAAGGAAACTACTCCTACTATCTTGCAAAGAGAGACGAACGGATTGAGGCCCGAAACGCCTCGATAGACAAGGCCAAGAACCTGCTCCGCACGGAACAGGAATGGATGCGCCGGATGCCGCAGGCCCGCGGGCATAAGGCGAAATACCGGATCGATAATTTTTATAAAATAAAAGAGGTCGCCTCTCAAAACACGACAGAGCAACACCTGGAACTCGATATAAAAGGACAACGCCTCGGTAAGAAGATTCTCGAACTGGAACACGTGAACAAGAGCTACGGGGATTTTTGCGTGTTACGGGATTTCTCCTACAAATTCGTACGGGGGGAAAAGATCGGAATCATCGGGAAAAACGGGGTTGGAAAATCGACCTTCCTGAATATCATCACCCGCCAGATCGAGCCGGACAGCGGAACCATCGAAATTGGTGAAACCGTGGTTTACGGTTATTATAAACAAGACGGGATCAATTTCAAGGAAGACGATCGCCCCATAGACATCGTGAAAAACATTTCCGAGAAAATCGACCTCGGTAACGGACGGGTGATGTCAGCATCGCAATTCCTTGAATATTTTCTTTTCCCGGACAAGCTGCAATATTCCCTCGTGGCAAAACTTAGCGGGGGCGAACGCCGGAGGCTTTACCTGCTGACCGTCCTCATGAGCAACCCCAACTTCTTGATTCTCGACGAGCCGACGAACGATCTCGACATCATGACGTTGAACGTGTTGGAAGATTATCTAAAATCTTTCCAAGGTTGCCTGATCATCGTGTCGCACGACCGTTTCTTCACGGATAAAGTGGTGGATCGGGTGTTCGCTTTCGAGGGTGACGGCGTGGTGAAAGACTTCCCCGGTAATTACACCCAGTACAAGAACAAAAAAGAAGAAGAGGAACTACTGCGTAAACAGGAAGAGAAGAAAATCCCTGTCGCACCCAAACCCGTGAGAGAAAAGGAGAAAGTCCGTAAACTGACTTTCAAAGAAAGACTGGAAATGCAGCAACTGGAATCCGACATGGAAAAACTGAACACGGAAAAAACAGGGTTGGAAACAGCCTTAAATTCCGGTTCCCTTGATACGGACGAACTGGTGAAATCTTCCCAGCGAATTGCCGAGATCATTGATTTGTTGGACGAAAAGGAAATGCGCTGGCTGGAACTTAGCGAGATTGAATAAAAAGACATTAAAATAAACTCCTCCGGCCTTCGGCCACCTCCTCTATAAACGAGGCCACTGAAAAAGTCCCCTTCTGGGGGACTTTCTCCAAAATATTTATTTTTTTACTTTTAACTTTTTTCAAATAAGTTTATCTTCGAGGGCTAAAACAATGTATGATGTTACCACGCCAAACCTCTCTTTCTTTCAGCGTTTATTCCGACTTGTATGATAAACTAATCCCCCGGGATAACAAGCTTCACCAGCTCAACGACCTGGTGAACTTCACTTTTGTTTACGATGAATTATCCTCGAGATACTGCCAGACGAACGGTCGCGTGGCTATAGACCCCGTCCGGGTCTTCAAGTACCTTCTTTTGAAAGTGATCTTTGACCTCTCGGATGTTGACGTTGTAGATCGTTCGCGTTACGATCTTTCTTTCAAGTATTTTCTAGATTTAGCCCCCGAGGATGACGTTCTTGATGCCAGCACGCTGACCCGTTTCCGTCGCCAGCGTCTAAAAGACATGAACTTGCGGGATCTCCTGGTGAGTAAAACGGTAAGTCTTGCCCGCTCCCGCGGTGTTCTAGAAGGGAAGGCGATAATCCTCGATGCCACCCACACGCTTTCCCGTTATAACTTGTACTCGGCCAGGGTTGCCTTGCAAGGTCGTCTCCGTCACCTTCAATCCACGATCCGGCAGGCCCCTCTCCCGGCCGGGGAAATCAACGATATTCTCTCGACGGTTTCCCCCGGGGAAACGCTGGAGCAAACCCGGGCGGCTTGCACGAGTTTGGTACAACGGGTTCGTTCCCACGGGGGACTGTCTTCCCTTCCGCTGGTGAACGAGCGAGTCAACCTTCTCGAAGAAACCCTTGAAGACGTCAAGGATTCCGTCTCGTTTTCCGTTGACAAGGAGGCCCGGGTCGGGCACAAGGCGGTGAACAAGTCCTTTTTCGGTTACAAGACACACGTTGCCATGACTAGCAACGGGATCATCACGGCGGCCCTTGTAACCACGGGAGAGAAGGCGGACGGGCAATACCTGGAACCGCTCGTCGAGCGAAGCGTGGAGAACGGGATGGAGGTGGACACGGTAATCGGTGACATGGCTTACTCGGGCCGGGATAATATCATGTACGCCACGGGGCATGACGTTCAACTGGTATCGAGATTGAACCCGGTGCTGGACGGTGTACGCGGGGAAACGGGATTCGTTTATAACAAGGACGAGGCGATGATGGTTTGCCCCGCGGGGCACCTGGCATACAAGGAACGCTACCATGATAGTGTTTGATAGTGTTTCAAAAAGTGTGTAAATTCCGAATTGATTATTTTTGTAATGCAATTTTCAAAAATGAATAATTATGGAATTTACACGTGAACAAATCTCGGAAATAATTTCCGAAATCACAAACGGTGAACTAGGTTTACAAGGCTTGGTCAAACAAGGTTTAGAGAGTTTAATGTTATCGGAACGTGATCTTCATAACGAGACACGTGGTGACGTGAGTAACGGTTTTCGTGGTCGTCGAGTATGTCATGGAGGTAAGGTCTTCGAACTTCGGGTCCCGCGTAGTCGTAACAACCATTTTTACCCGATGTTACTGGGGGTGCTAAAAGA
>NZ_JADMSV010000017.1:0-108038 GCF_015560935.1 Butyricimonas sp. BSD2780061689_150309_C8
GGGATTCGAACCCCCGGTACCTCGCAGTACAACGGTTTTCAAGACCGCCGCAATCGACCACTCTGCCACCTCTCCAAATGCGGATGCAAAGATAAAGGAAAATTTAAATCCACAAAAGAAAGAATTTGTTTTTTCTTAAAAATATCCATCCCAATTAATACAGTTTAAAATCCCGATCCCGTAAACTCTTGACGGCAAGTTTCTCGTGTAAAACCAAAGGAGCTAACTCTGCTCCCGACAGACTTGATTTTGCCGGGATAAAAACCACATGAGGATAGTTCAAAATAAGACCATGTAGTAATTTCACCCGCTCCATGTGAAAATCAGAAGTAACAATGAACAACAAATCCGGCCTCTCCCGCTCGATTATCGGCTTTGACATCCGGAAGTCCTCCACTGTATTCGTGGTCAGCGCAAATTCCAAGAAATCACTTTCCCTTACCCCTCGCTCGATCAAAAAACGTTTTGAATAATAAGCATGAGGATGATTGGTCGTGTTGAAGGATTCACCAAATCCCCCGGTACAAAGAATCTTCACACCATCATTATGAAGATAAAGCCCTAATGTACACTCTAGCCGATCCACCGCCATCGGGCTTAAATTTCCCTGTTCATCATTCGGTGCCCCCAATGTTAAAACGATCTGTTTCATATAATACCCCGGTTAGTTCAAATTTACGATTCCAAAGTTAAAGAATATTCATTATTTTTGTAAACAATACAGCGTATTATTAACACAGGCAAAATGACAGAATCATGGACGGAAAATTAAGTATCAACACGGGTACCTGCATTAAATGCGGCAAGTGCGCACGAGTATGCCCTTCACAGATCATCACACAGGAAACAAAAGGCTCCGCGGTAAAAGTACAAAACGTAGAAAATTGCATCGTGTGCGGGCATTGCGTGGCAGTATGTCCTACCAGCTCGGTACTTCATTCCGAATTCCCGCCTGAAAAGGTACACGCATTCAAATACAGTGACTACCCCACTCCCGAACAAATGATGCTCGTGTGCAAAGCCCGCCGTTCGAACAGGGCATTTTCAACCCGACCGATTCCCAGAGAGATGCTGGAACAAATCATCGAGGCCGCCCATCGTGCCCCAACGGCAAGTAATATGCAACAAGTACACTTCACGCTGATAACCGATCCCAAACAACTAAACGCAATCAGTCGTTTCACGCTAGACGTATTTAACTCGGCCGCCAAGAAATTGAAAAACCCGATACTAAAACTCATCTTAAAACGAATTATGCCGGACGCCTACCGTTACCTGCCCGTGTTTGACCGCCTGAACCGGGAGTATGACAACGGACACGACATGATTCTGCGGGGAGCCACGGCCGCCCTGTTTATCCACACGCCAAAAACCAGTCGTTTCGGAAGTGCAGACGCAAATCTGGCTTATCAGAACGGGTCACTCATGGCGGAATGTCTCGGGGTAAACCAATTCTACATGGGATTCGTCTGCACCGCCATCCACCAGGAAAACAAGGGAACTCTCGCTAATATGCTAGGAATAAACGGCACGATTCATGCCGCCATGGCCCTCGGTATGCCAGAATTCCGTTTCTCCAATTACATTGACAAAAAAGACACGGTAGAAACAGACCTGTAATTTACCACGCCTCCAAACCGAAACTTACTGTTCCTCCAGTAGTTTCTGTAACTTTGCCGGAGTAAGAACTTCTCGGGTATAAAATTTCCCATCCACGAACACGCTATACGTGGTGAGCGGCGCCCGATGATCCCGTGCCATTTCACGAGTCATTATCGGGTGTACCCGCACGGGAACACTTGAAGATTGAATAACCGGATCTAGTAGTTTGATATAGGGCACCGTAAAAGGACATTGTGCCGTGTAAAATATATCTATTCCCTTGACATCATCGCCCAAACCGGCAGAGGCACACGATTTAAAACGAGGAAACGGAGCATCCGGTCTGAACCGTTTTACCAATAATTCGATGTTCGGAACACACGAATCACACACCTCGTACCCGTGCCTGATGAAAAAAGCCTTGTCCGAAAGATACGGTAACTTCTTCTTCCCTACCATCACGACCACACCGTTTGTACCCGCAACATCTTCCTCACACGTTTTCAACAACTCCCGACCGTATCCGTGTCCTTTAAACGATCCGGCCACCCACAGACAATTGATGAAGGTGTAGCCGTCCGCCTCGATAGGCACCCAAGCATATTCAGCCGGTAAATACTCGATGAAAACTTTTCCCCGGACATTCAGTTTGACAAACTTCAATCCCTCCTCCATACGACACGCCAACCACTCTTTCTTGGCCTTCACCCCCTCAGCACTTTTCTTGTCGGACATGGCACAACAAATATGTTCCTGTCCTATATTCTCTTGGGTTAAAATCACTTTATCCATATTCTCATTTTGCAGATAAAGATACAACAATTATATACACAATCATCTCTATTTCGGAATTTCCCGGACAACCCGACAAGGATTTCCCACGGCAACCACGTTAGCCGGAATATCCTTTGTCACAACACTCCCCGCACCGATCACCGTATTAGCACCAATAGTTACTCCCGGTACAATCGTCACGTTTCCCCCAATCCAGACATTGTTCCCGATATTTACCGGATAAGCGTACTCCAACCCCGAATTACGAATCTCCGCATCCAACGGGTGACCTGCCGTGTATATGTTCACGTTCGGGGCAAGCATTACGTTATCACCAATCGTCACGGGAGCCACGTCGAGAATCGTACACCCCACGTTCGCATAGAAATTCTCCCCGATGCGGATATTATACCCGTAATCACAATTAAACGGCTGTTCAATCAGAAAATCATCCCCTGTACTTCCTAATAATTCCCGCAAGATACGTTCCCTGATCTCTTTCTCGGAAGGCCGGGTATGATTATAATCGTACAACAACTCTTTAGCCCGAATCCTCTCCGCGTATAATACGGGGTCCATGGCGTTATACAGCTCCCCGTCAAGCATCTTCTCTTTCTCTGTCTTCATCATTTTTTTACTTTATACAGAGAGGCTGTTCGGAAAGTCACATCTCAAACTCCCTCCCCCCTTCGGGGTACTCCCTCTATAAACAGAGGGAGAGCTGAAATACTTCCTGTCTTCGGGAAGAGTCACCAGCACCTCCTCTGTTTATAGAGGAGGTGGCACGAAGTGACGGAGGAGTTTTTGGAAATTAAATGACTTTTCAAACAGCCCCTTTGACTCAATATATTTTCCTCTATCAAGCGTCTTTCTTGGCATACTCGGACAATTCACACCCGAAAGTATCCATCAGGTAATTATCCAGCTCATCTGCCTTGAACGCCATATTCGTGATATTTTTCTGTACCTCGTCTGCAAAATCAGAGAAGATGTCGGAGATATGAATCCGGTAAGACAGATAAATCTGATTACCGTCCAATCCCAATTGATAGGGTTTCACCTCTGCATTCAACAAGTAGGTCAACACGGGTTCGAGATTCTTCTTCGGTAACACGTTGATCGGTGAAGTACAGAACAGGTAAGAACGCTGGTACACGAACATACGGATCTCTGAACTCCCTTTGTGGAACACCCAACTTTCGTAACCGACACGGGCCAACACGGGATTAATTCCCATAGCCTGAATAGCTTCCTCGCAGAAAACTGCCAAGTCGGTCAATGAACGTTCCTGGAAAACATTCGATGGCAACTTATCCCCGCATGACGGACAATATTCCTCTTCATCGGAAATAAACTCGTCACAACTGTTACATTGCACGTTATATACACTTGTATCCAGATCACCGATCTGTTCCAATAACTCACGTAAAGCCGTCACCGGAATACCGAATCCCATGTTATCCGCATCCGTAATCTTGCTTGCCGTGATTGCGACCAGTTCATCCCGGTCATTGAACATCGGTCCCCCACTGTTTCCCGGATTCACAGCGGCATCCGTCTGGATATAATAACTATCGTTAATCAACTGCCTTGGGGATGACACGGTTCCCTCGGTTACCGTGAACGGCATCCCGAACGGGTAACCTGCCACGTTGATCTTCTGTCCGATAGACACGCTATCTAACGCGGACAAAGCGATTTCCGGTAGGGCGGAGAAATCCCCCTCAGCCTTTAAAAAGGCTATATCCTTTGCCGGGTTCACCAACACGACTCTAGCGTAAAAACGATTTTTGTCGTTATCTTGCAGGGCAACCTCGCGGAAACCGTCCACCACGTGGTAATTCGTCACGAACAGGTCATAATTTTTCAAGTAAAAACAACTGCCTGACCCACCGGCATGATTGACCTTATATACAGCGTTAAAAATATTCTGTTCCATAATCATTAAATTTCATTATTGTTGCTGACCGTTTCCCATATAAGTGGCGGCTAACTGTTGTACCTTCAACATATAATCTTCCATACTCACCTGTCCGGCAGCTAGCTGTTGCTGCAACTCTTGCACCTTCTGCACGTACTCCATCATTCCACCGCCCTGTTGCATGGCTTGTGCCGCTTGTTGCATTCCTTGCTGCATCATTTGCTGCATACCCTGCATCATTTGGGACATATCAAATTCACCTTCCTCGTCGTCGTCATCATCCGGTTCCAACTCTCCCTCCATGATATTATCCATGGCAGCATGTAAGATCGGGGCAGCCTCATCCCAAGGTTTAGCGGAAGCTTTTTCCAAGGCACGAACCACAACCGCATTCACGTCATCCTGCACGTTATTATAATAGTACATCTCGTAGAACTTGTAAACAATCATCAAGCAACACGTCATGTAATCACCCGTTTCAAACGCTTGGGTGGCACGATTGTATGAATTCTCGAAATTCTCCTGAATATTCTTCAAATTAGAACGACGTTTATCCGAAATAAAGGTCTCCACGTAGTACAAATCCTCAGCCCATTGCTCTTTTGTCATTCCCTGCAAGCGGGCAATGACAGACTTCCCGTAATTCACCACTTCCGGCAACGGAATATCTTCCCGATCCATCTCGGAAACGGCCTTATTCAAGTCGTTCAACAACTGTCCCTGCGGGTGAGCGTAATACAATATCTTCAATATCGTCGTGTCCAGCACGTTCCACGCGAACCCGTATTTCCGGTCCGCCTCGAAATCCTTCACGGCATCCATACACTCCTTACAACTCAATTGTACCACCTCGTAAACCGTGTTCAGCGTTTCATCATCAAAAGGAGTTACTTTCGGTTCATATATCCGTTGAGCCCCGAACTTAGTCTCGAACTCGTCATCATACTTGTCTCCCGTGTTACAAATCTCCTGAAGAATATAATAAATCTTGTAAGGATTTGCCAGTGCCAGCGGGCAAGTGTACTCGAATGCCAATCGATCCTTTTTCAACTCAACTTGAGCCAAGTCCATAGCATTAAAATTCAAGCCTGCAACCTGCCGTAACAAGGGAATACGATTCTTCTCCGGCAAAGAGAGAAACGGTGCGTGAATCAACAACCGATCATCCTCGATCTTTATATTCACCACGATCGAACCATGAGGAATATTAAATTCCGTTCCTTTCGCGTTCCCATATTTCTCACGGAATTCGTCGTTCACATAGTCCAATAAAGCATAGAACGACTGCAAATATTCTCCATTATCGAACGCCTCTACACTCGTATCGAAATAATCGACCTTAATTTTACTTTCCGTAGAAACGATCGTGGAAAGGTTAAATGTCAATGTTTGTTTCATGACTTATAATGTATTAAATAAATAATTATGATTCACGCGCTCACTCGTGCCACATCCACACGGGAGCGCTATAAAATTATACAATTATCCGAGAAATCCACCCCTCGGTTCGTGAAAATAGGTTATAAACCAAAAAATAATCATCAAATTTCTCATAATCAGCATCTCAAAACATATAATTTATCATAAGCAATCAAGGCCACACCGCCAGTATACACCATGCCCCGACCAACCTCCTTTCCCCCAACAAATAATTTTTAATAAAAAGTTTGAAACTGCACCCGCTCTTTTATCGTATATATAAGAAATTTATAAACTCAAAAACACTCAAAACATGGAAATTACACATGATAAAACCAGACATATGTTCGAATTCTCCGAAAACGGGAATTCGGCCGTCGTAGAATACAAACCCTTTGACGGGGGAATCAACATCTTACACACATTCGTTCCCAAACCTTTGCAAAATAAAGGCTACGGGGCCAAACTTGTGAAAGAAACGTTGGATTATGCACGGGAAAATCACTTGAAGGTTATCATCACCTGTCCTTTTGCCCGCGTATACGTGGCCCGTCATAAAGAATACGAAGATCTACTTTAATGCCATCTTCCCTACTGGCAAACACCTGCACATCAGAACGAAAAACAAAAATATTACAAAAAAGGAGTGTTTGCGACAAAACAATTTTCCCAAAAATATAGAAATTTATAATTCTATCCTTTGGAACATCGGTAAAATTTAACAACTTTGTGGTGAATTACAAGAAGTGTGTAGCATGAAATATAACATCATTATCGCGATACTAATATGTGTAATCCTGTTTATTTTATACAAGTATATACAGGCGAAACAAATTATTAGCGACAAAAAAGGAGAAATCAAAACTTCTGAGGCTCTATTCAATTTTATTTTACAACACATAAAGTCCTATATCCTTGTCATTGACAGGAACTTTATCGTGGAGAAAACGAACTATTACGCAATTACAGACACAGAGGACTCCGGACAACCTAAAAGAGTCGGGGAATTACTTAATTGTGTCAATTCCCTGAATAAAGGTTGCGGCAACGGAGAACTTTGCAAGGCTTGTCCCATCAGACAGGCAATAACGGAAGCCTTTAAAACGAAAAAGGACTTTTCTAACTTGGAAACCACTGTAAGCCTGCGTCTATCAGACAAGAAAACCTTCAAATGCAATGTTGCCGTTTCCGGTTCATACATGAACATTCACAACCGTCCGGAAATGTTAATTACCATTCATGACATCACGGAACTCAAACAGGCTCAAATTCGTTTACAAGATGCTTTGTCCAAAACTGAACGGATTGAAAAGTCAAAATTCACGTTTCTCGAAAAACTGAGTAACGAAATTAACGACCAGCTAAACTGCATTTTAGGCTGGACCAACCTGGTAAGCACGGATAAAACGCTGACACCTAACCAGCAAAACGAGTACATGAATCTTATATACGAACACTCCGACCAACTCTCCCATCTGGCGAATGACGTGTTGCGGCTGGCCCGGATCGATGCGCACAAGATCGACTTACAGATGGCAACCTTCTGTCTGCACGAGTTTTGCCAGGATATTATCCTTCTTCGAATGAACAACACCCACCCGAACGTAGAATTGTATTTGGAAGGAGACTCCCCGAATCTCTTGGTGTACACGGATCAACAAAAATTATATCAGGTAATTCTCAATCTCCTGTCCAACGCCCAGAAATTCACGAACAAAGGACACATCAAACTCGCTTATTCCGTGGATGAAGAACAAAATATGATTAACTTCATCGTGGAAGACACGGGCTTAGGAATGCCGCCCAGAATACACACGTACCTCTTCGAGAGATTCTATAAGGCAAACACCTTTACCGACGGCCCCGGACTAGGCCTATCTATTTGTAAGGCATACATTGAGGCGATGGGCGGAACCATTCAATTTACCTCTTCTGAAGGACGTGGAACTCGTTTCCATTTTTCGATAAGAAAAGAACCGATTCCGGCAGGTGATGTTGCTCTGGATATGCACAAGTGATACATTATCCGCCACCACGACCGAGTGTTTGAGTTTTTAATATAATTTACAAGACCGACTCAAACCTTATCCGGGAAGTTTCCGTTTATCACGAAAAAACGACACGAATGGAAACAACTCAAAAGCCAAAAGAGATCATCGGGCATCTCATGGTCTTGTCAACAATTGTCATATATAGCTTTAACACGAATTTCATGAAGATCCTCATGCCGGAATGGATTGGTCCTCATGGCCTCGTGTTAATTCGTTGCACGGTCATGGCTTTCGGTTTCTGGATCATCTCCCTCTTCATCCCGGCAAATAAACAACAGGCAAAACCCAAAAGAAAAGACATTTTCATGATGATGCTGGGCGGTCTGCTCGGCATCGGGGGTAACTTACTACTATACATCAACGGCTTGAACATCACGGGTCCCGTGGATGCTTTTGTTATCCGTACCGTACAACCTATTATCGTAATTGCACTCGCCGTACTGATTCTTCACGCGGACTTCAATCGCTACAAAGCCATCGGTATCGTTTTGGGACTCGCGGGAACTCTTTACGTTTCAATCACCCCGCACGCCGAAGCGGTGAAAGACTCATTCACAGGAGACGTTCTGATCTTCGTCGCCTCGGTTTTCAACGCGCTCTATCTCATATTAATCAAACCCTACACCCAGAAATTCAATTCGGTTATCGTGATGCGCTGGATGAGCTTGGCAGCCTTTATCCTCGTACTTCCTTTCGGCTTGCATCAAACCCTCGAAGCCCCGCTATTCACGTCAGAGGCTCCCGTACATATCTGGTTGGAACTCGGTTTCGTGCTTATTTTCGCCACGATGATAGCTTACTTCCTAAACTTGAAAGCCCTGCTATACATTTCGCCCTTTGTGGAAAGCGTGTATATTTACCTCCTCCCTATCACCGGAGCCATCGTGTCAATATCGCTCGGTCTCCAGAAATTCTCATGGCACGACCCGATCGCCCTCGTATTAATCATTGCTGGATTCGCATTGATAAACAAAAAGAAAAAAGTGAAAACTGTTATAAACAAATCTTGAAATCAAACTATAAAAACACTTTCATACTCTCTGATAAATCGGCAATAATACCCTTATGTTTCTTCAGAAATTCACATATCTTCATCTTGGACTCGGGATTCTGTAATATTTCTGGGGATTCCAGCATCAAAGTCACCACGTTCAGCAACTCGTTTGTCTCCTTGACACTTGTTGCCAACATCTGCATGAAAAACACTCTTTTCTCCTTATCCTCGAACAAAATTTCGAGCTCTCTCCGTAATTCCTCACCATCAATATTCGCCAATTTAACCTCACTCATCATTGTCTTATCTTTTTAAATTTCCAGATCTTACCACAATCAAAACACTTGTTTGCCGACCGGAATATTTGTATTCTCACTTTCCCAACAAATACCCGGACACAAGTTAGCATATTTTCGCTATATTTCCAAATATGCTGCAATAACATTCCATTTTATTCCAATAACAAGAGCAATCAATGCAATATTGTCACACTTTTCCCTCCCTCTTTCTCTTCTTCCACAACTGCCAACTATTGATACTATTCTGCCACAGGACATAAGCGGCAGGTCCTATCGAAGAAAGAGGCGAAAGATACACTTGCGCCATCCATATAGCCAAAATCGTGTTTTTCTGTCCCAATCCTTGGCCTCCTGCAATGGTCTCACCATGTCGGCGACCGACCCAACGCCCGATCGCAAATTGTCCGATACACAATAACAACGCGGCAAAAGCGATTAAAAACTCTTCCCCGTAGTTTTTACTATCCTGCTGCATGATGAAAGACACCGTTTTCCCGACCACGATTGTCAGGCTGAACGCCCACAAATAGAAAGAAATACTTTGATGACTTTTCAACACCTTATGTGCTGAAGGAATAAAATATTCCAAGATCCATGCCCCGGCCAGCGGCAAAAGTAACAACGGCCCAACTTGCCGGCAAACGTACCATAAAGACGCACCGAAAGACATTTCCCCTTGGGTCCCCACGAGGGAGAAAATCACGGGTGACACGATTGCCACGCACAAATTACTCGCTAACGTGTAAGCGGCCAAACATGACACACTCCCGCCCAGCATCCCCGTGACAACCGTCGCGGCCACGGCCGTCGGGGCCAGCACACAAATCATCATAGCCTCTCCCAACAAGGCATCAAAAGGGCATAACACGGCGTACACGCACACGCTACCCACGACCTGAACCACAAGCATCCACGCGTGTAACCGGGTAAAACGCATTTCCTTGATCGACAAACGACAACACGTGATTAATAGCATCACAGAAATCAAGTAAGGAGTCAAGAAAGAAAACAAGCTGAAAAAAGAGTAAAATATACCCCCGCTTAACATCGCCAAAGGCAACATCCATGTTTTTAATCGCTCTAACACGTCTTCATTATTTTTCCATCGCAAAGGAACATTGAATTCGCTAATAATCCAAATAAAAAAACAGAAGATCCCCCTTTTGTCAAAACTTGTAAAATACCAGTTATAATCTTTCGTTTTTATCCCTAAATCATGGCTATTATGCAAAATTTGCCTACTTTTGCCCGTGGAACAGGAAAACGCCACAAAAGCGTAACTATCACTACTAAATAGATTCGATCATGTCGGAAAATAAGAATACCGCAATTCCGGTAAATGAATTAGAAGATTTACAAGAGAAAGAGTTTATACTCCACGAGCTACAAAAATCAGCAAAAATCGGCTGGTGGAAGGTAAACTTCAACACTCACGAAATCATTTGTTCAGACTACATCATGGATATACTCGATCTATCTAAAAACACCATGACCGTGGAAGAGTTCCTAAACATCATCAACGTGGAACACAGGCAACGTATCTCCTCCTCGTTCATCCACATCCGGACACAGAATTTCTACGACGAAATATTCCCGATCCAAACAAAGTATGGAGAATTATGGATTCATTCCAAGCTGGGCAACAAAATCGTGCGGGAAGACAACACGGTTATCGCCATCGGATTTTCCCAGATACTTGATGAAGAAACGAATACATCCCTTTATAAAAACAAGGAAGACTCCCGTTTAAAGGAATTACTGGTCCGGCAATTCGCCCTCTCTCAATCCCTATCAAACTTTTTGAAAAGCGCAGACACCCAAAAAGTCATCACGGACACGCTGAAAGATCTATTACGGCAGTTTAACGGGGACCGCACCTACATATTCCAATACGACAAGACCAAAGGTACACAAAGTTGTATCTACGAAGCTACTCGGGAAGGAGTTTCCCCGGAGATCGACACGTTGCAGGATATGGATATCAACTATAACCAGTGGTGGAGTAAACAAATGTTCAACAACGTGCCTATCATCATCAACAACCTCGATGAGATGCCACCGGAAGCCGTAAACGACAAGCAAACTTTGGCCCGCCAGAATATTGCCTCCCTCATGGTATTCCCACTTCTATCCGCACAAGGTATTTGGGGATATATGGGGATAGACATTGTAAACACACCCCGCCTTTGGAGTATGATCGACAAGGAATGGTTTTCAGCCATCTCCAACATCATCAACATCTGTATCGAATTACGGGCATCCGAGAAAAAAGCCCAACAGGAAAGAGAGTATTTCAAGAGCCTTTACGACCATATGCCGATCGGTTACCTACGGATGCAAATCTTATGTGATCATTCCGGCAAAGTAACCGATTACAAATATCTGGATGCGAATCCCGCCTTTTACAATATAACAGCATCGCCAATCGGTTCGTATATCGGTCATACTGCTAAAGACTTCAACGCGAACAAACCCGAAGAACTGGAAGTGTTGCAGCAAGTCGTTTCAAGCGGCAAAGTCCTTGAAACCAATCGGCTAATAGCAAATACAGGACGCCAGTATCATATCTTGATCTACTTACAAGGTCAACAAGAAGTCGTCGCTTTGTTCACAGACATCTCGGAACGGATGAAAACGATCGAGGCCCTTCGCCGTAGTGAAGAAACCTTACACAACATTTACAAAAACATACCTGTCGGTATCGAAATCTATGATAAAGATGGAACCTTAATCGCTCTAAATGACGTTGAAAGCGAAATCTTTGGATTCGAACACAAAGAAGACGTACTGGGAGTTAATCTATTTAAAAATCCGAATCTCCCCCAGCAACACCTCGAAATGTTACGGCAGGGCGAGGAAATCATGTTCCCGCTGACGTACAAATTCACAAACGTGAATAAAACTTACTACAACACGAAATACGAGGGGACAAGAAACTTGACGGTAAAAGGAAATTGTCTCTATGATACCGACAATAACATAGAAAATTACCTGCTCATCGTCATTGACAACACGGAAGCCATCAAGGCTTACCGCAAAATTGAAGACTTTGAAACCCTGTTCAATGACATCGCGGAATTCTCCAAAGTAGGTATTTGCCGCTGGAACCCGCTAAGTAACAACTTTCTGGGTTCGGACGTTTGGTTTCATAATCTCAACCAGACACCCCGCCAAATCAACAATATCATGGAAGCCTACGAGTATGCTCACCCGGATGATCTCCAATGTCTCTCCACGTTTTTCCAAAACGTCATGGACGGGGAAGAACAGTCATTCTCCGGGCAAGTACGTATCCAATTCGAGGATAGCTGGCGCTGGATGCGCATACGTTTCAAAGTGAAAGAATACAATCCGCAGAAAGGCATTATTGAACTCATCGGGCTAAATCTTGACATCACGGAACTAAAAGAAACAGAAAGTAAACTCATTGCCGCCAAGCTGAAAGCCGAAGAGGCTGATCGCTTGAAATCGGCCTTCTTGGCTAACATGAGCCATGAAATCCGTACCCCTCTCAACGCGATAGTAGGTTTCTCCAACTTGTTGGCTGACACGAGCGACATCGAGGAAAGGGAACAATACATCTCCGTGATACAGAAAAACAACGAACTTTTATTGCAACTCATCTCTGATATACTTGACCTCTCCAAAATCGAGGCGGGAACCTACGAGGTCACGTTTGCCGAAGTGGACGTGAATGACTTATGCGAAGAAATCATCTGTTCTCATGCCATGAAAGTCCCTCAAGGCGTGACGTTATCATTCGAGGAACACGAGCCTCATTGTTTCATTTGTAGTGACAGAAACCGCATCACGCAGATTCTTTCAAACTTCATCAACAACGCGATTAAATTCACGGAATCCGGTTACATTCACGTGGGTTATACTCTCTCGGAAAAGTACATCCGATTCCACGTGCAAGACTCGGGTATCGGGATCTCGACAAAGAATCAGGAACAAATCTTCGATCGTTTTATAAAATTAAATACCTTCGCGAGAGGTACAGGCTTGGGTTTGTCCATCTGCAAGAGTATCGTTGAAAAACTGGGCGGGGAAATCGGGGTTAAATCCACACTGGGATGCGGCTCCACGTTCTGGTTCTCGCTCCCCTACGATCCCTTGTATAAAGCAAAGTCAGGCACTACCGGCCATTGATAATTTGCTTAACACGATCGAACATGCCACTAAATCCCGAAATATCCCGTTTCATCCGGGAACATCTGGACGACAATCCAGATCAATTACTATGGAAGAAAAACGAGTACCCGGATGATCGTGTCGTGTTGGCCGTGGAACAAATTCAGGCCCGGGAGAATATCAAGGAGAAACTCCCCTCGTGGTATGCCTGCCGGGACATCTTCTACCCGTCCAGACTATCCACCGAACAATGCTCATCCGAGACAACTGCTCCCTACAAGGCTCGACTCGCCACGGGTAACTCCCTCTGCGACCTCACGGGTGGCTTAGGCGTCGACACGTACTTCTTTTCCCGGCAAGTAGATAACGTGACATACGTGGAGCGCAATGAATCGTACTGCGAGGCTGCTCGTTCCAACTTTCTAGCACTGGGAGCGACCAACATCGAGGTCATTCACGCCGACGCGACAACCGTGGTCAACCAAGTTATTGCCGACACGTACTACGTTGATCCCGCCCGCCGGACGACTGATAACAAGCGGGTGTTCGCCCTGACCGATTATGCCCCGAACATACTGGAAATCAAGGCAACTCTTTTACAACAAGGTCAACGCCTGATCATCAAAATCTCCCCCATGGCCGACCTTTCCGCGGTCCTGCAACTCCTACCCGAAACCACCGACGTACATGTGGTTTCCGTCCGCAACGAGTGCAAGGAACTTTTATTCGTGCTGGGTAAAACCCCGATAAATCAAGCGGTGAACATTCACACCGTGAATTTTGCTACCGACACGGAGCAATACTTTTCCTTTCTCTTGGAAGAGGAGAAGGACGCACAACCTCGCTACACGAGTTATATCGGCTCCTACCTTTACGAACCGAACAGTTCCGTCCTCAAAAGCGGGGCCTTTAAACTCGTTGCCAACCGTTACGGGTTGGAGAAACTCCACCCTCACAGCCACCTCTACACCTCGGATCATCTTGTTGCAGACTTCCCCGGTCGTGCATTTCAAGTTAAAGAAATACTGGACTTTTCAAGCAAACTGCTTAAACAGATTTCCCGCACTATCCCCAAAGCAAACATCACTACCCGCAACTTTAAACTATCTGTCAACGAACTCCGCACCCGAAGCAAGATAAAAGACGGCGGTACCACCTACCTTTTTGCCACCACCCTCAATGACGGGCGAGCCGTAATCGTGAGGACAGAAAAATGAAGTTAGTATGAATCTTTTCGCTTGTTTCTCCCGTATAGTGCAGAAAACTAAACAGGACCAACATGAAAATACAAACCGGCCATGGCATGATCACGCTCACGGCACTCCTTGCCATCTATTCCATATCGATGGTAACTTCATTACCCGGCTTGGCCATCTCGCCGATTCTCGGTGATCTCAAGAACATTTTCAAGGATGCTAGCGACTTGGAACTGCAAATGCTCGAATCGCTCCCGTCGTTTATCATTGTCCCCTTCATCTTGCTGGCAGGACGATTATCTTTAAGGATTAACAAAAAAAGAATCCTTATCATCGGGTTATCAATATTCTTCGGGTGCAGCGTGATTTACCCTTTCAGTAATTCCCTGTGGCTGCTACTGGTAGTCAGCGCCCTCTTGGGCGTCGGGGCCGGGATGATCATCCCGTTTTCCACGGGACTTATCGCTGACAACTTCACGAAACGTTACAGGACCCGCCAATTAGGTATCGCCTCGTCGATCACCAACATCACGCTGGTTCTCGCCACCTTTCTTGCTGGCGTTCTCGCCGACATCAACTGGCATTACGCATTCCTCGTATACTGCCTGTCAGGGATCTCGCTGTTGTTCGCTTTTAAACTGAACTCTGCCCCTCCGGCAACACCGCAAAAAGCCCAACCTACAAATGATACTCCCGTATCGGCAAGCCACAACTGGCCGGTAGCGCTCATGTTTCTCTATTACTTTATCACGTTTATCGTGCTGACAGTCCCCTTTAACCTGTCGATCTACATGGAAACGTTGAAATTCAAGGACCCAGACATTTCTGGCACGTATATTTCCGTCTTTTTCCTCGCCATGACAATTCCCGGACTTTTTATCAACAACATCATCGGATGGTTGCGCAGTTACACGAACGTGTGTTCCTCCGCGGCCATCGCCCTCGGTTTCGTGCTTTTCCTCGTGAAAGGCGGGCCGGTACTGCTAACCATCGGTGTCATCCTTATCGGGTTGGGGTACGGGTGTATGCAACCCATCATATACGACAAAACATCCACGAGTACGGCCGAATCACACGCGACATTCGCACTGGCACTGGTAATGGCCATGAATTATATGGCAATTATCACCTACCCTTTTATTCTCGAAATTTTACAGGGAATATTCTCCACGGATGCCTCCTATTTCCCGTTTTTACTCAGCACGATACTGGCCGTGATATTTGCCGTGTTCACCTATTTTAAACGAAATACGAGTACTTTGGGAATACAAATTCAACGTTAAATATGGCGCGAGAAAGAACCTTCTCGCCTTTTCTCCCGTATTTACCCCATGCAAACAAGACAGATATAACTAACCAAAATTTCTAGATTATAAATTCTAAACTAAATTAATTCAAGATGACAACAAATTCAAACACAAAAGGGACCGCGATGAAACTCGGCGTGATGACCCTCGCGATTATGAATGTCGCGGCGGTTGTGAGTCTTCGTGGCCTACCGGCAGAAGCCGTTTATGGGTTGAGTTCTGCATTCTACTATTTATTCGCGGCCATTGTATTCCTGGTTCCCACGGCTCTCGTGGCAGCCGAATTAGCCGCCATGTTCGCCCAGAAAGAGGGTGGAGTTTTCCGTTGGGTAGGTGAGGCATACGGAAAACGTTTCGGTTTCCTAGCAATATTCCTGCAATGGATCGAGAGTACGATCTGGTACCCGACGGTTCTGACATTCGGGGCCGTATCTATCGCGTACATCGGCTTGAACACCTCCGAAGATGCCCTGCTGGCATCCAACAAAATCTTCACGCTGGTTACCGTGCTGGCTATTTACTGGGTAGCAACCTTTATCTCGCTGAAAGGACTGGGATGGGTAGGTAAAGTTTCCAAGATCGGGGCCATGGTCGGGACGATTATTCCCGCCGGGCTTCTGATCGTTTTCGGTATTATTTACATTTCCACGGGCGGGCATAATAACATGGACATGAGCCAAGGTTTCTTCCCCGACTTGACCAAGTTTGACAACCTCGTGCTAGCCTCGGGAATCTTCCTTTTCTACGCCGGAATGGAGATGATGGGTATTCACGTGATGGACGTGAAGGAACCTGCATCGAAGAACTACCCGAAAGCGATCTTTATCGGTGCCGGGATTACCGTGGTTATCTTCGTGCTGGGTACGTTTGCGCTGGGTTTGATTATTCCTGCAAAAGACATTAACCTGACACAAAGTTTGCTTGTCGGGTTCGACGGGTATCTCAAATACCTGCATATCAGCTGGGCATCCCCAGTAATAGCTATCGCCTTGATGTTCGGTGTGCTTGCCGGAGTGCTTACTTGGGTTGCGGGTCCGTCAAAAGGTATTTTCACCGTGGGTAAAGCCGGTTACTTGCCTCCATTCTTCCAGAAAACAAACAAGATCGGTGTTCAGAAGAACATCCTGTTCGTACAAGGAGGAGTTGTTACGATCCTGGCATTATTGTTCGTGGTTATGCCTTCCGTGCAGTCGTTCTACCAGATCTTGTCGCAGTTGACCGTCTTGTTGTACTTGATTATGTACCTGTTGATGTTCTCCGGAGCTATCGTGTTGCGCTACAAGATGAAGAAAGCAAATCGACCGTTCGCTATCGGCCGAAAAAGTAACGTCGGGATATGGATCATCGCCGGATTGGGATTCTGCGGAGCCTTGCTGGCTTTCGTGTTGAGTTTCATCCCGCCTTCACAGATCAACGTGGGTAGTAATACCGTCTGGTTTGCCGTGCTGATTATCGGGTGCGTCGTGGTTGTTGCCACTCCGTTCATCATCTACTCCTTGCGTAAACCGTCATGGAAAGACCCGAAAGCTGAAATCGCCCCATTCCACTGGGAAGAACAACCGGTCGCCCCGGCTACTTCTACGACTTCAACTAGCCCGGCCACTCCGGATGCTAAAAAATAAAAACGTAAAGAGGGTGTCCAAAAAGTCATTTTATTTCAAAAAACCCCTCCGTCACTTCGTGCCACCTCCTCTATAAACAGAGGAGGAGCTGGTGACTCTTCCCGAAAAAAGGGAGTATTTCAACTCTCCCTCTGTTTATAGAGGGAGTACCCCGAAGGGGGGAGGGAGTTTGAGAAATGACTTTTTGAACAGCCCCTTCCATTCTAAACTCTAAATTTTAAATTCCAAACTATAATCACAGGTATGAAAAAAACAATTACAAGCAATGACCTCAAGAATTTAGTGAACGAGGCTCATGCACAAGTGAAGGATTTGAAGGGAGGGAAAAACGCGAATTATATTCCATTCCTGGACAAAATTGATTCTAATTTATTCGGTATATCCGTTTGTCTCCCGTCGGGAGAAGTTATCGAGGCCGGAGACACGAATTACGTTTTCGGTATCGAATCCGTCTCCAAAGTGTACACCGCAATTCTAGTCTTACGCCAGTACGGGGCGCAAGCCGTATTGGACAAAATTGGGGCGGATGCCACTGGGTTGCCGTTTAACTCGATCATGGCAATTCTACTGGAAAACGATCACCCGAGTACCCCGCTCGTGAACGCCGGGGCCATCAGTGCCGACAGTATGGTGAAACCCGTGGGTAACAGAGAGGCCAAATGGAAGGCAATCACCGACAACATGCGGGAATTAAGCGGTAGCGATCTGAAGTTACTGGATGAACTCTATAAATCGGAATCCGAAACGAACTTCAATAACCGTTCTATCGCATGGTTATTGAAGAATTTCAACCGGATTTACGACGACCCGGATATGTCGCTGGACCTGTACACCCGGCAATGCTCGATGGGTGTCACGGCAAAACAATTATCCATCGCCGCCTGCACGATTGCCAATAACGGTTTGAATCCCGTGACCAAACAACAGGTATTCGACCCGTCGTTATCTCCTAAAATCACCTCTCTGATCGCAACCGTGGGATTCTACGAACACACGGGAGATTGGTTATACACCAGTGGCGTTCCCGCTAAATCGGGAGTTGGTGGCGGTGTACTCGGAGTTGTTCCCGGACTGTTCGGTATCGCCGCTTTCGCCCCCCCACTGGACGAGGCCGGAAACTCGGTGAAAGCACAAGCTGCCATCAAGTATATCGCACAGAAATTAAACGTGAATGTCTTCGGAGGAGATCACGTGGAAGTAATCAATTAGTTCATAAAGTTCATAAGGTTCATAAAGTTTATAAAGTAGTGGATCCCTGCGGGGCGTTTTGTCAACGGCAGCTTGTGCTGCCGTTAAAACACTGTCCGAAGGACACCCGTCACTTTATGAACCTTATAAACCTTATGAACTTTATAAACTTATAAACCCATTTTCTATGAAAAGAAGTAAAGTTTTCGAGCAAATACTCAACGGGCTTGTATTGTTGGGTAGTTTGGCAATTATTATTGTTGCCTCTATCGAGTTACTGGACGGGAATAACGCTCTCAGCGAGGCTTTCATATTGAAATTCCATCTCTGGGTGTGCGGGCTTTTTCTGGCAGACTTTTTCGTTCGGTGGTACACGGATGGATGGACCGGGCGTTTTTTCAATCATAACTTGTTTTTCTTGCTGGTCTCGATTCCTTACCTTAATATCGTGTACGGTTTATCAACCACCATATCTCATTCCACGTGGCTAATCCTGCGGTTAATCCCTCTGGCACGAGGCATCTACGGGGTATCACTCATCGTGAGTTGGATGACACGCAGCCGGATCACCAATTTGTTCGCCACGTACCTGACGATTCTTTTCACGACGATCTATTTTTGTAGCATCATTTTCTACTACATGGAACACGGTGTTAACCCTCCCGTGAAAACATACTGGGACGCTTTCGACTGGGCGCTGATGAACGTCACCACGGTCGGGTCGAATATTTTCGGGGTCACGAAGATCGGGCAAATCCTTGCCGTCATTCTCGCCGCCGCGGGTATGATTTTCTTCCCGATATTCACCGCTTACGTCACGACAATATTCCAGCGAAAAAGAAAAGAAACGAACGGCACGGCCGATGAACAAACGGCCCTTTAGACTAACGGCTTGTGCCGTTTTTTATAATTTTCGATGCGGATCTCTCTTTCTTCTTCAGATAAACTGACCGGGAATTCGAAAGTCGTGCGCCCGCTAATAGTGACATACTCAACCTCACCAACTCTTTTTCTATGTTCTTTCAACGCGTTCTCCGCCTGTTGAGCCTGCGATAATCTTTCAAAATGGTTCGTGTTCTTTTTCATGTGAATTGATTTATACTGCCAATTGATTATTTATTGTACAAATATTTACGGCATTCATTCCCCGTTTCCCTCGTTCCAAATCAAACGTCACTATATCATTCTCCACGATATCAACAAGGACATTATTGACATGAAAAAAGTATTTATCCGTCCCTACCAGATTCTTGATAAAGCCATACCCTTTCTGCGTGTCAAAATACTCCACCCGACCTTTCAAAATGGCGGGAGCTTCCTGCCTGGGGATTGAAATTTGTATATCCTCTTGCACGATTTTTTCCTCATCATGCCGCTCTTCGGGCGGTGTCGAGGTAATCATGCCATGTTCATCAACGTAAGCGATCATGTCATCGAAACTGGTCGCTTTACCGGATTGTTTTCTCTCTTCCTTCCGGTTTTGTTTTGCCTGTCTTCGGGCTTGTTTTTTCTTCTCGTTTTCTTTTTTACCAAATGTAGTAGGTTTTGCCATGCAATTTATTTTAATTAATAATATCATTTACTTCTAGTGTCCTTACAGATAGGATGGGTATAAATAGTCAAACTTCCGGCCATGATTAAAAAAACGGGACACAGAAATTCAATTCATTCGTTTTAAAATGACAAATTAGAGATAGGGAGAATTAAAGGAGAAACCTGATTAACTTGTAAAAACGTTCCGATCAATAATATTCGAAATTCTAATTGAAACAAAGATAACACAATTTACCGGAAAAACAATCTTATTTCCCGATTATCGCCCTGCCATCACTTTAGACATCGAGCAAACAACCCCGTGTTGCCCTTCCCCCGCAAACCGTCTCCTTAACAGTTTTCCTTCTCCACCACTTCTCCACCTGTTCATAACCACTTCTTCACCTGTGTACACGTATTGAGAGACAGCCTGTTAACACCTTTATAATTATTAACATAAAAGAATCATCAAACAACAGAAAAGGGGCTGTCCTAAAGTCATGTTCAAACAACTACCCCCACTAACTCCCCCTTACACAGGGGGAGAAACCGCTTGGTAATCAGCTCTCCCCCTGTGTAAGGGGGAGCTGGAGGGGGTAGTGGCAAATACAAGTAGGATTTTTTGGACAGCCCCTTCTCGTTATAACTTTTATCTCATTCTATTGTTCGTGTACTTCGTGATCAGCGTGTTCCGAAGTTGTACGTAGGTTTGCATGATCGTGTCTGCACATTCCTGCGTGTATTTATTGAGTAATTCTGTCGCTTTCTTGGGATTTTTCTTTTGCAAGGCGATAAACTCTTTTTCGATTTCAACATTGCGTTCGAAGAAGGATTGTTCCATGGGGGCCCGTGCGGCTTCCAAATCCTTTTTCCCATCCTGCCAGTTCAGGTAGAGTAAGTTATCGACAAAATCAATGGCCCAGCGAGCGGAATTGTCGGAGTATTCTTTGGGGTTATACGTGGAATAGACTTCCGGGATGCGGGTCACGCCCGTGAAGATGGGCAGGTAAGGTGACGTGTAGGCGTTATCTTGGAAAACCCAGTATATTCCACCGATTTCCCGGGGAAGATCCGAGCGGAGCTGGGCGACCATACCGTATTCCCCGTCAACCCGTGCTACTAGGCGTCTGCGTGTAGTCTTCATTAATTTTTGCGTTTCACTGGATGGGAAAGGGGTGGCCAGTTTACTTTTCACCATGTTCCCGTTCTTGTCCGGGTAATACCAAACGGCGTCATTCTCTTTGTCATAGATGGTTCCCGAGAACGTGGAACGTTGAAAGTCCATGAAGTCTTTCACGGAAACTTTTTGCTCCGGTTTAAAGGAGAACGGGTACACGCTAAGCGGTTCCACGTATTGGATATACTGGTTTAAGTTATCAAACGGGTTATTGGTACGTCTGGAGGGGATCGGGTCGAGAGAGGGTGCGAACGTGTTGACGAATAACCAGAAACGGTTTGTGGCCCATTCTCTGGGAGTCGGGGCATAAACATCTTGCCAAACGAAAGGTTTTCCGCTTGCCGGGGAATACCAGCCGTTTTCAATGGCTACCTGCTGGTAGTTGGAAGAGGCACGGAATTGTTCCGGTTTTGAAAGATCTATTTCTTTAATGATGCTCCAGTTGGGAATCATGGCGATTTCATCGTCCGGCACCCGTTGAGCGGCCCAGATCACTCCCGGCTTACCACTTTCCGGTGTCCAGTTTTTACCGACACTGAAAAGTTCGAGAACCCATACTCCTTCCGGGTCCGCGATCGTGAGACATTCTGATTCCGGCCCGCAAGAGGGAAGGAACCCGTATTTTTCCATGAGCGAGGTGATGAGGGTTAGGGCCTCTTCTGCCGTTTTGCAACGTTGCAAGGCAAAAATCATGGCTTGCTCCACGGTCATGATCTGTTGCCCTTCTCCTTTGTTTACTTGTAATTCGGGACGTTGGCTCGTGGTGCTTTCCCCGATACATAGCTGGTACTCGTTGATGTGAGAGTAAGCGGATTGGAAATACGTGTAGGTTTGCTCAACTTGCGGGATGTAGCCTAATATTTCCCCGTTGTCATCCAAAGGAAGGTCAACTCGCTGTATGCCGTAATACACGGGAACCATACTTCCTTTGGGGAATTTCTGGCCCGCCACGACCCGGATGCGACAATCCGCACCGGCATCCGTGTGTGAATTTAAAACACTACCGTCGACCGTGGCTTTTTTGCCGGCCACGATGATCGTACAGGCTTTTCCTGTCTGTAAAAAGAGGAAGGCTGCTGCTAGAAGTAAAAAAAAGGTTTTCATGTGCAATATGATTTTTTTGTTTTGTGATTTATCAGAGTGCAATGTTGTAATATTTATTTTAACAAAAAAATTAAAAGCACGAAATAATACAAATTTAGAGGTAGAGTACTTCACCTTTCTCGGCTGCTTCTTTTATGGCATCGATAATTGTAAATAATTTATTACACATCATTTTTGGGGTGAGGATATTCCCTCGCATATCTTCATAAATTTGTTCTTTCTTGTTGATATAGCTATAAAAATAGAGATGTTCGAATTGGAAAATTTTAAAGTCAGCGTTTTTAATATCGGGAATTTTGTCTTTTACATGCTGAATGTTTTTTCCGAAGTCTTGCATTAGGATATTAGGTATCCAATGGGAATTTTGTTTTTGGACAATTAACAGGTATGATGTGTCGGCTTTTTCTCGTACTAAAAGCATGGCAAGAGTGTCCGGTTGATACAAGGATAAGAGAAGGTTTTCGGGAGTAGGATCTTTGTAAAATTTGTCTATGTCTAAATGATAAAAAGGCATAAATTCTACATTGTCATTTTTTAGGGTGGCAATTTTTGTAAGTATTATGCTGGAGGATTTGGTTTTGCCATTGAGAGAGTCCGCGAAAGAAACTAATGATTCAATGATACCTTTTTGTTTTTCCGTTAATTTTTTTTGAGGAGATGGATCAATTCCATCATAACAAATGAAACTGATGACGAGTAAAAATTGGATAAATGAATTCATGATTTGTATGTCATTTTAGTTGGTTTGGATTGTATAATATCCGGTAAAAACCAGTCAAATAGATACAAATGTAGCAGGATTTTGCGTAAGAAACGGCAGAATCGGACAAAATTTCCCCGATTATCGGGAAAAGACGGGTTTTGTTATCCAAAACGTTTTTTAAACTTTGTGACATTTAGATCGTTTCACAATCAAAATACTTACTTCATACAACATCCACATGGGTAATGCGACGAGCGAAAGCGTGAATACATCTGATGTTGGCGTAATAATTGCGGCTACTACAAGGATAATCACGACAGCGTGTTTCCGATAGCGGCGCATGAAATCCGCGGAGAGAAAACCCAATTTAGCGAACAACCACGAGAGTATCGGGATTTCGAAAACAATACCCATCGCAAGGCACATCATCACAAGTGTCGAGATATACGAATCGAGCGTGATCAGATTATCTACCTCGCCGTTCACCTGATAAGTTCCCAAAAAGCGAAATGTCAGCGGAAAAATCAAGAAGTAGCTGATCAGTACCCCCAATCCGAACATTGCGTAACCGCCTCCGACTATCCGTCTGACATATCGCCGTTCATTATCGTATAATGCCGGAGAAACAAACCGAAACAACTGATAAAGAATATAAGGTGAAGTGCATAATACTCCGGCACACAGCGCTGTTTTCATGTGAATCATAAACTGTTGTGCTAATCCCGTATTGATAAGCCGGACGGAAAACGGCTCTACCGCACCTCCTGCCCATACCGCCATGCGGTCGAGCAGCCGATAAGTAATAAACCCGTCATCCTTCGGTGCAAGTACTACGGCGAACAGCTCTTCCTTGAAAAAGAATGCTGCGATGCCGAACACGACGGCTACGGCGACAATTTTCACGATTGCCGCCCGCAGCACGTCCAAATGTTCCCAAAAAGATTGTGTGTTCGTCACGGCCGCCATCGGTTACTCCTTTCGTTCAGGTTCCTTGATTTCCTCAATCTCCTTTTCCACGTTGTTCATTCCCTCTTTGAAAGAACGAACGCCTTTGCCGATTCCCTTCATTAATTCGGGAATCTTTTTACCGCCGAAAAACAGCAGTACGACCAATGCGATCAGCAGCACTTCCTGCATACCGATACCGCCAATAAATAATGGTGTCATCATAATTTGTTGTTTTTAATTAACAAATGTAAATTCAAGACGATTGTTCATATCATCACCGGTGTAAGGTGTCCTTCCCGGATAAGCGTCCCGACAATCAGCGTGTCGTACTCGCCCATATTCTCCACCTTTGTTCTCAGCTTGGGAAGGTAATTGAACTCCGTTTATTCTATTTGCAATTTCTGCCATTTAATCTCCTTTGTCATCGGTTTGTTGAGTAAATAAAAAGGCTTTCCGTTTCTGTTGTGGATGGCAGACGGTGCAAGGCCGAGAGTCCCGTGGTCGACGATTTGCGGTCGGATAACGAGAGTGTCTGGTAAAACTCGCACAAAAATTCTCGCGGAAGAGAGAAGAACAGAACCCGACAAGGCTCGTGCAATTCCGGCTCGGCGTAGATGTGCGAATAACTGTTTCGCCCGATGAAAGCGCTGTCACCTCTTTCGATATTCAGCGTCTCGCAGCACTGATTTCGCAAGTACAACTGCCCGCTATATAGATATACCAGCGTATGGTTGGAAAAAAGATGGTAAGCATGAGATACTGTCTTTATCGGCCTACCTGCTTCTGCTGTTCGGCATTATATCGGTCTCCCATAACGGGAATAGCAGCTACGGCGTCCTCCAGTTCTTTCCATTCTTCGCTCGGGATATCAAAATTGAGTGTACGCAGGTTCTCCTCCAGATGTGACAGTTTTGTTGTTCCCGGAATCGGTACGATCCACGGTGCTTTTTGGAGTAACCAGCCAAGAGCCACTTGTGCCGAGGTCATGCCCCGTGTGCGGCCAAAAGCTTGCAGTGCATTTACAATGCGGGTATTCGCACGTATCGCTTCCGGCTGGAAGCGCGGTAGGGTCTGACGGTTGTCGTTGTTTACATCGAAAATCGTATATTCGTTGATGCAGCCTCCCAAAAAGCCACGGTTGATTGGGCTGTACGGTACAAAACCGATACCCAACTCCCGGCATACATCGAGAACACCATTTTCTTCCACCAAGCGGTGCATCAGATGGTACTCGCTTTGGATAGCCGTTAGCGGGCAGATGGCATGGGCTTTACGGATTGTTTCGGTACTGACCTCGCACATACCCCAGCGTTGTACTTTGCCTTCCTTGATCAAGTCGGCAATGGTAGCCGCCACTTCTTCGGCCGGAGTGTTCGGATCAGCACGATGCTGGTAGAACATCGGCAGTGAATCAAGCTTTAATCGGCGAAGCGACTCCTCGCAATAGCGACGGATGGTTGCCGGGCGGCTGTCTTGCCGGCCGGTTCCTTTACCGTCGATCACTTCATGTCCAAATTTAGTTGTCACGTTGATCCGTCCCTTGAATTCGGATAGTGCTTCTCCTGCCAAATTCTCGTTAGTCAGCGGTCCATAAATGATAGCCGTGTCGAAGAGCGTTACTCCGCGATCCACCGCTTCATGCAACAATCGGATACACTCTTTCTTACCCGGGTGTTGGCTACGATTGTAAGTCATTCCCATTACGCCGAAACCGAGTGCCGACACTTCAAAGGCCGCCTTGCCCGTACCCAATATACGATGCCCCTTGATGCGGGCTGTATCGGTATCTACACCTGATATTTCTGCTTGCCCCGTTTCCGAAGCAAAGACCTTGTTCAATCCCGAAGGCATGGCCATTGCGGCTCCTGCCAATGCTGCCGTCTTGAGAAATCGGCGACGGCTGACATTCATTTTATTGTTCTCTTTCATGATTCTTTTGTGTTAATGTTCTGATGCAAATTTACGAAGAGAGCCCCGCAACAACTTTGCTGCGAGGCTCAATATCCTTTGTTGGGAAGTTCACTTTGTTAAAGTGATGGTTCACGAAAAATGTATAATCTATATTCGCCTGATTAACTTGACGGGATTTCTCGCATCACTTCGGGTAGGCTCCCGATAATACCTTTCATTTTTGTACTGAATTCATCTTACCATGACGGGGCAACCCCATACGCTTCCTTGTATATTTTAGAGAAGTGCGACAGATTCTTGAAACCGACATCGAAGCAGGCTTCTGTCACTTTCTTCTTGCCTGATTTTATCAGACCGTGCGCGGCTTCCAAACGGCGTTTGATAATCCACTTTTGCGGAGTTAGGTTGCTGACTTTTGCAAAATCCCGTTTGAAGGTTGCTAGGCTGCGTCCCGTGTAACTCGCAATTTCCTCCAAAGAGAGATCACACATGTAGTTCTCGTTCAAATAGTCGAGAATATCGATTTTCCACGGCTCCACGAAGTCAAACAACGAGGCATAAAGGTTGATATCAGTGTTGAGCAGTACATATACCCCCTCGATCATTTTCAGTTTCAGTATATCTTCGGACGGCTTTTCACCTGCATCGAAATAGGGAATGACTGATTCGAACAACGAACGGATGTCCGGTCGGTTACTTGGTAATACATGTAAACTTTCCTTCTCACGTTTAGAGTCTGCCGGAATTTGTTGTCGGTTAAGTGTTTGGTAAAATTCTCTCAAAAACGGTCTTGAGAATTTCAACACGACAGAACGATAGGGTTTACCGTCCTCGACCTTTTTCTGTAACCACATCCGGTTATCACGCCGCATGAAAGCACAATCCCCCGGATGCAACACGGTTTTCTTTCCGCGCTCCTTTATTTCCAGTTCGCCAGAACATAAATAAATAAGCGTATGTTCCCTGTTTTCGTGGGCACAACCCCGGTCATCGGTGAAATAGCTCGCTATAAGCACGTTCGAGCAATCGAATACATCTAATTGTTCCATATAGTTTGTCTTTAATTTTCGTAAGTATAGCGCATTCCAATCGAGAGATGTTTGTTGTAAGGCTCAAATTTACAGAATGGGAAGAATGTTTTTGTACTCCTGACGTTACGTGACAAAAGCATTCTTACAATTTACATGCAACATATTACAATTTCAACGGGTCGTAAAAATAAGGTACTGTGGTATCTCCGTCAATCAGAAAATCCGTTCCCGTGATAAATGCTCCTCTGTCGCTCATCAGTAGTTCGGCGACATTGGCAACCTCGTCTGCGATTCCGGAGCGTCCTGTCAGTTTTATTTCCTTATTTATCTATTTGGCTTTCGGTAAACGGATCTGCCCGATGCCCCATCAAGTCGATTTTGGCATATTCCTTATCGAACTCCTCCATCTCCCAAGCCGAGAGCCGAATCGTTCCCGCACCGAGCAAGTCATCCAAGTGCGCCGGATGGGTTGTTCCCGGTATCGGCGCTATCCACGATTTGCGCGACAACATCCACACGAGGGCGAATTGTGCGGGTGTCACACCCTTGCGTTGCGCCCATTTGCGTACCAAGGTGACAAGCGGCATATTGTGCTTCAAGGCTTCGGGCGTGAACTGCGGCAGGTTCCAACGACGGTCGCCCTCGTAGAAACGGCTCTTCTCGTTGATTGTTCCCGTGAGGAACGCTCGCCCTAGCGGACAATAAGGCACGAAGCCGATGCCGAGTTCTTCCAATGTCGGGAAAATCTTGGTTTCAGGCTCCCGCCACCAAATTGCGTACTCGCTCTGTACGGCCGAAAGCGGACAAACGGCGTGCGCCCGACGGATGGAACGGGCACTTGCTTCCGACAATCCCCAATGCAGTACTTTGCCCTCCCGCATCAAATCCTTGACGGTTCCGGCCACCTCTTCCATCGGTACGTTCGGATCGACACGGTGCTGATACAGCAGGTCGATATGATCGGTATGCAGGCGTTTCAAAGAACCTTCCACCGCCCGGCGGATATGGTCGGGACGGCTGTTGATTGCGGTCGGTTGTTTTTCCTCAACACCAAATCCGAATTTGGTTCCGATCTTTACCTTATCCCTGAACGGGGCGAGAGCCTCGCCAACCCACTCTTCGCTGGTATAAGGGCCGTAGACCTCCGCCGTATCGAAAAAGGTGATGCCTTTATCGTATGCTCGGCGAATCAGAGCTATCATATCCTTTTTGTCGTACTTCCCGCCGTAATAGCCCACCATCGGCAGGCAGCCCAGACCGATAGCCGATACATCCAATTCTCCGAGCTTACGATACTCCATCGTGTTGTCCGTATTCGGTGTATTTGCATCCAATAGATTTCCCGATAGAGAAGATGAAGGGGTTTCGGCAAACACACGGGAAACACCCGTTGTAGCTCCGGCCGCGAGTAGTGCAAAACTCGATGCCGTTTTCAAAAAGTTTCTGCGATCCATAATCTTTGTATTTTTTTCGTTGTTCAGTTTCTGATTGCAAATTTATTGCGATTGAATGAGTCGGCTTGTATATGATTTACGGATATTTATACCCGAATCCTCGATTCTGCAATAGAGCTGTATGTAGTTTAAATCAAATGAATTATCGATGGCACACGGTGGCCGACACTTTAAGATCAACTACGGTGTATATGCTCTTTGTCTGAAGGATACCTATTGCGGGAATATCATGTACGGACGTCAGGGTTACACCTATCAGGATGGTATGATAGCCTGTTTCGCCCCGGTCAGGTTGCGGAGGCAGGGATACGAAGAATATTCGGGAGCCCGGTAGGGACAAGGCGAATAAAAACACACGATGAGGATAAGGAAGATTAGATTTTATTCCTCGGAGCTTTGCATCTGGTGCGTGAATATCCCGCGGCGTTAATTTGATTGAAAAGAACGTTCATGGAATGCACGTATGCGCTGTAAAACATTTTTTCTCAAATTCTGATTGTAAAGATTAAATTCTTCCACGTGTAGATTTCCTTTAGGTAAAAGTACTTCCACGCTGGGAATATAATATTTATCTTCATCAATTCCTGTTACCACGATTGTATGGATGGAAGGGTCGATAGATGCGGTAAAACCTTGATAAGAAACTCCGGGGCTAGCATCCGTTTTCCAGTTCAGGGGATTAATACACACGATGTTATTTTTGAACAATGGAGAAATTGCTTCCGGTTTTGTCACGCTATTGAATCCGATGATCACCCCCACGTCCGTGGAGTCTTTAGCCATTCGTAGATAAGGATAACTGTCTAGTTCCTCTTGCGTGATTGTATACCCGATGGCGTAAGATGCGACCAAGTGCTGGTAGATCTCCGGTGTTATCTCGTGCTTCAATAATTCGATCACGGCTTTTGCACCTTGGCTGTGGCCGGCAAGAATGAAAGGACGTCCTTGATTGTAATTGTTCCAATAGTAACGAAAGGCGGCTACCACGTCTTTGTAAGCCAATTGAAAACGTTTTTCGATAAGAGCCGTGTCCAAAGACAACCAGCTGTCCATCGAAATCTGACGGTAATAGGGAGAGAAAAAATTACAACTGTCTGACAAGATATTTTTGGCCAATCGAATAGACGGGTCTACCATTTGACGCTGTTTCGTGTTGAATATGTCCATGTTATGTTGTATTTGCCCGAGGCTGTCGGTATAATCCCAAATGCAAGTAGGTACCACGTAAAAAATATCGACCTTCTTGTTCATGCCCTCTTGATTGGCCTCGAACCAACACTTGCTATCCGAGTAATCCACCTCGTCATTCGTGGAATCCGAAGAAATTTTCCCGCAGGAGATAACTAAAAGCAAGGAGCAAAAAGCAAAAATATATTTCAAAACAGCCTTCCCCATAATTTTATTTTTGATGTAAAATTTAAGGCAAAAATAGGTATTTTCTTCATATGTTTGATTGTGGAATAAACGTTTTATCCTGCCGTGGATTTACTCTTAATTTGTAAGTGAATTGTTTCTGGGGGAATAGGGGGAAACCCAATGAATAGCTAATGTATATTCGATGTATACGGGAATTAAAGACGTATCAATTTCGAATCAAAGACGAATCAAAGACACTCGTGAACGTCTTTGATTCGTCTTTGATTCGAAAAAGCAGGGTAGGAGAAATAGTTCTTTCATAGAATTTCATCGGTTTATTGTCGGCTAACATTCTCACAGTCTTATGCTTTTTTCGAAAAAAAAGATAGAAATGTTTGGTGGTGATGCATAAAGTTACTACCTTTGCGAGCCAAATTGAATAAAAGTAACTAATTTAAAAGTACTTGTATGCCAACTATTCAACAGTTAGTAAGAAAAGGAAGAACAAAAATCCAGGACAAGAGCAAGGCTCCGGCTTTGGATGCTTGCCCGCAAAGACGCGGGGTTTGTGTTCGTGTGTACACGACAACCCCGAAGAAACCGAACTCAGCGATGAGAAAGGTTGCCAGAGTTAGATTAACCAACGGAAAAGAGGTGAATGCCTACATTCCGGGAGAAGGACACAACTTGCAAGAGCACTCTATCGTGTTGATTAGAGGCGGTCGTGTGAAAGACCTTCCGGGAGTTCGTTATCACTTGGTTCGCGGTACATTGGATGCTGCTGGTGTAAACGGTCGTTTACAAAGTCGTTCCAAGTATGGTGCTAAGAGACCGAAAAAAGGTGCTGCTGCAGCTCCGGCAAAAGGTAAGAAGTAAAAAAAATTAATTGACAGGAGTTGTTTATGGGTTGTTCCCGAAAAGTTGAGTAAATGGTCGTGAGACCGTTGAAGACCGGTAAGGGCAGCGAACGAACAAATTCGTAAACTAGAAGAGATGAGAAAGAGTAAACCAAAAAAAAGAATCCTGTTACCGGACCCGAAGTTCAACGACGTGTTGGTTACCCGGTTCGTTAATGATTTAATGGTAGACGGAAAGAAGTCTATCGCGTTTAGAATTTTCTATGATGCAATTGACATCGTAGACGAGAAAATGGCCAAGAAGGAAGAGAAACCCGCATTGGACATCTGGAAGCAAGCTTTGGAGAATATCACTCCGCAAGTAGAGGTAAAGAGTCGTCGTGTAGGTGGTGCAACATTCCAAGTACCGATGGAAATCAACCCGATGAGAAAAAGAGCTATCTCCGTGAAAAATATGATATTGTTCTCTCGCAAAAGAAGCGGAAGAAACATGGCAGAAAAACTAGCTGCTGAAATCATGGCTGCATACAAGGAAGAAGGAGCGGCTTTCAAGAAGAAAGAGGATATTCATCGTATGGCTGAAGCCAACAGAGCTTTTGCACATTTCAGATTTTAATTGAAGGGATAAGATAAATGGCAAAGAGAGATTTACATTTAACAAGAAACATCGGTATCATGGCTCACATTGATGCCGGTAAAACGACAACAACTGAGCGTATCCTGTATTTCACCGGAGTGAATCACAAAATCGGTGAAACGCATGACGGTACGGCTACCATGGACTGGATGGTACAAGAGCAGGAGAGAGGTATTACCATTACTTCTGCCGCTACTACCTGTTTCTGGAATTATCAAGGTCAACAATATAAAGTAAATATTATTGACACTCCGGGACACGTTGACTTTACCGTTGAGGTGGAGCGTTCGTTGCGTGTGTTGGACGGTGCTGTTGCATTGTTCTGTGCCGTGGGTGGAGTTGAGGCGCAATCGGAAACGGTTTGGCGTCAAGCGAATAAATATGGTGTTCCGAGAATTGCTTTCGTGAATAAAATGGACCGTTCAGGTGCTGACTTCTTCAAAGCAGTACGTGAGATCCGCGAAAAATTACACGCGAATCCTATTCCATTACAGTTACCGATCGGTGCTGAGGATGGATTTCAGGGAGTTATCGATTTGATCGAGATGAAAGCTTACGTGTGGGAGAATGGTGAATTGGAAGCTACGATCAAGGAAATTCCGGAGAATTTGTTGGCAGAAGCTCAGGAATGGAGAGAAAAATTAGTTGAGGCCGCTGCCGTTCAGGATGAGGCTTTGATGGAGCGTTTCTTCGAAGATCCTGAATCAATCACTGTTGAAGAATTGAAAGCAGTGGTTCGTAAGGCCGTTATCGCTATGGACTTCTGTCCGGTGATGTGCGGTTCTTCATTCAAGAACAAAGGTGTTCAGAACTTGTTGGATGCTGTTATCGCTTACTTGCCGCACCCGCTGGATATTCCGGCTGCTGCTGGTAAAAGACCGCGTACGGAAGAGGCTGTGACTTTCGAGATTGATCCGGAAGCCCCGCTTTCTGCATTGGCATTCAAGATCGCTACTGACCCGTTCGTGGGACGTTTGTGCTACACTCGTATTTACTCTGGTAAGATCGAGGCCGGTTCATACGTGTACAACCCGCGTACCGAGAAAAAAGAACGTATTTCTCGTTTGTTCCAAATGCACTCTAACAAACAACAGCCGAAAGACGTGATCGAGGCTGGTGATATTTGTGCTTGCGTTGGATTTAAAGATATTCGTACCGGAGATACTCTGTGTACCGAGGAAAACCAGATCGTGTTGGAGAGTATGACTTTCCCCGAGCCGGTGATCGGTATCGCTGTTGAGCCGCTTACACAGAAAGATACTGATAAGTTAGGTATGGCTTTGGCTAAATTGGCTGAAGAAGACCCGACTTTCCGCGTAAAAACGGATGAAGATTCAGGCCAGACTGTCATTAGCGGTATGGGTGAGCTTCACTTGGATATTATCCTTGACCGTCTGAGACGTGAATTCAAGGTTGAATGTAACCAAGGTGCTCCTCAGGTGGCTTACAAAGAGGCTATCAACGGAACCGTTGAACACCGTCACGTGTTCAAGAAACAAACCGGAGGTCGTGGTAAATTCGCTGACATCATCTTTAGAATGGAGCCGGCTGAAGAAGGCAAAGAAGGTTTGACTTTCGTGAACGAGGTGAAAGGTGGTAATATTCCGAAGGAGTTTATCCCTTCTGTAGAGAAAGGATTCAAAGATGCGATGGCTAATGGTGTTTTGGCCGGTTATGAACTTGTTAGCTTGAAGATTACTTTGCTCGACGGTTCATTCCACCCGGTTGACTCTGATGCGTTGTCTTTCGAAATGGCCGCTAAGATCGGTTACAAGGAGGCAGCTCAAAAGGCTAAACCCGTATTGTTGGAGCCGATCATGAAACTTGAGGTGGTAACCCCGGAAGAGTACATGGGAGATATTATCGGTGACTTGAACCGTCGTCGCGGACAGGTTGAAGGAATGGAATCAAGAGCCGGGGCTCGCGTGATCGAGGCTAAAGTGCCGCTAGCAGAGCAATTCGGTTACGTGACCGTTTTGAGAACTTTGTCTTCCGGTCGTGCAAGTTCATCCATGGAATTCTCTCACTACGCTGAAGTTCCGAAGGGAATTGCCAAAGAAGTGGTAGAGAAAAATAACGGTAGAGTAGAACTATTATAAGAATTTTAGATTGCTGATTTACGATTCGAGAGTGATCGAGAATCGTAAATCTTAAATCATAAATCATAATTAAAAACATGAGCCAAAAAATCAGAATTAAGTTGAAATCTTACGATCACAACTTGGTTGACAAGTCTGCAGAGAAGATTGTAAAGACAGTGAAGGCTACCGGAGCAGTGGTTAGTGGTCCGATTCCACTTCCTACTCACAAGGGAATTTTTACTGTAAACCGCTCTACGTTCGTGAACAAAAAGAGCCGCGAGCAATTCTTGGTATGCACGTTCAAAAGATTAATCGACATCTACAGTTCAACTGCAGGTACGATTGACGCCTTGATGAAACTTGAATTACCGAGTGGTGTTGAAGTAGAGATTAAAGTTTGATAACGGCGAAAACCTATGTCGTTATTAAGAGATTGAAAACCTATTTTTAAAAAGAGAAAAAAAGAGATGCCAGGTTTAATTGGAAAAAAAGTCGGAATGACTTCCGTATTCAGTGCCGAGGGAAAAAGTATTCCATGCACTGTGATTGAGGCCGGTCCATGTGTTGTAACCCAAGTAAAGACTATTGAGAAAGATGGTTACACAGCAATTCAGTTGGGTTTTGATGACAAAAAAGAGAAAAACACAACGAAACCGCTAAGTGGACACTTTAAAAAGGCAGGCACAACTCCGAAAAGAAAACTCGTGGAATTTTCAGGGTATGATGTCGAGTACAAGTTAGGTGATGTAATTGACGTGAACTTGTTCGAAGGAACAGAGTACGTTGATGTAGTCGGGACTAGTAAAGGAAAAGGTTTCCAAGGTGTTGTGAAACGCCATGGATTTGCCGGAGTAGGAGAGGCTACTCACGGTCAGCACAACCGTCAAAGAAAACCGGGATCTATCGGTGCTTGTTCTACACCGTCACGCGTGTTCAAAGGAATGCGTATGGGTGGACAAACAGGTGGTGACAGAATAACGGTTCAGAACTTGGAAGTGCTGAAAGTGATACCTGAAAATAATTTGTTATTGGTGAAGGGTTCTATCCCCGGAGCTAAAGGTTCATACGTAATTATCGAGAAGTAATGGAGTTAAGTGTATTAAACATTGCCGGACAAGAGACAGGCAGGAAGGTAGAGTTAAACGACGCTATCTTCGGGATTCAGCCTAACGAGCACGCTATTTATCTTGATGTAAAGCAGTTTTTAGCGAACAACCGCCAAGGGACCCACAAGTCAAAACAAAGAAATGAAATTTCCGGTAGTACCCGCAAGCTGAAAAAGCAAAAAGGTACCGGTGGCGCCCGTGCAGGTGGTATCAAGAACCCTCTGTTTAGAGGAGGGGGTAGAGTGTTTGGACCCGTACCAAGAGATTATAGCTTCAAATTGAACAAGAAGCTGAAAAGATTGGCCCGTAAATCAGCATTATCTGTAAAAGCCGCTTCTAACGCGGTAACTATTGTTGAGGATCTCAACTTTGAGGCACCGAAAACAAAACAGATGATTCAGCTGTTTAACAACCTGAAATTAGATAACCGTAACATCCTGTTGGTTACAAATGACATGAACGAGAATGTTTTATTGTCAGCTCGTAACTTGCAATATGTGGATGTGATGAGAGTTAGCGATCTTGCAACTTACAATATCATGAGAGCTAAGAGTCTCGTGTTCGTTGAAAGTTCAATGCAGGGCCTAAATGAAATGTTCAATCTTAATGAAGAGTAAGACATGCAAGTAATTGTGAAGCCCATTTTGTCAGAGAAAATGACTGCATTGACTGACAAGCAGAACAGAGTAGCATTCGTTGTTAGCAAAGCAGCGAATAAATTTGAGATTAAGAGAGCAGTTGAAACGATGTATAGCGTGACCGTGAAATCTGTGAACACGATGGTGTACCAAGGAGATGCTAAATCTCGTTACACGAAAGCAGGTGTTATTTCCGGAAGAACCGCTTCCTTCAAGAAAGCAATTGTGACCTTAGCAGAAGGTGATAGTATTGATTTTTTTAGCAATATTTAATTAAGATGGCTGTAAGAAAATTAAACCCTGTAACTCCTGGTCAGAGACATAAGGTAGCGATTACCTTTGATCAGTTGACTACAGATAGACCTGAGAAATCATTGTTAGGACCAAAGAGTAAAACTGGTGGACGTAACAACACCGGTAAAATGACAATGAGATATATAGGTGGTGGTCATAAACAAAGATACAGAATAATAGATTTCAAACGCGACAAGGATAATGTTCCGGCTCGTGTTGCAACGATCGAGTACGATCCCAATCGTACGGCGAGAATTGCTCTATTAGTGTATGCAGATGGAGAAAAACGTTACATCGTGGCACCGAACGGTTTGGAAGTTGGTCAAACCGTGATGAGTGGTGCAGGTGTTGCTCCGGAAGTTGGAAATGCATTGTTCTTATCTGAAATCCCATTAGGTACAATCATTCATAACATCGAGTTAAGACCGCAACAAGGAGCCGTGATGGCTCGTAGCGCCGGTTCTTACGCTCAGTTAGTAGCAAGAGAAGGGAAATACGCTTCAATCAAGTTACCTTCTGGTGAAGTCCGTATGGTGCTGTTAACCTGTCGTGCAACTGTTGGTACGGTGTCAAACTCCGACCACGCGCTGGAACGTTCAGGTAAAGCAGGTCGTACTCGCTGGTTAGGCCGCAGACCTCGCGTGAGAGGTGTCGTAATGAACCCGGTTGATCACCCGATGGGTGGTGGTGAAGGCCGCGCTTCAGGAGGACATCCTCGTTCAAGAAAAGGCTTGTTGGCTAAGGGTTACAAGACTAGAGCTCCTAAGAAACACTCTAGCAAGTATATCATAGAAAGAAGGAAAAAATAACTGATTAATTATTGATGTTATGAGTCGTTCGTTAAAAAAAGGCCCTTTTATTGATTTCAAGTTAGAGAGAAAAGTATTGGTAATGAATGAGTCCAATAAGAAATCGGTTGTTAAAACCTGGGCTCGTCGTTCCATGATCTCTCCGGACTTCGTAGGGCACACTATCGCTGTACACAACGGTAATAAATTTATCCCGGTATTCGTGACTGAAAATATGGTAGGTCATAAATTGGGGGAATTCGCGCCGACACGTACATTTAGAGGCCATGCTGATAAAAAGAAAAAATAATGCATGGTAAAGTTGAACTAAAGAAGATGTATTAAAATGGGTGCAAGAAAAAGATTAAGAGCAAATCAGAATAAAGAAGCCAAAAAAGAGAAGGCTTTTGCAATTCTTCGCGATTGTCCTACATCTCCTCAAAAAATGAGATTGGTGGCAGACTTGATCCGCGGAGTAGATGTACAGAAAGCTTTGGATATGCTTAAATTTTGTCCTAAAGAAGCTGCTCGTAGAGTTGAAAAGTTGTTGCTTTCAGCAATTGCTAACTGGGAACAAAAGAACGAGGGTAAACGTGTTGACGAAGCCTCCTTGTTCGTGCAGGAAATTTTCGTTGACGGTGCAGGTATGTTGAAAAGACTTAGACCGGCCCCGCAAGGAAGAGCTCACCGGATTCGTAAACGTTCAAATCACGTGACGATCGTGTTGGGAAGCAAGACAGCTGTTGAAAACATTACAAAAGAATAGTTAGCATGGGACAGAAAGTTAATCCAATAAGCAATAGATTAGGAATCATCAGAGGATGGGATTCTAACTGGTTTGGCGGTAAGAACTATGGCGATAAATTGGTGGAAGATTACAAGATCAGAAAGTATCTGAACGCCCGTCTCGCTAAAGCAGGAATCGCTAAGATTGTTATCGAGAGAACCCTGAAGCTAATCACGATCACGATCAACACCGCTCGTCCGGGTATTATTATCGGTAAAGGCGGACAGGAAGTTGATAAGTTGAAAGAGGAGCTGAAGAAGATCACCGATAAGGAAGTTCAAATTAATATCTTCGAGATCAAACGTCCTGAATTGGATGCCGTGATCGTGGGTAATAATATAGCTCGTCAGCTGGAAGGTCGTGTGGCTTACCGTAGAGCAATCAAGATGGCTATCGCTTCTACCATGAGAATGGGTGCAGAAGGTATCAAGATCTTGATTTCCGGTCGTTTGAACGGTGCTGAAATGGCAAGAGCCGAGATCTACAAAGAAGGTAGAATTCCATTGCACACGTTCCGTGCTGATATTGATTACGCTCAGGCCGAGGCATTGACGACCTATGGTCAGTTGGGTATTAAAGTTTGGATTTGCAAGGGAGAAGTTTACGGAAAACGTGAGCTGGTTCCGAATGCATTGGTTGGCGCTCAGAAAGAGAATAACAACCGTCCGAACAATGCCGGCAAAAAAGGCGGTTTCAAAAAGAGAAAAAAATAGTCTTTTAACTTTTAAATAGATCAAGAGCTATGTTACAGCCAAAAAGGACTAAATACAGAAGATCGCAGAAAGGGAGAATGAGAGGGAATGCCCAAAGAGGACATGAACTTGCATTTGGATCTTTCGGGATCAAGGCGTTGGAGAACATGTGGATCGAACAACGCCAGATTGAGGCAGCCCGTGTTGCAGTAACCCGTTACATGCAAAGACAGGGTCAGATATGGATTCGTATATTTCCAGATAAACCTATTACTAAGAAACCCGCTGAGGTTCGTATGGGTAAGGGTAAGGGATCTCCAGAAGGATTCGTTGCTCCTGTTACTCCGGGTCGTATTCTTTTCGAAGCAGATGGAGTACCGTATGCAATTGCTAAGGAGGCATTGCGCCTGGCAGCACAAAAGCTACCCATCGCTACTAAGTTCGTGGTTAGACGTGATTACACTGAGTAGTCGTGAGACTATTTTGAATTTCGAAACGAAAAATTGTAAGAGAAATGAAGACATCAGAGATTAAAGATTTAACCACTGAAGAGATAAAAGAAAAGATCGAGACAGAAAAAGCTGCCTTGACCAAGATGAAGATGAACCATGCTGTTTCTCCACTTGAGAACCCGATGTTAATCCGGACGACAAGAAGAAACATCGCTAGATTGATGACGGAGTTACGCAAACGTGAATTAAATAAGTAGTAGAAAAATGGAAAGAAATCTTAGAAAAGAGCGTACCGGTCTTGTGGTAAGCAACAAGATGGACAAATCTATCACGGTTGCCGTTCATTTTAAGGAGAAACACCCGATTTACGGGAAGTTCGTCAACAAGACCAAGAAGTTCACTGCTCACGATGAGAAAAACGAATGTAACATCGGGGATACAGTGAGAATTATGGAGACCCGTCCTTTGAGTAAAACCAAGAGATGGAGATTAGTTGAAATCATTGAAAGAGCTAAGTAATCATGATACAACAAGAGAGTAGATTGACCGTAGCCGACAACAGCGGCGCTAGAGAAGTGCTTTGTATCCGTGTTCTTGGTGGTACCAAGAAAAGATATGCACGCGTGGGCGATAAAATCGTTGTTGCCGTGAAGAATGCCATCCCGAACGGTGACGTAAAAAAAGGTTCAGTTAGTAAGGCAGTGGTAGTTCGTGTAAGTAAAGAGTACAGACGTCCGGACGGATCTTATATCCGCTTTGATGACAATGCTTGCGTGTTATTGAACAACGCGGGTGAAATGAGAGGAACTCGTATCTTCGGACCTGTTGCCAGAGAAGTTCGTGAGGGTTATACCAAGATTGTGTCATTAGCCCCCGAAGTACTTTAAGATTTTAGATTTATGATTTTGGATTTTAGATTGCATAATCGAATTTCTTGAATCATAAGTCGTAAATCATAAATCATAAATAATTTATACGATGAGCAAGAAGTTTCATATAAAGAAAGGTGACTTAGTTCAGGTAAATGCAGGAGAAGACAGAGGAAAGCAGGGAAAAGTACTTGAAATGATTCCGGACAAGCAAAGAGCTATTGTTGAGGGTATCAACCTGGTAAGCAAACATACCAAACCCAACGCAACTCACCCGCAAGGAGGAATTATCAAGAAGGAAGCTCCTATTCACATTTCCAACTTGAACGTAGTTGATCCGGTTACGGGAAAACCGACAAAGGTAGGACGTAGACGGAATGCCGAAGGAAAATTAGTAAGATACGCTAAGAAATCCGGACAGGAATTGAAATAGTAAAATAAATAATTGCAGGTTGTCCCAGAGCAACTTGCAATTATTAATTTAAATTTGTAGCTTTGCAGCCGCAAATTTAATGTAATATGCCGTGAGGCATGATAACTAAATAATTATAAATGAAATACGTACCAAATTACAAAACAAAGTATAACGAAGAAATTGTACCGACTTTGATGAAGGAGTTCGGATACAAGTCAGTTATGCAGGCACCCAGATTGGAGAAGATAGTAATCAATCAGGGCGTGGGATCATCCATCCAGGATAAGAAAATCCTTGAGTTTTCAATGAACGAGATTGCAACCATTACCGGCCAGAAGCCTGTTGCTTGTAAATCTACCAAGGACGTTTCTAACTTTAAATTACGTAAAGGAATGCCGATTGGCGTTAGAGTAACCTTGCGTAAAGAACGTATGTATGAATTTTTAGAAAGACTTATTGTTTCCGCACTTCCGCGTATCCGCGACTTCAAAGGAATCAACAATAAGCTTGATGGAAGAGGAAATTACACATTAGGAATAGAAGAGCAGATCATTTTCCCGGAAATCGTGTTGGACAGTGTTCACAAGATCATGGGTATGAATGTAACGTTTGTAACTTCGGCTAATACCGACGAAGAGGCTTTTGCTCTTCTAAGAGAATTTGGATTACCATTTAAAAAGAACTAAAAAAAAGCGAAATGGCAAAAGAATCAATGAAGGCCCGTGAGGTAAAGCGTGCAAAATTGGTAGAAAAGTACGCCGCGAAACGAGCTAAATTAAAAGAGGAAGGAGACTATATTGGATTAAGCCTTCTGCCTAAGAATTCAAGTCGCGTTCGTTTGCACAATAGATGCAAATTGACGGGAAGACCGAGAGGGTACATGAGACAATTTGGTATAAGCAGAATTCAATTCCGCGAAATGGCATCTGCCGGACTTATACCTGGAGTTAAAAAGGCTAGTTGGTAATATTTAAAATTTGAAGAGATGACAGATCCAATAGCAGATTTCCTGACTCGTATTAGGAACGCAGTAAAAGCAGGTCATAAAGTTGTGGATATCCCCGGATCAAAAATGAAACGGGAAATGACCAAAATCTTAAAAGAAAAAGGATATATCCTGAATTATAAATTCGAGCAAGATGGTGTTAGAAGCAACATTAAAATTGCTTTGAAATATCATCCTGAAACGAAGGCTCCCGCCATTAGGACATTGACACGTGTTTCAAAACCGGGTCTGAGACGTTACACGAACGTAGAGGATATGCCTCGCGTGTTAAACGGATTAGGTATCGCGATTTTGTCAACGTCATTAGGCGTAATGTCTGATAAAGAAGCTCGCCAAAAGAATGTTGGTGGAGAAGTATTGTGTTATGTTTATTAATAAAAAGGGCGGAAAATGTCACGAATAGGAAAATTACCAATAGATATACCACAAGGGGTTACAGTTACTGTAAATCCTGATAACACGGTCGTAGTTAAAGGTCCTAAGGGAGAACTTTCTCAGGACGTACACGCAGATATGATCGTGAAAGTGGAAGGAGCTCACGTTGTTGTAGAGCGTCCGTCAGAAGATAAAGCTCATAAAGCCATGCACGGTTTATATCGTTCCTTGATTCACAACATGGTTGTAGGTGTTTCTGAAGGTTACACGATCAAACAAGAGTTGGTCGGAGTAGGTTACAGAGCAAATGCTGAAGGTCAGGTTCTTGAATTGGGATTAGGTTATTCACACGGGATCTTCATGGTGTTACCGAACGAAGTGAAAGTAAGTGTACTTAATGAAAAACGTGCTAACCCGATTATCACGCTGGAAAGTTGCGATAAACAATTGATCGGTCAGGTAGCGGCTAAGATTCGTTCATTCCGTAAACCGGAGCCGTATAAAGGTAAAGGTATTAAATTTGTGGGTGAAGTTCTTCGTCGTAAGGCTGGTAAATCAGCTAAAGTTTAATCACCTGTAAAAAAGTAATGTTATGGCTTTAACTAAGGTAGAAAGAAGAATAAGAATAAAGAGAAGAATACGTAAAGTAATCTTCGGAACAGCTGAGAGACCCCGTTTGTCCGTATACCGTTCAAACACGCAAATTTCTGCTCAGTTGATTGATGATAACGCCGGAAAAACTCTGGTATCAGCATCTTCTTTATGCAAGGAGATCGCTGAAAAGAAAGGTAACAAGACAGAACAGGCCCAATTGTTGGGGGCTATGCTTGCTGAAAAGGCAAAAGCAGCCGGGATTACCGCTGTTGTGTTTGACAGAAACGGGTATTTATATCACGGAAGAGTGAAAGCATTAGCAGATGCTGCTCGTAACGGTGGTCTTAATTTTTAAAAGTAGGCAAGAATGGAACAGAAGATTAATAGTGCAGACTTGGAATTGAAAGACAGATTGGTGGCTATCAACCGTGTAACGAAAGTTACCAAGGGAGGTAGAACATTCAGTTTCTCTGCTATTGTGGTTGTAGGCGACGAAAACGGTACCGTGGGTTACGGGTTAGGTAAAGCTAACGAGGTAACTACTGCTATTGCAAAAGGCGTTGAGGCTGCGAAGAAAAATTTGATTAAAGTACCTGTATTGAAAGGAACTCTTCCTCACGAGCAAGAGGCTAAATATAGTGGTGCAACTGTATTCATGCGTCCCGCTTCTTCCGGTACCGGGCTGGTTGCCGGAGGTGCTATGCGTGCCGTGTTGGAAAGTGCAGGAGTGAAAGACGTGTTGGCAAAATCTAAAGGATCATCCAACCCTCACAACTTGGTAAAAGCAACTTTCGCTGCTTTGAAGTTATTGAGAGATCCTCGTATGATTGCACAACAGAGAGGAATTAGTCTTGACAAAGTGTTTAACGGATAAACTGGAAGTAACGATGGCAAAGATTAAAATTACATTGGTAAGAAGTAGAATTGGTAGTGATAAACGTCAAATTGCTACTTTGAACGCACTGGGCCTCGGAAAAGTGAACAGCAGTGTTGAACACGAAACTTCACCGCAAATCATGGGAATGGTTGCTAAAGTGCAACATCTCGTGCGCGTGGAGGAAGTAAAGTAATTGTTAAACCTATTTTAAAGAGTATACAATGGATTTAAGTAGCTTAAAACCGGCTGCCGGATCAACTCACAGAGAAAAGAGAATTGGTCGTGGTCAAGGTTCCGGAAAAGGAGGTACTTCTACAAGAGGGCACAAGGGAGCCAAATCAAGATCAGGTTATAAATCTAAGATTGGTTTTGAAGGTGGGCAGATGCCTTTGCAGAGACGTGTACCGAAATTTGGCTTTAAAAATATAAACAGAGTAGAATATAAAGCTATCAATGTAGGGATGCTTCAGGCTCTGGCTGAAAGAGATAATCTTACCGTGATCGACCGGGATGTATTGATTCAAGCCGGGTTAATGTCTAAGAACGATCTTCTTAAGGTATTAGGTGACGGAGCGTTAACTGCTAAGCTTGAGGTGAAAGCTGATGCTTTCTCCGCTAAAGCGGTAGCCGCTATCGAGGCTGTTGGCGGAACAGTAGTTAAATTGTAAGATTAAAAATTTGGGAGTTTAAAGTTGTTTTTAAAATAGAATTACTATTTTTGAAGCAACTTTAACAAAATCCCAAATCAATGCCTTAAAAGAAAGAACTTATGAAGTTATTTGATACATTAAAGAACATTTGGAAAATAGAAGAGCTCAAGACTAGGATTCTTACTACGCTTGGGCTTATTCTCGTTTACAGGTTAGGAACAGAGATCGTACTGCCGGGTATCGACCCTCATGGTTTGCAGGCTCTGAAAGATCAGACATCCAGCGGAGTATTAGGCTTGTTGGATATGTTCTCAGGAGGTGCATTCTCGAACGCGTCGGTATTTGCGTTAGGTATTATGCCCTACATCTCCGCGTCCATCGTTGTGCAGTTATTGGGAATTGCGGTTCCTTATTTCCAGCGCTTACAGAAGGAAGGCGAGAGCGGTAGACGTAAGATTAACCAGATTACGCGGTACCTCACATTAGTTATCCTGGTATTACAAGGTTCGGCGTATCTTACAAACTTGAAAGCTCAGGTACCGGCAGAGGCTTTTGTATCTACTGGTTTTTGGCAATTCCAGCTCCCTTCCATCGTGATCATGGCTGCAGGTTCAATGTTTGTCCTGTGGTTGGGAGAGAGAATTACTGATAAGGGAATCGGTAACGGTGTGTCCATTATCATCATGATCGGTATCATCGCTCGTTTACCATTCGCTTTCATTGCAGAGTTAACTTCCAGAGTTTCTCAACAAGGAGGAGGTTTGGTAGCGTTCTTGATCGAGTTGATTATATTATTCCTGGTATTCTGCGGATCAATCCTGCTTGTACAGGGAACACGTAAAGTGCCTGTACAGTATGCCAAGAGAATCGTGGGTAACAAACAATACGGTGGCGTTCGTCAATACATTCCGTTGAAGATCAACGCAGCCGGAGTTATGCCTATCATCTTCGCTCAGGCTATCATGTTATTGCCTATTTCTTTGATAAACTATGCAAATTCGGAATCATTATCCGGTTTTGCTGCAGCGTTTTCAAACTTCACTGGATTCTGGTATAACTTCACGTTCTTTATCATGATTGTCGCGTTTACTTATTTCTACACGGCTATCACGGTGAATCCGATGCAAATGTCTGAGGATATGAAGAAGAACGGTGGATTTATTCCGGGAGTAAAACCGGGAAGAAAAACGATGGAGTTTCTCGATACCATTATGTCTAGAATCACACTTCCTGGATCTATATTCCTGGGAATTGTAGCAATTCTTCCGGCTTTCGCCCAGATCTCGGGTGTTAACCACCAGTTTGCTCAGTTCTATGGAGGTACGTCTTTGTTGATTTTGGTTGGTGTAGTGTTGGATACATTACAACAAATCGAATCACACTTGTTGATGCGTCACTATGACGGGTTGATGAAATCGGGACGTATTAAAGGTAAAAATCCTGGAGGACCTGCTGCATATTAAGAAAATAAATTGTACTTTTGCGGCATGATTTTTTTAAAGACACAGGAGGAGATTGAGTTATTGCGGGAAAGCAACCAATTAGTAGGAAAGGCTCTGGGTGAGGTGTCCAAACACATTCGCCCGGGTATTTCGACTTTAGAGTTGGATAAGATCGCTGAGGATTTTATTCGTTCGAATGGTGGCATTCCCGGATTTCTCGGGTATGGAGGGTTCCCAAACACGCTTTGTATTTCAGTGAATGACGAAGTGGTTCATGGGATTCCGTCCTCTCGTCGTTTAGAGGAAGGTGATGTCGTATCCGTTGATTGCGGGGTTGTGAAGAATGGTTTTTATGGGGATAGCGCCTATACTTTTGCTGTCGGGGAGATTAGTGATGAAGTGAAAAAGCTTTTACAAGTGACAAAAGATAGCTTGTACAAAGGGATAGAACAGGCTGTTGCGGGAATGAGGATAGGAGATATTGGTTATGCCGTGCAGTCGTATGCCGAAGCGAATGGATTCTCTGTTGTCAGGGAACTGGTCGGTCATGGCGTGGGAAAGAACTTGCATGAAGAGCCTCAGGTGCCGAACTACGGACGAAGAGGACAGGGATGCAAATTGAAGATCGGAATGGTGATCGCTATTGAGCCCATGATTAATATGGGAGCCCGTAACGTTTTCCAGATGGCAGACGGATGGACAATAAAGACAAGAGATCATCTGCCCGCCGCACATTTCGAGCATACGTTGGCTATCAGAAAAGGTGAAGCTGATATTTTGTCAACATTTGAATATATAGAGACAGGAAATTGTAAAAATTGAATTATGGCGAAACAGCCTTCGATAGAGCAAGATGGAGTAATAACGGAAGCATTGTCAAATGCTATGTTTCGTGTTGAACTGGAAAACGGGCATATTATAACAGCCCACATTTCGGGAAAGATGCGAATGCACTATATAAAGATACTTCCGGGAGATAGAGTGAGAGTGGATATGTCCCCTTACGATCTCACGAAAGGTAGGATAACATTTAGATATAAAAATTAAATTGTTGAGCAATGAAGGTAAGAGCATCTGTTAAGAAGCGTAGTGCTGATTGCAAGATTGTAAGAAGAAAAGGCGTTTTGTACGTCATTTGCAAAAAGAACCCGAAGTTCAAACAACGTCAGGGTTGATTATTAATTTAGTAAAAAGAGTAAAAGAGATTTATGGCAAGAATCGTTGGTGTAGATTTGCCCTCAAACAAGAGAGGGGAGATAGCTCTGACCTATATCTTTGGTATAGGTAGAAGTAGTGCCAGGACCATATTAGAAAAGGCCGGCATCGATTTTGACACTAAAGTGAAGGATTGGAATGACGATCAACTAGCTGCTGTACGTAATGTCATCAATGGTGGGTACAAAGTAGAAGGAGAGTTGAGAACTTCAGTCCAAATGAACATCAAACGACTGATGGATATCGGTTGTTACAGAGGAATCAGACATCGTATCGGTCTTCCGGTAAGAGGACAAAGTACGAAGAACAATGCCCGTACGAGAAAGGGTAAAAAGAAAACTGTTGCTAACAAGAAGAAAGCAACTAAATAATTGATTAGAGATTGAATTATGGCAAAGAAGTCTACATCAAACAAGAAACGGCTAGTTAAAGTTGAAGCCGTGGGACAAGCACACGTTCACTCCTCTTTTAATAACATCATTATCTCGTTGACTAATTCAAGTGGACAAGTCATCTCTTGGTCATCAGCAGGTAAGATGGGATTTAGAGGATCAAAGAAAAACACCCCTTATGCAGCCCAGACAGCAGCTACCGATTGTGGTAAAGTTGCTTTCGATTTGGGAATGAGAAAAGTTAAGGTATATGTCAAAGGACCGGGTAACGGTAGAGAATCAGCAATTCGTGCTATCCACGCTTGCGGAATCGAAGTTGCCGAGATCATTGATGTTACGCCACTTCCGCACAATGGATGTCGTCCTCCCAAACGGAGAAGAGTCTAATGTAATTTTAAATTGTAAATTGTAAATTGTAAAATTTGAGGTTCGAACGATTTGAAGAATCGCGACAATTTAAAATTTAAAATCTAAAATTTAAAATCATAATAAAATGGCTAGATATACAGGACCTAAGTCTAAGATAGCAAGAAAATTTGGTGAGCCCATTTTTGGACCGGATAAAGCGTTAGAACATCGTAATTACCCTCCCGGACAACACGGTATTGCTCATCGTAGAAAGAAAATCTCTGAGTACGGTACTCAGTTGAAAGAAAAACAAAAAGCAAAATATACTTACGGTTTGTTGGAAAGACAATTCCGTATCTTATTCGAGAGAGCTGAAAGTAGTAAGGGAGTAACCGGTGAGGTATTACTTCAATTGTTGGAATGTCGTTTGGATAACGTGGTTTATCGTTTAGGAATCGCTCCTACCCGTGCGGCTGCCCGTCAGTTTGTTTCTCACAGACACATCACTATTAACGGTCACGTATGTAACATTCCTTCATGTCACGTTCGTCCGGGAGATGTTGTTGCTGTAAGAGAGAAATCTAAGGCACTGGAAGTGATTAACGAATCATTGAGAGGAAATAGAAGTAGCAGATACTCTTGGTTAGAGTGGGATGCTGCAGCTATGAGTGGTAAACTACTTAATGTTCCGGAAAGAGCAGATATTCCAGAGAACATTAAAGAGCAGTTAATCGTAGAGTTGTATTCTAAGTAGTAAAATAAAAATATATATGGCAATATTAGCTTTCCAGAAACCGGACAAAGTAATCATGCTTGAATCAACGGATAGATTCGGTAAATTCGAATTCCGCCCGTTGGAGCCAGGTTACGGCATCACTATTGGTAATCCACTACGCAGAATCTTGTTGTCTTCTTTGGAAGGCTTTGCGATTACCGGTATTAAAATTCAAGGTGTAGATCATGAGTTTGCGACAATCCCTGGTGTCATTGAAGATGTAACCGAGATTATCTTGAACTTGAAACAGGTTCGGTTAAAAAGAAAAGTGGAGGACGTGGAGAATGAAAAGTTGACCGTTACCGTTTCTGGACAGGAGACGTTTACTGCCGGTGATATGAATCAATTCCTGAAAGGGTTTGAGGTTTTGAACCCGGAATTGGTAATCTGCAACATGGATACTTCCACGAGCCTAGACATGGAGTTGACCATTCAAAAAGGACGCGGTTATGTTCCTGCTTCAGAGAATATGCCTGCAGATGCCGAGATTGGTGTAATTCCTATCGATGCTATTTACACGCCGATTAAAAACGTGAAATACGAGATTGAGAACTACCGTGTAGAAGGAAAAACTGACTATGAACGTTTGGTTTTCGACATCGAAACTGATGGTTCTATCAATCCCACGGATGCGTTGAAAGAGGCTGCTAAAATCTTGATCCATCACTTCATGTTGTTCTCTGACGAGAAAATTACTCTTGAAACAGAGGATAAATATGGAAACGAAGAGTTTGATGAAGAGGTATTGCATATGCGTCAGCTGTTGAAGACGAAACTTGTGGACATGGATCTTTCCGTGCGTGCATTGAATTGTTTGAAGTCAGCTGAGGTTGAAACTTTGGGTGAGCTTGTTCAATTTAATAAGAACGACTTGTTGAAGTTTAGAAATTTCGGTAAGAAGTCTTTGACTGAGTTGGAAGCCCTTCTGGAGAACAATAACCTTGAATTCGGTATGGATGTTGCCAAGTATAAATTAGACAAAGAATAAGTAAAATGAGACATAATAAGAAAATTAACCATTTAGGTAGAACTAGTTCTCACAGACATGCTCTACTTTCTAATATGGCTTGTTCTTTGATTCTTCACAAGAGAATCCAAACGACACTAGCTAAAGCTAAGGCCCTAAAGGTCTATGTTGAGCCGCTTTTGACGAAAGCCAAAAACGACACGACTCACTCTAGAAGAACCGTCTTCTCTTACCTTCGTCGCAAAGAAGTTGTTGCTGAAATGTTCGGTGACGTTGCACAGAAAATTGCTAATCGTCCGGGAGGATATACCCGTATTTTGAAATTGGGTAACCGTTTGGGGGATAACGCTGAAATGTGTATGATTGAGTTGGTGGATTATAACACGACTTATACTGAAGTGAAGAAAGAAGAGGCTAAGAAAACTACTCGTCGTAGAAGACCTTCTGCTAAGAAAGAGGCTGCTCCTGCCGCTACCGAGGAAACTCAGGTGGCTGAGGCTCCTGCTACGGAAGAAGCTCCGAAAGCTGAATAAAGTATTATTCCAGATAAAAAATAACCCCGGGCAATACGTCCGGGGTTATTTTTTAGGGGAACGATTGTTTTGGCCGTAGGGAGAAAAATAAAAAAAGGTAGGGAGAAAACACCAAAAGGTAGGGAGAAAATTATTTCCTTGTTATTGGAATATCCGATGTTGAGTGCCACGGCTGTTGCGACACGGATCGGGATTTCGTCGAAAGCGGTAGAAAAACATTTTGCCCGGCTCAAAGCTGACGGAATACTCCGCAGAATCGGGCCGGACAAAGGTGGACGTTGGGAAGTGATAATTAAAAATTAAAACTCTTCTTCCATCATGTTCATCTCTTCCGAAGGGCGCTGTTGCTTTTGCTTGGAAGCTTTCATGTTTCCGAAGTTATAGCTTAACGTGAAACGGAAAACCCCGCCTTTTCTCCAACTATCACTATCTTGTTTAAACCCGTTACCGGAAGTGATGCTGTGCCAACTACGGGAATTCAAAATGTCCTGCACGCTTATACTAAGGTTTATTTTCCGGTCAAAGAAAAACTTCCGGGCTCCCAGATCTAAGCGGTAACTTGCCTCCCGGTGCCCTTGAGCAATAATCTGTTTGGAGTTGTAGCTTCCGGTAGCCTGTAACGAGATGGCGTACGGTAGCATGGCATTGGCAATGATTTTACCTGTCCAGGAGAAGTTATCGTCCCGTTCTCCCGTAACCGGGGTGTCTGCACCTGCCGGGAGGTAAGAAAAGCCTTCCAGTTCGTTATAATAGAAATTCAGGGTTGTTGTAAAGTCTAGGAATTTCAGTAGTTTGTTTTTTGCCACAATTTCGGCTCCGGCAGAAGAAGATTGTGTAATGTTAGCCGATGTGCTTTTCATGACATCTCCTTCCCGGTAACGAATACGTTGGATCACGTCGTCCGTGTTCCGGTAGTAGGTGGAGACGGATAGCGTGTGTTTTTCCCAAGTCTTGATGTAATTCAACTCGAAGGAATTGGAATATTCCGGAGAAAGGTAAGGATTTCCGAACGAGATATTGAGTGAATCGGTCATGTTCATAAACGGGTTCAATTGCCAGCCTCTGGGACGTGAAATTCGTCGGGTGTAGTTGACCTGTATTTCATGATTTTTCGGAAGACTGTACGAGAGGAACAGGCTGGGGAATAAACTGAAATAGTCGTCTTTATAAGGAATGGCCGTGGCCTCGGTTTCTCCGTACCCCAGTGATTTGGTCTCCGTGTCCGTGTATTCTCCCCGTAAGCCTAGTTGCAACCCGAAGTTATTCACTTTCGTGGAGAACGTGGCGTATAAGGCTTGGATATTTCGGTCGTAAGAGTATTTGTTATATAATAACTCGTCAAAATCGGCTGTCGTTTCCGTTTCACCGGAATAGGTTTCCACGGGACTTTTTTGGCTGCTGAGCGTACCTTTATAACCTGCCTCCAACTTACTTTCTTCCGTGAATTGGTTCACGTAGTCTGCTTGAAATTCCCAGCTTTGTGAACGGTTGTCACTTTCCTGTTTTTGCCAGGAAGAGGTTTCTTTATTTTCTGGGTAGAGGGAATGTTGTTTGTATGTACTGGTCCCGTCAGAAACCCATAAATCCCACGAAGCACGAGCCACGAGATTACTGCTTTCGCTGAATTCATGCTTGTAGTCGAGGTTGATGTTGCCCCCTTTGGAGGAGTTGTCAGAATCGCTGATACGTTCGCTACTGGTGAACGAGCCGGGGACATCGCTTTCGTAACGAATGGTGTTGTTGGAATTCCTGTTCCCGAAATGTCCGAATCCTTCAATTCCGATATGGTCGGTCTGGGAGAGGTGTAGTGTTAGACCTGCCCGAGTGAAGAGTGAACCGCCATCCCGATCGTTCCAGCCTTTCTGGTTCAAGTAGGAAACCGGATTACCTTGGTCATCCAGATTAATACGATCTGTATTATCCTTACCTTCCGATTTCCTTTGGCGGTACCCGACGTTAAGGTAAGATTCAATCTTACCACTACTGTAATTGATACTACCGCTGGCATTATACCCGCCTAAAATATCGGCCCCGACTTGGAAACTACCGTAATATCCGGCTTTCCGGTTTTTCTTCAAAATAATGTTGATGATTCCGGAAGTCCCTTCCGGGCTGAATTTGGCCGAGGGGTTCGTGATCAATTCTATGCGCTCAATGCTTTCAGCAGGAATTTGTTCCAGTATTTGGGCTTGATTATCTGCGGACAGGCCTGATGCCTTGCCATTGATCCAGATCGTAACACTTGAGTTTCCCCGTAAAGAGATTTCACCCTCGTTGTCTACCTCCACCGAGGGAATATTTTCAAGTAGCTCGCTGGCTGATCCTCCGGCTTGAGAAATATTGGATTCCACGTCGAAGACTTTTTTGTCGATTTCGAATCTCATTTGTGCTCGTTGGCCGACAACCTTTATCTCGTCAATCACTTGACTGTCTTCTTCCAAAAGGATGTTTTTCACGTTTACATTTCTTGCGGTCGGTGAGATCGTGAATTCTTTTTCCACGGATTTGTAACCGATAAACGAGGCGGTGAGCGTGTAAGCCCCGTTCTTCACTCGGTTGATACGGAAAACTCCGGTTGAATCACTGACTGTTCCGGTTAACGGGGTTTGAGTTCCCGTGGCCCGGATACTCACGTTGACAAACTCTAAGGGTTTCTTCGTTTTAGCATCTATAATTCGTCCTCTGACACTTCCCGTTTGGGCAAAGGTAGATAGGGCAAACAACGTGAAGAAGATAGCTAAAACAGCTTCTTTTACTTTACTCATATACACTTTATACACAATTGAACATTCCGTCGAAGAATGGAGTGTTTTTAATTACAAACCAAATCTTCGCACTATTAAGACAAATCTTTCCGAGGAAAGTTTATTGCGGGGCTAAAGTTTATGACAAGGAACTTTATAAACTTTATGAACCAAATCATGTGACTTTTTCAATTGTTTTACGTATCTTAGTCACAACAATTTATTTACGAACTTTTAAAGTTAAGAGGAATGTATATTACAGAAGTTATTGGAAGAGAAGTGTTGGATTCAAGAGGAAATCCGACCGTAGAAGTAGATGTTATTCTGGAATGTGGGGCGATGGGCCGTGCTGCGGTTCCGTCCGGAGCGTCCACGGGAGAACATGAAGCATTGGAATTGCGTGATGGAGACAAGAAAAGATATGGCGGTAAAGGGGTAACCAAAGCCGTGAATAATGTAAATACGGTGATTGCTGATGCCTTATTAGGAATGAATGTGACCGATCAGGTAGGGATTGACCGTGTTTTATTGGAATTGGACGGTACGCCGACCAAAAGTAATTTAGGTGCCAATGCATTATTAGGAGTGTCTTTGGCTTGTGCGAAAGCTGCTGCTAACGCATTGGAAATGCCGTTATATCGTTACATCGGTGGTGTAAACGCAAAAGTGTTACCGGTGCCGATGATGAATATTATTAACGGAGGATCTCATTCTGATGCCCCTATTGCGTTCCAGGAGTTTATGATTCGTCCGGTTGGGGCTGAATCTTTCCGTGAGGCTTTGCGCATGGGTGCGGAGGTTTTTCATAGTTTGAAGAAAGTTCTTCACGATCGCGGGTTGAGTACGGCCGTGGGTGACGAGGGTGGTTTTGCTCCCGCATTGAAAGGAACAGAAGATGCCTTGGAATCTATTATTAAAGCTATTGAGGCTGCCGGGTATAAGGCGGGTGAGGATGTGATGATCGGGTTGGATTGTGCCTCTTCTGAATTCTATAAGGATGGAGTTTACGATTATTCTAAATTTGAAGGAGCAACGGGCGCAAAGCGTTCTTCAGCCGAGCAGGTAGCTTATCTGGAGGAATTAATATCCCGTTACCCGATCGATTCTATCGAGGATGGTATGAGTGAGAACGATTGGGAAGGCTGGAAATTACTGACAGAGTGTATCGGGGACCGTTGCCAGTTAGTGGGGGATGATTTGTTCGTGACAAACGTGCAATATTTGAAGAAAGGCATTGAAATGGGATGTGCTAATTCCATTTTGATCAAGGTAAACCAGATTGGTACATTAACCGAAACATTGGATGCGATTGATATGGCTCACCGTGCCGGCTACACGTCGGTCACTTCTCATCGTTCCGGGGAGACGGAGGATGCGACTATTGCGGATATTGCGGTGGCAACCAATTCCGGACAAATTAAGACGGGATCATTAAGTCGTTCTGATCGTATGGCAAAATACAATCAATTACTTCGGATCGAGGAAGAATTAGGTGATAGTGCTCAGTTCTATGGACGGAAATTCAGCAAGTAATTGAAATTTATTTTATAGGGGAAAAGACTCTTATGACAATTGTTATAGGAGTCTTTTCTTTTTTTGAGCAGGATAACATATCCTAATTTTATAGTATATTTGTAATCCTAAAATCTTAAAAACAAATTTATGAAAAAGTATGTAGCTGAAATGATTGGTACTATGGTACTCGTGCTTATGGGATGCGGTAGTGCTGTTATTGCCGGAGCAGAAATCGGTTTTTTGGGGATTGCTTTCGCTTTTGGTTTGTCTGTGGTAGCAATGGCATATGCTATTGGTGGTATTTCCGGATGTCATATTAATCCGGCTATTACATTAGGTGTTTTCTTGACGGGGCGAATGAGCGGAAAGGATGCTGGGATGTATATGTTATTTCAGGTCATCGGTGCTTTTATCGGTTCGGCGATTCTTTACGTGATTTCTTCCGGGATGGGGTTGGAAGGAACGGGTGCAAATATGTACGGGGAAGGAAATATGGTTCCGGCTTTTGTGGCGGAGTTGGTGTTTACCTTTATCTTTATCCTTGTTGTTCTGGGGTCCACGAGTGCTAACGCTCCTGCCGGATTTGCGGGATTAGCAATTGGTCTATCTTTGGTTTTGATCCATATTGTATGTATCCCTGTGACAGGAACTTCTGTTAATCCGGCTCGAAGTATTGCTCCTGCTATTTTTGAAGGTGGTAATGCTTTAAGTCAGTTATGGTTGTTCATTATCGCTCCATTTTTAGGTGCTATCCTTGCTGCCGGAGTCTGGAAATATTTCGAATGTCAGAAATGTAAATAAATATGAAGATGGGGACTTGGTGGAGTCCCCATTTTTATTCTGATTCTTCCTCTTCTTTTTTGGGTTTACCTTCCACGATCATGACGATTTCTCCTTTTACCCCGTTTTCGGTAAAATGATCAATTAGTTCTTTCAACGTACCTCGCTGGAAATCTTCGAAAAGTTTACTGATCTCGCGGGCTACACAAGCATGTCGGTTTTCGCCGAAGAATTCAGCCATCTGTTCGAGGGCCTTTACCAGACGGAATGGTGATTCGTAGAATATCATTGTACGTTCCTCTTCAGCAAGAGCTATAAGTTTTTTTTGACGACCTTTCTTTTGTGGCAGGAATCCTTCAAAACAAAAACGGTCGCAGGGTAGACCGGAATTGACGAGAGCGGGAACAAATGCCGTGGCTCCAGGCAGACATTCAGTTTCTATTCCTTGTTCGATACAGGTACGTACAAGTAGAAATCCCGGGTCGGAGATTCCTGGTGTCCCGGCATCACTGATTAAGGCTATGTCTTCGCCTCGTGCAATACGCTCGGCAATACGACTCACTTGCTGGTGTTCGTTGAATTTATGATGTGAGAGCAGGGGGGTGTTGATCTCGTAATGTTTTAATAGTTTCGCAGAGGTACGGGTGTCTTCGGCAAGTACAAGAGGTACTTCTTTTAGTATACGAAGCGCTCTCAGCGTGATGTCTTCAAGATTGCCAACAGGAGTTGGGATCAGATATAATTTAGCCATAATGATTGAAAATTGAAAATTGAAAATTGAAAATGAATTTCTATTTTCAACGGTTAATGCAGGCAAAGGTAGGGAATTAATTTCATTGTAATGTATGTTTTTTGGGGTTTTATGCTACGTGTGTTTGCCTGTATGGGGGAATGGGTGGTTATTTTGTTAATATAGTATCGTTTTTCATGTTATTAATTTTCAATGCTTTGAAGACGTATTTGTAGTTAAATAATCAGTAATGTGAAAAAAAACACACGTTTTCTTTGGTAGGAATGAAATTTGCCGTATATTTGCAACCGCTAAAGCAAAAGATGGTCCGTTCGTCTAGGGGCTAGGACGCAAGATTCTCATTCTTGTAACACGGGTTCGATTCCCGTACGGACTACTAGGGCAAAAAGCAAAACATTTAACGATGGTCCGTTCGTCTAGGGGTTAGGACGCAAGATTTTCATTCTTGTAACACGAGTTCGATTCTCGTACGGACTACCGAGATTTTAGTGGGTTTTATGGTCCGTTCGTCTAGGGGTTAGGACGCAAGATTTTCATTCTTGTAACACGAGTTCGATTCTCGTACGGACTACAAAGTTGAATTAAATTAATTTGTAGAGATGGCAAATCATCAATCATCAGAAAAAAGAATAAGGCAGACTGAAAAAAGAAGATTACACAATCGTTATTACGCAAAGACTGCTAGAAATGCCGTTAGAAAGCTACGTGCAATGACCGAAAAGGAGACTGCAGCAGACTTGTTGCCGAAAGTGTCGGCTATGTTGGATAAATTAGCAAAAAAACATATTATCCACAAGAACAAAGCAGCTAACTTGAAGTCTAGCTTGGCTTTACATGTGAATAAACTGTAATTTTACTATCTTAAGATATTGAGGTAACAAACAATTTGTTTGTTACCTTTATTTCTATGTGTCGGTTGATCTTGAGAAATTACTTCTCGAGATTTTTTTATTGCAAAAAAATAGCTACATTGCCAGTTATAAAGAAAAAGTTATGACTGGAAATTATATCCCAATTTCCTCGTGGGCGGAAGACGATAAGCCCCGGGAAAAGATGTTGTTGAAAGGTGTTACTGCGCTTTCGACAAACGAGTTGCTCGCAATCTTAATCCGTTCGGGGAGTGGAGGGGAATCAGCCTTGGATTTGTCTCGCCGGATTTTGACGGATGCCAGTAATGATTTGAATACGCTGGCTCGTCTTTCTGTATCGGATTTTATGAATCGCTATAAAGGAGTTGGGATGGCGAAAGCAGCCTCGATTATTGCTGCCATGGAATTGGGGCGCCGCCGGGCATTGTCGACGGCAAGGGAGGAACCGGCGTTGACGACCAGCAGGGATTTGTACGATTATCTTCAGCCGTTAATCGGTGATCTGGATCATGAAGAATTTTGGGTCGTAACCTTATCAAGCGCTTGCCGAATTAAGTCATGCGATCGTTTGTTTTCAGGAGGCATAGAGAGTACGATCATTGATATTCGTATGATATTCCGGAAGGTGCTGGAATCAAAAGCTTGTTCCATCGTGATAGCTCATAATCATCCCAGCGGTAATGATCGTCCGAGTTCCCATGATATTACTTTGACAAAGAAAGTACAGGAGGCTGGACGGGTATTAGACATCACGTTGCTGGATCACATTGTCGTTTGCCCTAATCGGTATTATAGTTTTGCGGATAATGGGATGCTTTAATCCCATTAAGTGCTGAAAAGTTGAATCGGAAGAATATCTTTTACTATCTTTGTGGCAGCTATTTGTGTCACATTGGCACTTGTAATGCTTGTCAATGTGGCATATTGACGGTTGGCAGGGATTTTGCTTAGAAAGAGTAGCTTAAAATGTTTATTCATAAAAAAATTATATACGATATGGCAGAAGAGAAGAGATCGACTCAGGAGAACGAGTTTGAAGAGTCACAGACGAACGATACGGAAAAGGAAGAAGTGAATTCAGAAAAACATCAGGGAGAAGCTCACAAAAAGAAAGAAGACAAGTCTTGCCGAAAAGAGGATAAGCAATTGGAAGAGTTGGGACAGAAACTGATCGAGATGAATGATAAATACTTACGTCTGTCCGCAGAGTTCGATAATTACCGGAAACGTACCTTGAAGGAAAAAATGGAGTTAACCAAGAGTGCCGGGGAACAATTGTTAAGTAATATTTTACCCGTGGTGGATAACTTCGAACGAGCCTTGAAGAGTATGAGTACGGCGAAGGATGTGGCAGCTCTAAAAGAAGGAGTGGATTTGATCTATGCTAATTTTAAGTCTTTTCTGACACAGAATGGCGTGAAAGAAATCGAGACTGAAAATGCTGATTTTAACACGGATATTCACGAGGCGGTAACGACAATTCCGGCTCCGACTCCGGAGTTAAAGGGTAAAGTGTTGGATTGTATCGAGAAGGGATATTACTTGAATGACAAGGTGATGCGTTTTGCGAAAGTGGTTGTTGGTGAATAAAATATAGTTGCGTGGTAATGGAAAAGAGAGATTATTATGAGGTGTTGGGGGTATCTAAAAGTGCTGATGCCACTGAGATCAAGAAAGCATATCGAAAACTGGCTTTAAAGTATCACCCGGATAAGAACCCGGGGGACAAGGAGGCCGAGGAGAAATTTAAAGAAGCCGCTGAAGCATACGATGTGCTGAGTAATGAAGAAAAGAGACGTCGTTATGATCAGTTCGGTCACGCCGGAGTCGGTGGAGCCGGACAAGGAGGTTTTGGTGGCGGCATGAGTATGGATGATATTTTCTCTCAATTCGGGGATATTTTCGGAAGTTTCGGTGGCTTTAGTGGTTTCGGAGGTTTTGGTGGTGGCCGTAGTGCCCGCCGGGTAAACCGGGGAACGAACTTGAGAGTGAAGGTGAAAATGAACCTTCAGGAAATTGCTACCGGAATTGAGAAGAAAATCAAGGTAAAGAAATACGTGGCTTGTCAGCATTGTAACGGAACGGGAGCAAAGGATGGAAAATCCTATTCCACTTGTTCGACCTGTAAAGGATCGGGACAGGTGACCCGGGTACAAAATACGATACTGGGAGCGATGCAAACCACTTCCACGTGTCCGACTTGCGAGGGCGAAGGAAAGATTATCAATGAAAAATGTACTTTCTGTAATGGAGAGGGCGTGTTGATGTCGGAAGAGGTGATTTCTATCAATATTCCGGCAGGAGTGGGTGAAGGGATGCAATTGTCTTTGAATGGTAAAGGAAACGCAGCTCGTCGTGGTGGCGTGAACGGTGACTTGATCGTGTTGATAGAAGAAGAAGAGCATCCGGAGTTGGTAAGAGATGGGAATGATTTATTATACAACGTGTTTATCGGGTATCCGGAAGCCGTGTTAGGGGAAACGGTTGAGATTCCGACCATCGAAGGGAAAGTGAAAGTGAAGATTGAGGCAGGTACCCAGCCGGGTAAAATATTGCGTTTGCGAGGAAAAGGATTGCCTGATGTGAACGGTTACGGTAAAGGGGATTTGTTGGCAAAGGTGAACGTGTGGATTCCTAAGAACTTGTCGAAGGACGAGAAAAAACTCGTGGAAAAGATGAAAGAGGCGGAAGGCTTTAAGCCGGGAAGTGGTGACAAGAAAAGTATCTTTTCCAAGATGAAAGATTTTTTTGATTAGAAATAATAATATATGATTACACTGACACAATTAGAATATGTTGTTGCGGTCGATGAATTCCGGCATTTTGCAACAGCCGCCGACAAGTGTTTCGTGACACAGCCGACACTGAGTATGCAAATTAAAAAGCTGGAAGATGATCTAGGTGTAATCATTTTCGATCGGAGTCGGCAACCGGTTGTTCCTACCGACATCGGTTACAAGTTGATCGAGCAGGCAAGAACAGTGCTGGCCTCGACTCAAAGAATAAAAGAGATTATTAATGAAGAGAAACAGGAGGTAGCGGGATCCTTGAAAATAGGTATTATTCCCACGCTAGCTCCTTATTTATTACCGATATTCATCGGGGATTACATTCGTCGTTATCCTGGGGTACAGGTGGAAGTGGAAGAATTAATTTCGGAAGAGATTATCCGACGGTTGAAACATGACACGTTGGACGTGGGGGTATTCGTGACACCTTATCATGACGATAAGATTGTAGAACAGCCCGTGTTTTACGAGGAGATGATGATCTACGCTCACCCTGATCACGAACTTTTGAAAAAGAAAGACGTAGAAACACAAGATATTGCAACTCCTGAGTTATGGATGTTGGGAGACGGGCATTGTTTCCGGGATCAAGTAGTGAATTTATGTGAGATGCGAGGAACGCAACATAAGAATTTGCCTTTTGATTTTGAGAGTAATTCTTTAGAGACCTTGATGAAGATCGTGGATCGGGAAGGGGGATTTACCTTGATTCCTGAGTTAGCCACGTTGTACATGACGGAGGAAAAGAAAAAGCAAGTTCGTTCATTCACGGTGTCCAAACCTTTGCGGGAGGTCAGTGTGATATATTCCCGTCATTTCACGAAACAAAAGTTGATTGATTTGCTTTGTGAAGATATACGACAAGTGGTTCCCCCGGGAATGTTGAAAAAAGAGAGGGGAAAAATCGTTGAATGGAAAAAGATAAGATAAATGTAATACCCGAATATATGGATAATATCAAGAAAAGTTTTTTGGAGGCGCAACAGGTGTTAGCTGATTTCGTGGAGGACGAGGAGAAGTTGAAACAAGTCGGATTGGCGGCAGAGATATTATCCCGGGTATTGAAAAACGGGGGTAAGGTCATAAGTTGTGGAAATGGTGGTTCCATGAGTGACGCCATGCATTTCGCCGAGGAACTTACCGGACGTTTCAGGGGAGACCGTCCCGCACTACCTGCAATGGCAATTTCCGATCCGACTCACTTGACCTGCGTGGCCAATGATTTCGGATTTGAGTACGTGTTCTCCCGTTACGTGGAGGCACACGGGAAAGCTGGTGATGTGTTATTGGCAATCAGTACTTCCGGTAATTCAGAGAACATTGTGAGAGCCGTTGATGCGGCTCACCGCAAGGGTATGTTGGTGATCGGGTTAACCGGTAAGGATGGCGGTAAAATGAAGAATATGTGTGACGTGAATATTTGTGTTCCTTGGAACGGGTATTCCGATCGGATTCAGGAGATTCACATCAAGGTGATTCATATCCTGATTGAGCAAATCGAGGCACATCTGTTCTCGGAACAATAAAGAGGTGTATATGTTTTTAATAATATAAGTTATGGGAAATAAAATTAATGATCCTATTGTCCGTTTGATGGGACTTAGGTACAAGTCACATCCGTGGCATGGTTTGGATATTGGGACGGATGCGCCGAACGTGGTTACCGCATTCATAGAGATGGTACCGACGGACACGGTGAAGTACGAGTTGGATAAAGTGAGTGGGTATATAAAAATAGATCGTCCGCAGAAGTATTCGAACGTGGTTCCCGCTTTATATGGTTTTTTACCGCAGACTTATTGCGGAGATTTAGTCGCCGAGTATTGTATGTCGCAGACCGAGAGAACGGATATTCACGGGGACGGAGACCCGCTTGATATTTGTGTCCTGACCGAGAAAACGATCTCTCACGGGGATATTATCGCAGAAGTTCGTCCTATAGGGGGATTCCGGATGTTGGATAAGAACGAGGCGGACGATAAGATTATTGCCGTGTTGAAACATGATGCCACGTATAATATTTATAATGATATTTCCGAATTACCACACGTGGTGATTGACAGGTTACGGCATTATTTTTTAACCTACAAGGATCTTCCCGGTGAGGAACGACGCACGGAAATCACTCATGTCTATAATAAGGAAGAGGCTTTCGAGGTGATTCGCCGGAGTGCCGAAGATTATAAAAATCACTTCCAAGGACTTGAAGATATACTAAGCCGGGTATAACTAAGGTAAAAGATAAAAACTAAAAGATAAAAGTTGAATTCTCACTTAACTTTTATCTTTTAGTTTTTATTTTTTAGTTCTCTCATCCTCCCCATCCGTCCTTGTCGAGACTTCGGTATTGTATGGCTTCGGCGATATATTGCGGGGTTATTTTCTCGTTATGGTCTAGGTCGGCAATCGTTCGTGACAATTTGATGATCCGGTCGTAAGCCCGGGCGGAAAGTCCGAAACGTTGCATGGCAATCTTTAGTAGTGCAACACATTTATCGTCCAGCGTACAATACTTTTTTAGTAGCGGCGAGGTCATCTGGGCATTACAATAAATCCCCGGGTAAGATTGAAAACGTTGGGTCTGGATAGCCCGGGCTGCGATCACCCTAGCCCGAACAACAGAGCTTGGTTCACTGTCCGAGGGATTCGTGATCTTGTCAAGCTCTACGGGAATCACTTCAATATGTATGTCAATCCGGTCGAGTAAAGGACCGGATATTTTCGATAAATACTTTTGAACGGCTCCGGGCGGACAATTACATTCCTTCGTGGGATGATTATAGTACCCACATGGGCAAGGATTCATAGATGCGATCAGCATGATGTTAGCCGGATATTCCACGCTGAACTTGGAACGACTGATGGTAATCTTCCGATCTTCAAGTGGTTGTCTCAATACTTCCAGTACTGCCCGGCGGAACTCTGGGAGTTCATCTAGAAATAAAATACCATGGTGAGCAAGTGATATTTCCCCCGGTTGAGGCCAAGATCCCCCGCCAACAAGTGCGACATCAGATATGGTATGATGCGGCGAACGAAATGGACGTGAGATGATTAAGGAATGATTATTTTGAATTTTCCCTGCGACGGAGTGAATTTTCGTCGTTTCCAGCGCCTCTTCTATGGTCATGGGAGGGAGAATGGTTGGTAATCTTCGGGCCAGCATGGTTTTCCCCGAACCGGGGGAGCCGATCATGATCATGTTATGCCCGCCTGCTGCTGCAACTTCCATCGCACGTTTCACGTTTTCTTGTCCCTTCACGTCTTTGAAATCAAGCAAGTCATCATCGGGAAATGCTGTCATGACTTGTTGGTCGAAAGAAATGGGAGAGAAGTCTTTTTCCTGTTTCAGAAAAGCGATCACTTCACTCAGATGGTGGAAACCGTAAACTTCAAAGCCTTGAACCACTGCAGCCTCGTTAGCATTCTGATAGGGCAGAAGAATACCTTTAAAACCTTCCTTTTTGGCGTGTATGGCGATGGGAAGTACCCCTTTGACCGCTTGTAGGCTACCATCCAATGACAGCTCGCCCATGATCAGGTATTTATCCAGTTGTGCATTAGGTAACTGGTCATTAGCCGCAAGGATTCCAATGGCTAGCGGTAAATCGAAAGACGATCCTTCTTTCTTCACGTCGGCGGGAGCCATGTTGATGATTACTCGTTTACCCGGAATTTTTAACCCGATTTCCCGGAGGGCGGAATCAATTCGTTGCTGGCTTTCTTTTACCGCATTATCGGGTAAACCGACAATAATGAATTTCGCTCCCCAAAGAATATTGACCTCGATTGTGATGGTCAAGGCATTGATTCCGTACACTGCACCCCCGAAAATTTTAACTAACATACCGTCTGATCTTATGTTTCACATACAGGCATGTAAGTTAAGATTATTTCACAGGAAAGCAATGCAAAATAGGTTATTTGTTGCGATTAATTTTATCAAGAGAAACCTTCTCTCCGTCGAATACGGCATAACTGAAATGCGTGATCCAGTCTCCTGTGTTGATATAGTGACTGTTGGATTCAAGTTCAAGATTGAGAGGCAAATGGCGATGGCCGAAAATGAAATAATCCACGTGGTGTTCTTTCAAGATATTCCGGCAATAAATAACGATTTCTTCTTTGTCGTCTCCCAGATAGCCCCTCGCCTCGATTTGTCCGTTTCCTTTCAGTCGGGAATGGGATGACCATTTATTGGCCAAAGCGATCCCCCAGTCGGGATGGATAAACCGGAAACATCTTTGTAGGAAGCGATTATGGAAAGCGTTACGCAGGAAAAGATACCCTTTGTCGTTCGGATTCAGACCGTCACCATGTCCGATAAGGAAAGATTTTCCGTTTATCGTGGTTTCCATCATGGAAGTATGCAGGATAACACCACATTCTTTTGCCAAGTAGTCGAAAGCCCAGATGTCGTGGTTACCCGTGAAGAAATGTACCTTAATTCCCTGGTCCGTGAAATTGGCCAGTTCGGCAAGAAAGCGTACGTGGCCTTTGGGTACAACGTGTTTGTATTCGAACCAAAAATCAAACATATCACCAAGCAGGTAAAGTTCCAAGCAATCAGGTTTGATGCTTTGCAAAAACTCCACGAGCATAATTTCTCTCTCCCGATTATCTTTCAATAGTTTGGCACCCAAGTGTGCGTCTGAAAGAAAATAAACCTTCTTGCCCTGCATGATGATATGTTCGTCCAATATAATTATTTTTTCAACAAGTCGTTCAAACGGTCTTCCAAACGGCTGCCGTACAAGTTTTTACCAACAATTTCTTTCTTTTGGTTAATGATGTAGTTTGCCGGAACACTCTTCACGTTCCAAGTCGAGGCTGCCCGACTTTGTAACGCTCCTTGATCCCATACGCAAATCCAGTTGATCTTGTTCGTTTTTATCACGTCTTCCCAAAGAAATTTGTTTTTATCCAGACAAACCATGTATATTTCCACTCCCCGGTTTTTGAACTTGTTGTATACGCTTTTCATCTGGTCAATGTACTCTTGGCTCTCTTTCGCCGTGATCAGCCCGAAGTCAAGCACGATGAGTTTCGATTTGAGCGAGTTCAGTGAAACATCCTTGCCATTCACATCCGGCAGGTTAATATCCGGTAGAGACCCTTCCGTGTTGTTAATCACGGCAGCCAATTGTTGATTGCGGATTGCTTGGGATATTTGTTTCAAGTGATTCATGATTGCCTTCGTGTACTGGGATTCGGGATAAAGGGCGGTCAAGGATGATGCCACCACTTTAAAATAGTGAAGGTCTTCGAACTCGTCCATCACTCCGATATTATCATCAATTTTTTGATAAAGGGCATAATAAGATGCCGGAGAGGTGGCGTGTTTGATAATGAAGTCACGGGTGAAACTGATCTGTTTGTTTATTGCCTCTTCCCATGCCTTGGCGTATTCCTGACGTTGAGCGTCGTACTCGGTTCCTTGTGGGAGAGCCTGATAGGATCTCTTCAAAGAATCCGTTAGCGTGATTGTACGGGTGATCTGGAAATTCAGGAGTTTAATCCATAACGAGTTTTCAGAACCATCCACCCAGTAATTATTTTTAATGTCATTCAACGTACCGCTAATTTCAAGTACCTCGTCCGGGCTGGCGATCAAGGTCACTTGCTCATTGTTAGAAAATCTTAAAGAATAGAATGTCGGGAGTTCGATGTTGAGTTTAAATTTGAACTCCCCGTTCTTGTTAATTTTTGTTGAGTCGATTGTTTTTCTTGAACTTACATCTATTTGTTCCAGATATACTTTCGTGTTGGCTGCATCTTTGATGGCCCCTGTAATTTCGACATTCGTCTTTTCAGTACAGGATGCGATAAGAACTACAAGTAGTCCAAGTAATAGTATTTTTCTCATAATTTGTTGGAATGATATAAATAATCTACATCTTGATTTATGAAGTTCGAAAGTAATACTTTTTTTCTATTTTTCACATCGTCGGATCAGATTTTGAATGAAAAAACCGTTAATTAATTGTTAATGGTGTATTTTGGGAGATTGAAATTTGAAAATTGTTTTATTTTTGCAAACGATGAAACAGAAAAAATTGAATATACCAGCACTTTTGCTATTGTTTACCTTTTTGTTAGGTACGATAGGTGTGAATGTAAGTAAAGTGTACTGTCAGCGTTGTCAGGAAACTTACTTGCACGTGATGGTTATTCCCCAGGACATCCCGTGTCCGTGTACGCATGGTTGTCACTGCTGTCATCGTATGTGCCACAATGCGCACAAAAAGAATTGCGATAACGCAAAACAAGAACATACTTATTATAAAGTTTCCGGTGATTGGGCAATGTCCCATTTCGAAATACAATTCTGCGATATGGTGCAGGAGTGTAATTTTATGATGTCTTTACCGGATGCGGTTATTTCTAATGTACAACCTTTTAATTCTCCTGTTGCATACATAGACACGTCTCCGCCCTTGGAGTTGCTATGTATTTTCCGTTGTTGATTAAATTTTGATCCGTGACGAAGATGCTTTAAAAGTATCTTTCGACGAGTCGTGTGTATGCGTCTGACTTGACTGAAACATTATTTAAAATTTAATCAAGAGAGAACGTGTTTCGTGGCATTGGGTAAAAGAAATATCCCCGGCACGTTCCTGAAAATCGTGGAATCTATATGAGAAATTTGTTTATTATAATGTGTTTACTTGCCTCTGTTGGCTTACAGGCACAGACCATAAAAGGGCGTGTTATGGAAGAAACGGAAAATGGAGAGGTGGCGTTACCCGGGGCGAATGTCTATTGGGTAGGGACTTTGAAAGGATCTGTTTCGGATGCGAACGGGGAATTTAAAATCAAGTGGGAGAAGGTTGGGAAGTTGGTCGTTAGTTTTATCGGGTACCGCTCGGATACGATAGAGGTAAAATCCACGGATAAATTCGTGACCTGCACGTTGAAATCCGGGGAGCAATTGGACGAGGTGAGTGTGGCTGCCCGTAAACAGAGTACCGTGATGTCGACTCAGGGGCCTTTGATCGAGCAATTGATCACGGGCGAAGAGTTGTGCAAGGCGGCTTGCTGTAACTTGGGTGAGAGTTTCGAGACGAATGCTTCGGTTGACGTGTCGTATGCCGATGCCGTGACGGGTGCAAAGCAAATCCAGCTATTGGGATTAACCGGAAAGTACGTGCAGATGATGACCGAGAATATGCCTAATTTCCGGGGATTGGCCTCTTTGTACGGTTTGACTTATATTCCTGGTCCCTGGATGTCTGCGATTTCCGTTTCAAAAGGGACGGGATCGGTGATTAACGGTTACGAATCGATGGCCGGGCAGATCAGCGTGGACTACAAGAAACCCCGTGATCCGGAGTTACTCTCGGCTAATGTCTTCACGAGTAGCGAGGGAATGTACGAATTTAACTCTAATTTCAGTATCAAGTTCAATGACAAATGGAGTACGATGTTTCTTTTGCATGGGGACTGGATGGAAGAGCCTCATGACGGGAATAAGGATGGATTCTTGGATATGCCGGAGAAAACGCAATACAACGTGATGAATCGTTGGGCGTATAAAGATGATACTTGGTATTTGCAATTCGGGGGTAAATTTATCGATGAGGAACGGAATGGCGGACAAACCACTCATGGCGGACATGCTCATGCAGATGAGAAATACGGGTTGTATAAAATTGGGATCGACACTCGTCGTTACGAGGCTTTCTTGAAGTTAGGTTACTTGATGCCCCAGTACGAGAACACGAGTATGGCGATTTTGGTGAACTATTCCGATCACACGCAGGATTCTTATTACGGGCCGAAGATGTATAATGCCGGGCAGAAGAGTTTGTTCGTGAACTACATCTACCAGTCTATTTTCGGGACGAATCCCAGCCAGATGTACTCTGCCGGGTTGAGTTTCAATTACGACAAATATGACGAAGATTTCCGTGATCCGGTTTTCAATTATGGAGAGGATATTTCTACCGATTTCATAAATATGAAACGAGAAGAACGGGTGCCGGGAGCTTTCTTCCAGTACACGGGGGAATTTCTGGATCAGCGTTTTATCGTGATGGCAGGTTTGCGCTACGATTATCACAATATCTTCGGGAGTATCTGGACCCCGCGGGCTCACATCATGTACAAACCAGATGAATTCACCAGCATCAAGGCCACTTTCGGCCGCGGTCTGCGTACACCGAATATCTTGGCCGAGAACAGTTACTTGCTGGCCTCTGCTGCGAACTTCTACGTGAATGACGAGTTGTTGGGTAAAAATCCGGCTTTACTGGATGATCTAAAAATGGAGGATTCTTGGAATTTCGGGGCTAACGTGAACCGGAAGTTCGAAGTATTCGGGCGTACCTTGAATATCAACCTAGATTATTATCACACGAAATTCAATGATCAGGTGGTGGTGGATAACGAGACGGCATACAACAAGGTGAACTTTTATAACCTGGACGGGGATTCCTATTCGAATTGTTACCAGGTCGAGGTGAAATACGAGTTGATCCCTCGTTTGGAAGCCACGTTAGCTTATCGTTACAATGATGTGAAGACGACGATAAACGGAGATCTGAAGCGTACTCCTTTAACGAGCCGTTATAAGGGATTGGTGAATTTATCATACTTCACGAACTTGAAGAAATGGCAGTTCGATTTCACAACCCAGTTCAACGGTTCCGGACGTTTGCCGGAGCAGGGTGGGATTGCCGATGAATATCGGGTAGCCTCCCGTTTTGATGATTTCCAGATCATGAATGCGCAGGTTACGAAATATTTCCGTTTGTGGAGTATTTACGCTGGATGCGAGAATATCGGGGATTTTACTCAAAAGAACCCGATCGTGAATTCCCATAATCCTTGGAGCGATACCTTTGACTCGTCGAAAGTGTGGGGACCTCTTCACGGACGTAAATTTTATATCGGTTTGAGATTTGCCTTAGATCGAAAAGAATAATCAATAAAATAATTACTTTTGAAAAACAATGTTTTTAATAACTAATACGTTTACTATGAAAACAATGAAAATTTTATTCACGCTGGTAGTGTTCGTTATGATGGGTTTAACCGTGAGTGCCCAGACTAAGAAAGATACAACCGTTATTTTTAAAGTAGGAATACATTGCCCTTCTTGTAAGGCTAAACTGGATAAAGATATGCCTTTCGAGAAAGGAATCAAGGATTATAAGTTGAACATGAAAGATTCAACCGTGTTGATTTCTTTCCGTACCGACAAAAATTCTGTTGAGGCCTTGCGGGCTGCTATCGAGCGTCATGATGTGAAAGTAGTGGGAATGTGTGATAAAGACGGTAAGTTGATAAAATGCGGTAAAGCACATAAATGTTGTAAAGAGGGAAATAAAGAAGCTTGCAAGGGAAGTTGCGGCGAGAAACATAATTGCAGCGGGACCTGTGGTCAAAGTTGTGGCGAAAAAAAGTGTGATGGTAAATGCGACCAGAACTGCGAGTCTAAGGAGAGTAAATGTGAAGGAAAATGTGGTGACAATTGCTGTTCCAAGACAGGTAAAACAGACGAGTGTTGCAAGAATAAGAAAAAGTAAGGAAAATTCTTGAAGGATACAAAAAACGGTAGCGAAAGCTACCGTTTTTTTGTATTATTGATCCAGAATAAACTGGTTCATCTTGTCGAATTGTCGTTCCATGTCCTGTAATAACCTGACTTGAACTTTAGCTCGTTGCAGGTTATGTTCAGGATAGGTGATCGGGTAATAATGATCCCCGTCCAAATAATCCGTTAGGAAACGGACGGCTTGTAGATAGGTCATTAGCGTACATCCTTGCGCAAGGGTCTTTTTTTCCTTGAGCGTGAAAAGGTGTTTGGCTTTTTCCATGAATCCGGCGGTGAAAGCCTCGAAATAATTCATGTTAAAATGCACCTCATCAAGATTGCGGGTTTCCTCTCCGGCCGTGTTACAAGACGAGCGAATGGCATCCCCGAAGTCGTAATGCACGATTCCCGGCATCACGGTGTCCAGATCGATCACGCATAACGGATGATCATTGTGGTCGAACAGGAGATTATTCGCTTTCGTGTCATTGTGCGTGACCCGGAGCGGCAAAATTCCCTCGTCTTTCATCCGTTGTAATTCTAACATCTCGTTATCGAACTTTTTCAAATATTCGAGTAATTCCTTGCTTGCCTCGATCCGGTCCGGTTCGGCTTTGGCTAGGGCCTCTTTTAATTCCCGCTGGCGGCGAGGAACATTGTGAAAAAGCGGAATGGTCTCGATCAACAATTTCGCATCGAAATCGGAAATCCGGTTCTCGAATTCTCCGAACCCGATACCCACTTGATAAGCGATCTGGGAATCCGGGATAACATCGTAGCTCTTTGAGCCTTTGATAAAGAGTGATAGCGTCCAGTAGTTTCCCTCGTAATCCTTGTAGTAAGCGTTTCCCTTGTCCGTGTAAAAATACGTGATGTATTTGCGGGTGATGTCGCTTACTTTGTGCCGGATAAGCCGATTGCGGATATGCCCGCACACCAGTTCTTTGTTTCGCACCAGTTTTGGGATGTCCTTGAACACGTTACCATTGATCCTTTGGAGAATGTACTCGACATCCTCGTCCACTTTCACCAGATAGGTGTCGTTAATATGGCCAGAACCGTACGGTGTAGCGGATATAAACCGCCCGCTCGATACGAACGTGTCGTAAATTCTCTTCAGTTTGTCCATGCTTAGTTGTTTTTTAGTGTTTACCCGTTTTTATGCTATTTATTGCCCCATGTCAGTATATAATCCTTCCCCGTCGAATTTCTGCAAGGCGTTGTTCACCAGCTCCGTGTCCTCTTTGTATGTCACACCGAACCATTTGGCACTGGTGTTTAATACCTTCACTTTCACGGCTTTTTGCTTGATAAGTTCGTCTACCACGAAAGGTATGTAAATCTCTGCCTTGGGATTTTCGCTGTTCTTGTGGTAGAATTCGATGAATTGTTTCTCGATCTCCCCGAAAAGCATAGGTGAGAATCCCCAGAAATTCATGGAAACCACGTCATCCTCGTGTAGTACGACACCTGTGTTCAGGTCTTTAATCATATCACCTTCCCGACCGATCTTCGTACGTTCGGTGATACTGGTCAAGAAATTGTCCCCGTCAACCGTGCATATTCCTCTGGATACCGTCCCGTTCTCGGATAGCGTGGCTGCCAACCGGTAGCCGGCGAGGCTGAAACATCTCTCGTCGGGATTACTGGCCACAAAATCGTGCATCTTCACGAAGGCATCCCGTCCGTAAAAGTCGTCAGCATTGATTGCGATAAACGGTTCGTGTATATGGTCTTTTGCGGCCCAGATGGCGTGAGCCGTTCCCCAGGGTTTTTCCCGCTGGATCGGGGGCAGGTTACCGGGCAGTTGATCCATTTCTTGGAAACAGTACACGGTTTCAACCAAGCTCTCGGCATATTTTCCCACGGCCTCTTTGAATTCGTTCTCGAAACTTCGGCGGATGATGAAAACAATTTTGTCAAACCCCGCATGTACGGCGTCATAGATTGAATAATGCAACAATGTTTTCTTGTGGGGGCCGAGCAATGCCAGTTGTTTCAAGCTACCAAACCGGGAACCCATCCCTGCTGCCATGATGAGCAAGGTCGTTTTATTCTTCGTCGTTTCCATGTTTTTATATTTAATCTTTTTACTTGTATAACCTTCTTTCGGACAAAGCTAATAAAAACTACGGAAAGAATCTAGCAAGTCGTGTTTTGTTTTATTTCAGGTGAAAATCTTTGTTGTTTTTATGGCTCGTCATCTTCTGAAAATGAATCCAGTAGTGGGTTTTGCTCTTCTTTAGCCGGGAGGGCCTCTACCGAACGTAGTTGTCGCTGTATGGCTCGGGTTCGTTTGCCCATGACCTCTTCCAGTTGGTTGTTAGCGGTTTGGAGATTTTTCTGGGCTTTCTCCAGAAGTCCCCCGAACTTCTCGAATTCGGCCTTCACGCCACCAAGGATACGCCACACCTCGCTGCTGCGTTTTTGGATGGCCAGTGTGCGGAATCCCATTTGTAGGCTGTTCAGTATCGCTGCTAGTGTGGTCGGCCCCGTGACAATCACGTGGTATTCCTGCTGTAATTGTTCCAACAAGGCTGCCCGGCGGGTAACCTCTCCGTATATGCTCTCGAAAGGCAGGAACATGATCCCGAAGTCCGTGGTATGCGGTGGGGCTAGGTATTTGTCCCGGATGTCCTTTGCCATACTGCGAATGGTCTGTTCGAGTATGCGGGAAGTGGTTTCCACCCGTTGCAAGTCTCCGGATTCGTAGGCATCAAGGAGTTGCTCGTAAACATCCTTCGGGAACTTGGCGTCGATGGGAAGGTAGACCGATTCGTCTCCTTCCGCCCGGCCGGGAAGTTTCACGGCGAATTCGACCAGTTTGTCCGATCCGGGTTTAGTTTTTACGTTAGCATCATATTGATCCGGGGCTAGAATTTGCTCCAATAGCATGGAAAGTTGTACTTCCCCGATCGTTCCCCGTATTTTCACGTTACTAAGCACCCGTTTCAGCCCACCGACATCCTGTGCCAGCGTCTGCATTTCCCCTAAGCCTTTCTGCACGTTTTCCAGTTGCTTGCTGACGAGTTCGAATGATTGTCCGATGCGTTCGTGTAGGGTCTTCTGTAATTTTTCATCCACGGTGGCTCGCATTTCTTCCAACTTCTTTTCCGTGTTTTGCAGGAGTTCCTGTTGACGGAGTGATAGCTCCCCGAATTTTTCCCGTTGCAGGCGGTTGAATAATTCCATGCTTTCTGCAAAACTTTTCTGGAAAGCCTGTATGGCGGAGTTGGTCTGGGTGGTGATATTCTTTAAGGTTTCTCGATGTTCTGTCCGGAAATGGTTGAGGGTAGAGGCGAGTTCTTCCCGGTCTTTGCGGGAACGGTTCTCATCGTTTTCCCGGTTATAGCGTGATTCGTCCCGGATCACTTTTTCGAGGTCTGAGATGGATCGTGATATCTCCTGTGTGGTGTTGTTCTTGCGGGAACGAACGTGTAATCCGATAAGGACGATGTTGAGAATGAGAAGTAAAACGCAGGATATAAGTATAAATAATTCCATATTTTTGAACCTTTTGTTGTTCAAAAATATGGAAAATAACTCAGAGTTTGGTCAACTCTTCTTGAATTTGTTCCTGCCCATGCGGGACGAAGATAAGGGCGGTAGTGTCGTACCCTCTGCGTTGTGCCCGTTGCATCAAGTCTTTCAATTTCTTGGGAGGGAGTTTTGGGGTACGACTCACAATCCAGAGATGATCACATTGAGAACTTCCGATGAGGGCTGCACTGTAATCATTCTCGACTTCCAGAATGTGATAGTCTGTCTTGAAAATCAAGAAAAAAGTGACCTTTAGAACTCCCGGTTGGGTCGTGTCTGGGATGTGCACGTGCCCCACGATTTCTTTCCTCTCCCCTTGGAAACTATCTTGGTAACCTCGTCCAATAACCTCGATGTTTCCGTCGGGTTTGATGGTGTACTCGGTTGTAACCCCGACCAAGCCTCGTTCGAAAGGATGGTCAAAGCGTGCGATTTCATACCATAGGCCGACGTACTTTTTTAGATCCAGCGTGTCTATGGCCCGGTTATCGACGATTTTGTCGGATTGTGCTGTTGTCGCCATGATATTGCATCCGACGAGCAATACGGCTAATAAGAAGAACTTCATACTATGAGTTGATAATTAGGTGTTTAGTTTCTTGTAATACGAGAAGTCGAGGGCCGATGTTCGTTTATAAGATTTATAAAGTCTGTAAAGTTCATAATGCCTTTGGGGAGGTATTATCAAATGAAGAATAGATAAGTACTTAAGGTAATCACCAGATAATCAAAAATTAAAGATAAATCGAATTCGTATCAAAGACGTTCACGAACGTCTTTGATACGTCTTTGTAGCGAAGTTGATACGTCTTTAATCCCTAAGTGCATCGAATGTGCAACGGGTAAACACGGTGTATTACCTTGAAAAAGTTTACTATAAGCCTATGTCAGAATAGCTAAAAATGTAGTAGGCTAACTATTCTTGTTGGCCAGTTGTCCGCAAGCCGCATCAATGTCTTTTCCTTTGCTGCGACGGATATTCACCACGATATTTTTGCTTTCGAGGTAGCGAACAAATTGATCCCTGCTGGTTTCTGGGCTGTGACGGTAGGGGGCGTTGTCCACTTCGTTGTACTCGATAATGTTGATTTTCACGGGGAATTGTCGGCAGAACAAGGCGAGAGCCTTGGCATCGTCGAGACTATCATTGACACCTTTTAGCAACAGGTACTCGAACGTGGGACGTGTCCCCGTTTTATCCACGAAATACCGAATAGCCTCGGCGAGTTCGGTAAGCGGGTAAGCCTTGTTTATCGGCATAATTTTGTCCCGGGTCGTGTTGACTGCCGAGTGGAGTGAAATGGCAAGGTTGAAACGAACGTCGTCATCTGCCAGTCGCTTGATGCCTTCCACGATGCCGGAGGTGGATAGCGTGAGGCGATAGGGGGACATTCCCAATCCATCCTCTGCCGTGATGCGTTCTATGGCGGCAAGGACATTCTCGTAGTTCAGAAGTGGTTCGCCCATGCCCATCAGTACGATGTTGGATAACGGTAGGCCCCGTTCTTCTCCCAGACGTTTCACGGCAACCACTTGGTCGAATATTTCTTCCGGTAACAGGTTTCGGGTGAACCCCAACCCTCCCGTAGCACAAAAGCTACATTTCAGTTTGCATCCTACTTGCGAGGAGACACACACGGTCGATTTATCCTTGCTTGGGATAAGTACGGTTTCAATCAGGTTCCCATCGGGAAGGGTAAAGCCGAGTTTCGTTGTACCGTCACTACTCTCTTGTTTATGGGTGAGTGTGGCCGTTTGTAGGATAAAGTGGTTGTCCAAGAATTCCCGGAAGTCTTTTGACAAGTTGGTCATGTCCTCGAAACGGGTCACTCCCTTTTGCCAAAGCCACTGCCAGATTTGTTTTGCCCGGAATGCTTTTTCCCCGTGTTGTACGAGGACGTTTGCTAACTCTTGTAACGTGTACGCTCTTATGTTCGTTTTTTCCATGTCATCGCTTTTTTCCGCTGCAAAAATACAACAAGAAAATGATAAGGAGTTCATATAATGGAAAAATGTTGTGAATTAATGGTTTAGAAAAATATTTTGTTTTTGTAAGAAATTGATTCTCTTGAAATTTTACTTCGTATTAGTCATTATTTTCTTCTTCTAAAAGTTTCTTCAATTCGTCGGCTCTAGGTAAAATCCCCTCATAATCTTTAGGTAATTCGTTGGCCAATTTGTATGTGGCAACACCCATCGGTTTTGAAGTGTCGCGAAAGGCGAATTCAACGGTTTTCGAACGTTGCGATTTGCAGAGGATAATCCCGATAGAGGGGTTTTCGTGTGGAAGACGCACATATTCATCCAGAGCCGAGAGATAAAAATTGAGTTTCCCTGCGTATTCGGGTTTGAATTCGCCTCGTTTTAGTTCGATGGCAACGAGCGCTTGTAAATGGCGATTGAAAAATAGTAAATCGATAAAATATTCTTGTTCATCTACAATAAGTCTGTATTGGTTACCTAAAAATGAGAAATTAGAACCGAGTGCCATGATAAATTTCTTTATGTTTTGAATGATCTGGTTTTCAATAACTCGTTCATCAATCTCATCAATGTCCTTGATGTTGATAAAATCAAGGAGATATTCATCTTTGAATGATTGTATGGCTCGTTTACGATAATTTACATTTGTGATGGTTTGATTGAAATTATTGGCTACCGCTTGTTTAAAATAGGATTTTTCATTCAAATAGTATCTTAATTTTTCGACACTCCAAAATTCAGTAGCACAATGACGGATGTAGAATAAACGTTCTTCTATATCTGATGTTTTTAAAAGTATTTCATAATGGTGTGTGAACCCGATACTTGTAAAAGATTCCAAGTCAGAAACATTCAATTCGTCCGTTGTCAACGGACGAATTGTAATAGTTATATTTTCTGGGATTAATGAGGATGTGTTTTTGTCCGTTGTTGACGGACGGTTTGAAAATATACTATTCCAGTTTTCGAAAAAAGTACGCATTTTTTTTAGACTGGTGATAGAGAATCCTCGCAGTCCGGGCAATTCTTGTTGTAATTGTTGCGATATGAACTCTAATGCACCGGTTCCCCACGTGTTTGTTCGACTATTGAGTGAGATGTATTCACCTACGGCATAATATAGGGCGAGCATTTCTCGATTGACCAATCGAGCTGCCGTGTAGCGACTCTGCAAAATGGCCTGTTTAATTGCCTGAATGGCATCGGAATATTGTTTGCTATATGTAATTTGTGCCATAATGAATTATTATATTGATTTTGGAAATATGTAACAAAGATAAGCTATTCTTTGTGTGAAATCGTTATATGGAGACGATTTAAAACTCGATCCAAATATCATTTCGGGAGAAATATTCCCTTAGTTTATGGATGGCCCTGCTTTTTAGGACTTTCACAGTATTCACGGCGATGTCGAGGGTTTCTGCGATCTCTTTCGTGTTTTTACCCGTGAGAGAGAGTTCTACGATTCGGTTGCATTGCGGGGGGAGAGTTGCAATGGCAGTTTGAAGTAACTGGTTGGCTTCTTGTTCGATGATGGTGTCCCACAAGGATTCCTCCTGTTCGGAGTTTAGAGAGGCTTTTTCGTGGCGGTTCTTCTCGCGGGAGAGACCCCGGAGGTAATTTAGTGCTTCGTTGCGGATCATGATAAATAGGTAATTTTCGATGGAATCCAATTGTTTGTGTTGTCCTTGATTTTCCCAGAACTTGATGATAACATCTTGGGCTAAATCTTTGGCGACTTCCGAATTTCCCGTGATTTTAAAGGCGATGGCACATAAAGACGCAAAATGATCCCGGATAAAATTACCCAGATCAAAGTGACCGCCCATAGCATCTTTATTTTTTCGCATAAAAAACGTTTCATTGATCAGACCTACCTTCTCGATACAATGTTGTATGAATACTGACGTCACAAACTTACGAAAAAACTTTATAAATTAAATGTTATGTATGGTGCTTTATATAAAAGAGGCGGAAATTCACTTTTTTGAATTTTTTTTATTCCCGTGTAATACCAAACATGGGTTAGTGGTGTCTTTAGTAAAAATAATAGAAATAATGGGAGAATTAAATAGTCATCAAATTGCCCGGATTATCTTAAAGATGAGATATGAAACCGCCACGGAAGAGGAAAAGCGGGTTCTTGAGGCTTGGATGAAAGCCGGGGATGGGCGGCAGGCAATTTATGACAGAATTGTTTCTGACGAAAGCTTGAGAGAGTATCGGGATTTGAAAGCAGAATTTGAAGGGGTGACGGATTACGGAAAATTGCAGTCTGATATATTGGGAACCTTGGCGAAACGGAACAGGCAGAGAAAACTTCAACGAATCTCCTTGTGGGGAGGAAGCGTGGCTGCCGTTTTGTTGGTGGCGTGTCTGTTCGTGTATAAGTATGTCGGAGAGTCGCATCCGGAAAGGATGGAAGAGATGCGGGTGGCTAAAATCGAATCAGAGCCGATCGTGCAGGATAAGGTGATATTAGTGTTAGGCGATGGGAAAAGAGTTGGAATGCAGGGACTGCACAGGGATAGTTTGAGGTTGAAGTCTGCGGTGGTTGTCGGGGCAGAGGCGAAATTGGTTTACGATACGAATACGGGGCAAGGAGCGGGGGACGTTTCCCCAGAGCCGGAAATCAATAAAGTGATTACTTCCACGGGAGGGTTTTATTCGTTGATATTGAGTGACGGGACTCGGATTTGGTTGAATTCCGAGAGCGAGTTGGAATACCCGGTATTTTTCGGGAAAGGGGAACGACGGGTGAAGCTGGTCGGGGAGGCTTTTTTCGAAGTAACGCCGGATGCGGCACGTCCTTTTATTGTCGAGGCGAACGAGATCCGGACGAGGGTACTGGGAACGTCATTCAATATAAAGGCGTACAAGGATGAATCGGATATTTATGCCACGCTTTTTACCGGAAAGGTCGCCGTGGAACCTTTAGCAGATACGACCCGAAAAGTCATCTTGCAACCTGGGAAACAGGCCGGCTGGGATGTGCAAGCTCGTAAGTTAAGTGTACGGGAGGTTAATCTGGATCGTGTTATGGCTTGGAAAGAGGGGATGTTCATGTTTAACAAAGAGAATATCGAGGTCGTTACTCGCCAGATCGAGCGCTGGTATGGCGTGAAATTTATATACCAGGTCAAAGACCGGAATCAATACACGTTTAACGGGTATTTCAGTAAGGACGAGACGTTGGAATCCATATTAGATGCCTTCACTTATACCGGAGGGCCGAAGTTTAGAAAAGAGGGAGATACCGTTTACGTGACGGACCCACTATAAAAACAAAATGGAGCAACTTTGGCAGGCGGCTCCACTTTGACGACCTTGTGCGAGACAAGGCCCATGTTAAATTTAATAACACAAATTTATGACAAAAAGAACGAAACCGAAAGTCTTTTTGGGACTTTTATGCGTTTGCAAAAGAATGTTTAGTATTTTTTTACTTTTCTTGGCAACGCTGTTACTATCTTCTGCCTCTGTTTTTAGCCAGCAGAAGAATCAGAAAATTATCTCCATTGATTTCAAGGAGTACAGTCTGACGCGTGCTTTACATGAGATCAACCGCTTGAGTGGGGACTTAGTCAATTTCCGGGAGGAAGTTGTCATAAAAGAGTCGAAAAAGATTACCTTGAAACTGGATGACATCACGGTTTTCGAGGCGGTGAAGGCCTGTTTGGAAGGCACAGGGCTAACTTGTTCCCAGCAAGGGAATGGTAAGATTCTCGTGGGGCCGAAACAGGAAACGACAATGTTGACTGTTAGCGGTCGGGTTGTTGATGAGAAAGGGAATCCTATTCCCGGTGCCACGGTACTCATACAGGGAACCACTCAAGGGGTTGCCACGGATGCAGATGGGCGTTACACGATTACCGCTAGGCCGGAGGATGCGTTGAGATTCTCGTTTATCGGTTATAAGCCGGAAGTTGTCCCGATCAAGGGGAAAACGAGGTTGAACGTTCACTTGAATCCCACGGCCGAGAATATCGAGGAAGTGACAGTAGTGGCGTTCGGTGAACAGAAAAAAGAGAGTGTCGTGTCGGCTATCACGACCGTGGACGCTAGAAGTTTAAAGTCTTCCAGTAGTGATTTGACCAGCCAGTTTACCGGGAAAATTGCCGGTATGATCGGTTGGCAGACGGGAGGTATTCCCGGTGCGTTGACGGAAGAAGAGATGAACACGAAATTTTATATCCGGGGTATAACCTCTTTCCAGACCTCGGCCAACGTTGACCCGCTGATCTTGATTGACGGGGTGGAATCATCCAAGTTGGACCTTTCCCGTATGGTTCCGGAGGACATCGAGAGTTTCAGCGTGATGAAAGATGCGTCGGCTACGGCAATGTATGGGGCTCGCGGGGCTAACGGTGTAATTCTGATTACGACCAAGAAAGGACAGGAGGGAAGTGTTTATACCTCGGTTCGTTACGAGATGGTAGTGAGCGCTCCGACCAAGAAAATTGATGTCGTTAATCCCGTGGATTACATGAAGATGTATAACCGGGCCTTGTTGTCTCGTAATCCGTCGGCAACCCCGCAGTATAGTGTGGAACGTATCCAGCGTACGGAATCCGGACTTTATCCTGATTGGGTATATCCTGCCAATGACTGGTATGATATCATGTTTCAGGATTATTCGATCAACCATCGTGCGGGGTTAAATATGCGGGGTGGTTCCCGGTTGGTGCAGTATTATGCATCTGTTAACTATGTTCGGGACGAGGGGATGTTGAAGACCGACCGTTTGAACCAGTTCAAGTGTAACATCGAGAACAACACGTTTTCTTTCCGGGCGAACCTGAATATCGACTTGAGTGCGGGGATTCGCTTGAATATTAATACATCAGCCAATCTGGATAAATATCATGGGCCTTATGCCGACGTGACGGAGGCTTATTACATGGCGTTCAATGCCTCTCCGGTGGATTTTGCTCCTCTTTATCCGGGAGACGAGACGTATGGCTGGCCGCACCTTCGCTTTGGTGCCGTGGATTTGAACACGATTAATCCTTACAAGGATCTTCACCAAGGGTACAAGGACCGCCGCCGTTATTCGGCTGTGGCACGTGCAGAGTATATTCATAATCTTTCTGCCCTGTTGAAAGGATTGGAGTTACGGGCATCCGTGTCCATGAACCAGACGGGATATTATACCAATGCTTACAAGACGGAACCTTATTTGTATTCGTTAGCCGATTATAGTTTTGAAACCGGAAAGCATCGATTACTGGCATTGAATGAACGTAACGCGTCGCGGACGTTGTCGAAAGCGTATGGTAATAGTTCTCAGTCTACGCAAATGAGTTACGAGGTACGGGGGTTGCACGTGGCAGCCTGGGGTGAACACCAAACCAGTTTAACTGCCGTGTTTAACGTGCAGGAGTCGACGTACTCTAATACGGAAACTGTACTGGACGGTATTCCTCACCGGAATATGGGTATGTCCATGCGTGGAACCTACGGGTTTAAGGATAAATATTTTGCCGAGGCGAGTTTCGGTTACAACGGTTCGGAGCGTTTTGCCAAGCACAATCAATGGGGATTTTTCCCGGCGGTTGGTGGTGCATGGATTGCATCCAAGGAACGTTTTATGGCAGACAACGTGGGACGTTGGTTCTCGTTCTTGAAATTCCGTCTCTCTTGGGGTAAGGTCGGAAACGACGGGGTGATTGATTCCCCGCGGTTTGCCCATTTACCCTTGTTGGATAAAGTGAGTATCATGGACCCGGCACCGGGTGGTACCGTTTTACAGCGTCCCGTGGTGAAGTCTTATCCTAACGACAAGATTACTTGGGAAATTGCAGAACAGACGAATTTGGGTATCGAAACGAAATTCTTTGGTGGAATCGTGGAATTGAATGCCGATATTTACCAGGAGGTTCGCCATAATATTATAGATTATCGTTACACGATGCCGGCATCTACCGGGTTGGAGTATTTACAGATCGGAAACGTGGGAGAGGTTCGTTCCCGAGGTATTGATCTTTCGGGTAAAGTGCAACACGCTTTTACTCCGGATTTTTGGACCATTCTAAGTGGTACGTTTACCTATAATAAGGCGGAGTATAGAGATATTGAAGAGGCTGCCAATAAGCCGAAATGGCAAAAGAAGGTCGGACATGAGATTTCACAGCAAATCGGTTACATTGCCGAGGGCGTTTTCCGTGATCAGGCAGAGATTGATAATTCCCCCCGACAAGGTGGGGACGTGATGCCGGGTGATATTCGCTATCGCGACCTGAACGGGGACGGCGTGATTGACGTGAATGATGCCACGTATATCGGTTTCCCGACAACCCCTCGATTGATTTACGGTTTCAGTGCCTTTTTCAATTTGAAGGATTTCGAGTTAAGTTTTGCTTTTCAGGGAGCGGGCAAACGGGCGTTCTTTATGGACCCGATGAAAATCAGTCCGTTTGTGAAAAACCGGGCGATGTTGAAGGCGATTTACGATGATCATTGGAACGAAAATAACATGAAAGAACGTCCTTTCTGGCCGCGTCTTTCCACGCAATCCATTGATGCGCATAATCCTCAGGAAAACTGGAAGAATAATACAGAAATACGGAAGTCTACTTATTTCATGCGGGAGAGTAGTTTCTTACGTTGCACTTCGATCGAAGTGGCGTACAATGTACCGCAGGATTTCCTGAGCAAGATCAAGATGCAGAATGTGAAGTTTTATGCCCGGGTAAACAATCCTTTCCTGATTTCCAGTTTTAAGATCTGGGACGTGGAGTTGGGGGACAGCGGTTTCAACTACCCGATTCAGCGTACTTGGTCAGTCGGTTTGAACATAAGTTTTTAATTTAATATATATCGATGATGAGAAAACATTTATTATATATACTTTGCGGAATGCTTTTGCTGACCGGATGCGACTATCTGAACCGGGTACCGGAGAAGGATATTGAAACGGTGGAATCGCTTTTCGAGCAACGAACGAAAGCCGAATCCTGGTGGAAGGGGCTGTATGGAGAGGTAAATACGGTGCTTACGAGTTTGACGAATAATACCTCCTTTTTGGGGGCCGATGAATTCGTGACTTGTCAGGCATTGTACAATTCAACTACGTTCCGTCTTGACGGGCTGAAGGTGGCGGATGGATTGCAGATGTCACAAAGTCCTTACGGGTCGTTGTGGTACAAGATGTACACGGTTATTCGGAATGCGAATACTTTTTTGGAGAATATCGATAATACTTACAATATTACCGACGAAGACCGGGAATGGTGGAAAGCTGACGTGAAGGCCTTGAAAGCGTTTATTTATTTCGAGTTAGTGCGTCGCTACGGGCCGATTTGTCTCGTACCTCAGAATATGCCGATGGAGCTGGATGTGAGTGCTTATCAATTGCCGCGTCAGCACGTGGATACTTGTTTCAAAGAGATTGTCAGGTTGTTGGATGAGGCGGTGCCGTATATACCGATGCATAATCAGCGGGACCCGGCTTACGGGCACACGATTTGTCTGGAGGCGTTGTATGCTTTAAAAGCTAAGGCATTGCTTTATGCCGCATCCCCTCTTTTTAACGGGAACGCTTTCTATTCCGATTTCAAGAATAAGAACGGGGAGTTACTTTTTAATTCTTCTTACGACCGGAATAAATGGTTGCTGGCTGCGGAGGCTGCGGATAAGGCTGCCGAGATTTGTGCCGTGGGAGACCGGGATTTATACACGGAGGAAACCACGAAAAAGACTAAGTTGTTGAACCAGATGAATGACATCGAAAGTAGTATGTTCTCTCGTTTCGATAATAAAGAGTATTTGTTGGAAATGAAATGGGGAACCTTGCAATTTTATCGGTTTACATTGCCCCGGTTATTGGATGACGAGGTGAATTTTAACGAGAGTTTACTTGGTTGTCTTTCTCCCTCGATGAAAATGGTGGAAATGTATTACACCAGTCACGGGTTACCGATTGATGCCGATAATTCATGGAGCTACGCAAATCGTTATAAATTGGGTTCTGAGAGTAGCGTGACTTACGAGGATGTGATCCCGATGAACACGTCAGTGGTGAATCTTCACCTGCGTCGGGAACCCCGTTTTTACGCGAGTATTGCGGGCGACCGGATGTACTGGCAGCGTGGGACAAACACGGCAACAAGAAATTATAACTTATTGGTGGAGGCTCATAAAGATGAGTCTTGGGGTACACAAGAAGACTTTATCGTGAGCAATAACTGGCAAAATATTAACGGTTATTGGTTGAAAAAGCAGACTTTCGGAAATTTTGCGACCTCGAATTACGTGGCGAATCTGAAAGGACAGGAAACATTCCCTGTTTTACGTTTGGCCGAAGTGTATATGATGCAGGCGGAGGCTTGGAACGAGTATCTGGAGCAGCCGGATAACCGGGTGTATGATCCTCTTGATAAAGTGCGGGAACGGGCTGGTATTCTACCGGTACGGGAGGCCTGGAAAACTTTTTCCAATTTCTCTTCCAAAGTAGATACGAAAGTTGGTATGCGTGAAATTATTCGCCAAGAATACAGTATCGAATTCGCTTTCGAGGGACATCGCTATTGGGATATTCGTCGTTGGACAATTGCTCACCAAGTGATGAACGAGAAACAGTATGGTTGGAATATTCTGGGAACAACATTCCAAACATTCTATAATAACGAGAACGGCCCGATCGTGGTGTGGAGCAAAAATAAGTTCGTGGCACCGCGGGATTATCTGGAACCGTTCAATGCTGAAGAGATCTTGATTTCCGGAATGGTTCAAAACCCCGGATGGTAAATGAAGTTTTGATTTACGATTGTAAATTTTAACCCGTAAAAGATAGAATGATGAAAAATACAATTTTGTTATTATTGTTAATATTCAGCTTTTCGGCTTGTAGTGACGACGATTCAGTTTTCGGCGTGTCAACGGAAGGTTTGGAACTTAAATTTACCCCGGTGGAGGGAGGTGCCATGATGCACTATTCTTTGCCGAATAACAGTGACATTTTTGCCATGAATGTGCGTTATAAGAATTGGCAAGGGTTGGAAATATTGAAAACTTGTGGATATAGCGGTGATTCGCTTTTGCTGGATGGTTTTACGAAAGCGCAGGACGTGAGTGTCCGGATTTCATTCGTTAATCATCGGGATGAGGAATCGGCCTTGTACGAGTATAGTTTTAAAACGCTGGACAGCGCACCGTGGACTTTTTTCGATAATGTAGAGATACATTCTTCTTGGAATGGTTTTCAGGTGATTTACAAGAGTCCCGCTGTTGTAACCGGGATGGCACATATTTTTTACTTGGGAATAGACCCGAAGACGCAGAAACAGGACACGATCCTGATGAGAAGTTTTCCTATTCTTCAAGGAGGTGATACGTTGAATTTTGCCGTGCAGCAAGAGAATGCGAAAAACACGGTGGTGATCCGTACCGAAGATTTCCAGGGTTACCGGGTGAGACAGGAAATTTACCCGGATATTGACGCTTTCCCGACGGAACAATGGACAATGAAAGCAGAAAATTTTAATGATTTTGGGCTTTCCGTGGAGAATGGTATCGCTAAAACTGGCGTGCAGTATTTGTTTGACGGGGAGTTGAAAGGAGAGGTCCGTCTGGTTGCCTCGGCTATCGAGGAAAATAAACCGGAACGTAAAAGTACCACGACGTATGCTACCTATCTGGCAGGTCCCCAGGCTTATGACAAGCCGATAGTTCTGGATTTGAGAGAACAAAAGGTGCCGGCATGGCTGCGTTTGTATTGTTTGTACCCGTTGAGTAATGCATCCAACCCGCTTACGGGACAGGAGTTAGGATATATTTGGTCCGGTTGTTACGAGGATAAGACTCCGTGTAAATTGACCGTGTACGGTAGCAAGACTTCTTCAGACCCGGATTCCGGGGATTGGGTATCTCTAGGGAAATTGGATCAAAAGCGTGATGCCACTACTGCGAGTGACAGGTGGTCATTCCTCACGTCATCGACCACTGTGGCTGCGAAGACCGTGGAAGAGCTAGCCCAAAAAGATCCGATTTACGTGGATGTTGTTTTCCCCACGATTGACGAGACCTATCGCTATTTGAAGATTATTGTGCATGATACTTTTAAGCGGATGAATTCGGAAGTAAACAGTAATCAGCAAAAGTATTTTACCTTGCACGAGCTGGAAGTTTATGTAAAAAAGAATTAAGCGATGAGAATGAGAAGAAATATATTATACTGGTTTGCGGCAGTACTATTATTGACTGCTTGTAACGAGAGTCTGGAGGACACGTATAGCGATTTCGCGGGAGACGGGAAAATCCGTTACGTGGCTAAATGTACGGAAGTTCACGCCACTCCCGGTTGGGAGAGGTTGATGGTGGACTGGATTAATGGAACAGATGCCACGATCGATAAGATAAAAGTAATCTGGTCATGTGAGGAACGCAGGGATTCGGTTATGTTGCCGGGAGCGTCAACTTCTTACGAGTTAACGAATTTAGAGGATGGGACGTATCGGTTTGATGTCTGTGCCGTGGATGCTGCGGGAAATCAGTCTTTGGTTGAAACAACCTACGGGCGTCCCTATACGAGAGAACATGAGATTATGTTGGCATTCACCAGAGGGGTTACGAGATCTTATTTTCTGAAGAATAAGATGATTTTCTTTTCCGACCAGTGGAACGAAAATATTATTGAGTTACAATTGAAATACAAGAATTCTGCCGGAGATACACGATATTACACGTTCGATAAAGAGACCAGTTATAATACGCTTGTCACGATCTCGGATGTGAGTATGAACCCGGCAGACACGGTTTATGTACTTCGGAGAGGAAAGTTGGAGGATTGCCCGGATATTATCGAGTTCGACCCGTACGTGATAAGCCGGAAGAAAAATTATAGTGCTGGGTTCGTGAATGCGATCTACAGACGTTATGGTTATCACACGGATACAAAAGAGGATGAAGTGCGGTTTGAAGAGTTCGTGGAGAATGCGCAGGAGTTGGAGTTTGATTACGATATGGAAACTTTCGAGGATATCCTGTATTGCCCGAATTTGAAAAAGCTCGTATTTCGTAAGAATCGTTATTTGGATGAGAGAAACGTGACGGAGTATGCCAAGAGTAATATATTGGGAGATAAGGAAAAAAGTCGTCAAGTATTGGATAAGGCAAATGAGTCGGATATATTGGGATTAAAGATTGATTATTATGGGCGTGCGAGATATTTTGTGCCTTATTTTGATTCGGAATTACCATACATGACTTATATGGGATATTCCCAGTTACCAACTATGGAAATTATCCCGAAAGAGGCTTTTAAAGAGGATGAGGATGGGAAACGGATTCAATGTGTACCGTCTGATCCTTATGCGGATGCAGATTTGGAGCTTCTGATGGATAATAATTCGGAAAGTGCTTGGATCACGACTCCTTTGGCCAGTATACGTTATTATGAGTTACAGATGGAATTGTTGACGGCCACGGAAATCCGGGGAATAAAGATTGCCCAGCCTTATTACGGCCAATGGGGCGGTAATACCGGGTTGGTGAATTTCATGCCTACCACGATTTCCGTGCAGACATCTGCGGACGGGATTATTTGGAAGGATGTGACTTATTTTGAAAATAACACGTTAGGACGTAGTTCGGGAGAGGTGACATTGTTGCCGATGGTTGAGGGGACCCGACTGGTTCGTTATATCAAGATTTCCCTACGCGATCAGATGGATACGAGTGGTTTTTGTAAAGTTAACTTGGGGGATATAGTTCTCTATAAGTAAAATATTATTTAACGGTTGGCCAGAAAGTCATTTTATTTCAAAAAACTCCTCCGTCACTTCGTGCCACCTCCTCTATAAACAGAGGAGGAGCTGGTGACTCTTCCCGAAGACAGAGAGTATTTTAACTCTCCCTCTGTTTATAGAGGGAGTACCCCGAAGGGGGGAGGGAGTTTGAAAAATGACTTTTGGGACAGCCCCATAAATAGAATCAAGAAGTAATGTTTAGAATGAATCATTTTATAAGACTTTTTCTAAGCGGGGTATTGCTATTGACTTTCTCCGGGGTGTTTGGTCAGGAACAAGAGGATCGCCTCTTGCAACTGATGAAACAGGAATTGAAGTACAACATGGAGGAGTTAAAAAAGCAGGAATCTGCTCCCTATTATATGAATTTACGGGTCATGGACGATTACACGGTGACCGTGACAAGTTCATTTGGCGCCGTGGCGGTATCGAATGAAAATCATTCCCGGATGTTGGTTCCGCAAGTACGTTTGGGTAGTCCGGAACTGGATAATTTTAAATATAACCAGCAAGGTGGGGTAGCCGGAGAAAAGGCCAGGGGAGCCCAAGGCGTGTTCCTGCCATTGGATGATGCGGCTCCGGAGGCAATCCGGGAGGCCATCTGGCGAGAAACGTTAAAACGTTACGAGTTTGCCCGTAATATGTATGACCAAGTGAAAACGAAGACTTCCATGAGCGTGGAGGATGAGGATAAAGCTCCTTGTTTTTCAGAGGCTCCCGTGGAGTATTATTATGAGGCTCCTGTACCTGCGGGGAAACAGAATGTGGATATCCGGGTTTGGGAAAAGCGTATGAATGAGGTGTCTGCCGTGTTCAAAGCGTGTCCGGTTTTGCGTGAAGGAGCGGCTAATTTCAGTTTTCAGGTATTGCGTACCTATTTTGTGAATAGCGAGGGAACCGTGGTGGTACAGAACCGGGTGGCAGCACGGGTGACATTGTCGGCATCGCTGAATGCGGCTGACGGGATGAAATTGCCATTAAATACCAGTTATTTTGCGTACACGCCGGATGAATTGCCGGGTAATGCGCAAATGATTGCTGATGCGGAAGATATAGTTAAACGATTATTGGCATTGCGTGATGCTCCGGTTGCCGACCCATACACGGGACCTTCTATTTTGTCGGGATCTGCCAGTGGGGTATTCTTTCACGAGATATTCGGTCATCGGTTGGAAGGCCATCGTTTGAAAACAGGCGGTCAGACATTTAAAAAGATGGTGGGAGAACAAGTGTTGCCCGTTGAATTTCAAGTATATTGTGACCCATTGCTGGAACATTATGCCGGGACGGATATGTATGGTTATTATCGGTATGATGATGAGGGAGTGAAAGCTCGCCGGGTGGATAACGTGGAGAACGGTGTGTTGAAAGAGTTTTTGATGAGCCGGATTCCTTTGGATGGATTTCCGGTGAGTAACGGTCACGGACGAACGTCCGGAGGGGGAGATCCCGTATCCCGACAGTCGAATCTAGTGATCGAGACAACCCGGCCATACTCTGAAAAGGAGTTGCGGATCATGTTGATTGCGGAGGCCAAGAAACAAGGAAAAGAGTATGGTTACTATTTCCAGACCGTGACAAGCGGTTTCACGTACACGGGTGAAGGTGGAAGTTTGAACTCGTTCAACGTGACCCCGTTGGAAGTATTCCGGGTGTTCGTGGATGGTCGTCCCGATGAGTTAGTGCGAGGGGTAGATATGATCGGAACACCCTTGTCCATGTTTTCCAATATCGTGGCTGCCGGAGATAAACCCAGCGTTTTCACGGGCGTTTGCGGTGCGGAGTCGGGATGGGTACCCGTGACGGCATCTTCTCCGACGATATTCGTGAGTCAGATCGAGACTCAACGTCGGGCACAGGCTCGTGATATTGCCCCAATCCTGCCTTCTCCGCAACCTGAGAATATTGCTGTTGGAGATACGGATAAAATTATTTTTGCTGCCATGCGTTCGGAACTGGATCGTAATCGTGCGGCATTGATTTTGCCGGGAGGTCCGAAACCCTATTATATTTCGTACACGATAGCCCGTTATCGTCATTTTCAGATGATCGGGTCGCTGGGAGGATTGCTACATTCCAGTGTCTCCCCGTGGAGGATGAATGGCGGGACGCAGGTAATGCTTGGTGATTACCAGAATAACAGTAACGTGCAATATCTGGAACAGATTGCCCCGGTGCAATTACCCTCGGAGGTGGACTATGATGTTATTCGTCGCGGGTTATGGGAATCGTCAGACATGATGTACAAGTATTCGCTGGGAATGATGGCCCAAAAGACGAATTATTTGCAACAGAATCCGTTGCCTGCCGATGAGGCCGGGCTAGCTGATATGCAACCGCTACCGGCCGTGACTCATCTGGAGGAACGGGAAATGCCGTTCGTGATTGATTCGGTTGCTTTTGACCAGTTGGTCATGGAGCTTTCGGCTGTGTTTAAGGATTATAAGGATATTTACAATTCAAGCGTGATGCTTAACGGGCTGGAGATGGATATTTACAGGTTGACAACCGAAGGCGTGCAGTTGAAGAAACCCGGTGGGGCAATCTCTCTGGCTGTTAGTGGTAGCGTGCGTTGTGATGATGGTTCGAGTTTGAGTGATTCGTTCTCGCTTTCCTTGCAGAACCCGGCAGAACTTCCTTCCATAGAGCAATTGAAGGAAAGAACGAAAGCTTTTGCTGAAGGGTTGTTGCGTTTGAAGAGTACGCCAGTGGTGACCGAGTATTATAACGGGCCGGTGATGTTCGAGGGGGGAGCAGTGGCCACGATTCTAGCAAATAATTTATTGAATCGGGGCGGTTTGATTGCTACCCGTTCACTCGGGCCGACACGGGGCGGATTGGCTGATCAGTTCGGTCAGCGGATTATTGATAGTCGTTTAACCGTTAAGAATTACACGGCGAAAAAAGAATATAATGGAACGCCATTATATGGTTATTACGAGGTTGACGGGGAGGGGGTTACCCCGGAGGCCGAGATGACGCTGGTGGATAAAGGGGTATTCGGGAAGATGTTGAACGGGCGAATCCCGACAAAAAATGCCTTGGAAACTACCGGTAGTTCCCGGTTTATGATGATTCCCCAAAGCCCGACGGTGGCGACTGGAACCGGAACCATTCACGTACAGGTGGATAAAGGTATCTCTCACGAAAAGATGAAAAAGGCTTTAATCAAGGCGGCAAAAGAGGTCGGACAATCCTGTGCCTATATCGTGAGAGGCATTTCCGGTGCGATGCTGGAAGTGTACCGGGTAGATTTGAAAGACGGGAGGGAGACCCGTGTGCGGGCTACGAGTTTCCGGTTACCGGATTTGACTAAGTTATTGAAGTTAGTGGCTATATCTTCGAAAGAGGAAGTCTTGAATTACTTGCCGAACAATTATCCGGCCTCGATGATTTATCCTGCCGGAGTAATCGTGGACGGTTTGGTGATTGAGAAGGCTACCGTGAAAGCGGAAAAAGAGCCGGTGTTGACACTCCCGCAACAACGGAAATAGGGATAATACATCAATTCATCATATGAGTTTAAGTTTCCCGTCGAGATATTAAAATCGAGACGGGAGACTTTTTAACCTAAAACAAGTGGATATGAGAAAGGTTTTATTTGCTGTTTGCATGTTATTTTGTGGTATCGTTACAAGTGTCGCACAAGATGGCAGTTACAGGCTTGAAGGTCGGTTGGATCCCACGGTCAACGGACAGATGGTGTTGATTGCCGACACGGAGAACGGGTTGATCGAGTTGGGGGATATTACGGTCACGGATGGTCGGTTTGAGTTTTCGGGAAGAATGTCGGAAATGACCGTGGTATACTTGATGACAGGAAAGAAAGATGCGGTATTGGCAACAATTATGTTGGAAAACGCTCCCTACCTGATTACTTCTGTTTCCGGAACTTTGGTAGTGGAAGGAGGCGGAGAGGCCCAGAAGATATGGACAGAGTTCAATGATTTGAATCGTTATCTGTTGGAGAGTCAAGAGTGGTTAGATGCACAAGCGATTGCAAATCCTGCCCGGTTACAAGAGTTCCAGCGAGAATTCCAGACGATTCTGTTGAACGTGGAGGCCGGGGAATTGGCGTTATTGAAAAAGTATAATCATTCGATTGTTGCGGCTTGGATGGTGGCATCCAAAATGGAAGGTGTTGACGAGGCAAAATTGACTGAGCGTTACGAGGTACTGGGAGAGGAGGCGCAGGCCACGTTTTATGGGAAACGGATTGTTGACGAGTTGAATAAGATGCAAAAGATTGCTGTGGGGGCTGTTGCTCCCGATTTCAGTGCGCCATTGGCCGATGGAGGTGTTCTTGCCTTGCATGAGACACGGGCTAAAGTGAAAATAGTCAATTTTTGGGCATCTTGGAGTAAGCCTTGCCGGGATGAGAACGTGAACTTGTTGAGATTATACAAGCGTTACCGTCCTAAGGGATTGGAGATTATCAGTGTTTCGCTGGATGATAACAAGAGTGTCTGGCTGACGGCTATCGGAGAGGATGGCAGCGATTGGAAGAACGTGTCTGATATGCGGGGGCCGAATTCCGTGATCGTTGTAAACTACCGGGTTAAGACACTCCCTTGTACATTTATTCTGGATGATGAAAATCGTATCGTGGCTAAAAACCTTCGGGGCAAAGAGTTGGAAAAGAAAATCGATGAAATGTTGAAAAAGAAAAATAAGTAAAGTAATAGTAGAGCGTGTTGTTTAGATCAGAGTCCCCTCACTTCTCGTTTTGAGGGGACTCGCTTTTTGTGTGGGTGTTAAAATGGTATGTATGACACCGGGAATATAAAAGTAATCGGAGAGATTCAATTGGTTAAAAAGACGAGATTAATTTACTCTGACAGCGTGTTGTAAAATGTTATAATAATATTAAATCACGGTGAGTTACATAAGGTTTCTTTGAATTAAATTGTATATTCGCGATCGTTTGTGGGAGGCGAGGGCATAATTTGACAGGAATTAAATTAGATCAGATTATATATTAAACGTGAAATTTAAACAGATGAAGAGAGTTTTTATTATTGTATTTGCTTTGCTTTCAACGTCAATCGTGCGGGCGGATGAAGGTATGTGGCTTTTATCATTGCTCGGGAAGAACATCGAGCAGATGCAGGCACAAGGCTGTAAATTGACGGCGGAAGATATTTATTCCGTGAATCAGGCATCGTTGAAAGATGCAATCGTTGGATTAGGAAACGACGGACGTCCTTTCTGGCATTTCTGTTCCGGAGAGATTATTTCGGACAAAGGATTGGTATTGACGAACCACCACTGCGGATTCAGCGTGATTCAAAAGCACTCTACCGTAGAACATGACTACTTGTCAAACGGTTTCTGGGCTTACAAATATAGTGAAGAGTTACCGAATCCCGGTATTACTGCATCTATCCTACAACGTATGGAAGATGTGACCGATCAGGTGAACGCTGTTTTGAATGATAATATGTCAGAAGAAGAACGTGCAGCGGCTATTGATGCTATTTCTAAACAAATTTCTGCTAAGGCAGTACAAGGAACTAACCTTCAAGCTCAGGTACAGGAGATGTTCGAGGGAAATCAATTCTTCTTGTTGGTTTACAAGATTTACCGCGATGTTCGTTTAGTAGGCGCACCGGCTCAAAGTATGGGTAAATTCGGTGGTGACACGGACAACTGGTCTTGGCCCCGTCACACGGCAGACTTCTGTATGATGCGTATCTACACGGGGCCTGATGGCGAACCGGCTCCTTATAACACGAGTAATGTTCCGTTGAAACCGAAACATCATTTGCCTGTTTCTGCCAAAGGAGTACAGGATGGTGATTTCGCCATGATCATGGGATTCCCCGGAACAACCGATCGTTTCTTGACTAGCTTCGGTTTGAAAGAAACGATGGATGTAACCAATGATATTCGTTACAAAGTACGTACCGAGAAGTTGCGTATCATGAAAGAAGGAATGGACGCTGCCGCTGCCACTCGTATTCAGTATGCATCTAAATATGCATCATGTGCTAACTACTGGAAATATTCTCACGAGCAGAATATCGCTTTGGAGAATTTGAACACGATGGGTGAAAAAGAGAGAATCGAGCGTGAATTTACCGCTTGGGTGAATGCTGATCCGGCTCGCAAGGCTAAATATGGTAACGCTTTGACTTTGATCAAAGAGGGTTACGAGGCTATGCACCCGTATAACGTGGCCATGTCTTATATGCAGGAGGCTGCATTGCAAGGTCCTGAAGTTCCATTGTTTGCGTTCCAAGTGGCTAATACTTTGGAAAGAGCTTTGGATGCAAATACTCCGGCTGAAATGAAGGATATGTACATCGAGGCAATCAAGAAAAATGCAGCAGGTTTCTTTAAGGATTTCAACAAAGATGTTGATAAAAACTTGATGGCTGCTTTGTTCAAAATTTATAGTGATAACGTGGCAGCCGAATGGCATCCTGAAGTGATTAATTTGATCAACAAAAAATACAAAGGTAACTACGAGAAATTCGCTAAAGAACTGTCCGACAAATCTATTTTCACGGATGAGGCTCGTTTGAACGCATTCCTTGAAAAACCGGATATGAAAAAATTGAATAAAGATTTGGGTTATATCACGGGAAAGAGCTTGTTCGAGGTTTACCAGAAATTAAGCGGGGAAATGAGTTCTATGCGTAGCAATATTGCTAAAGGAGATCGTTTGTTCGTGAATGGATTGATGGCAATGGAACCGAACAAAGTATGGGCTCCGAACGCTAACTCTACTATCCGTTTGACTTATGGAAACGTGAAGAGCTACAAACCGAGAGATGCCGTGTTCTATGATTATTACACCACGTTAACCGGTGTTATGGAAAAAGAAGGCCCGAAAGGTGGCGAATTCGAGGTTCCGCAAAATTTGAAAGATTTGTATTATGCAAAGAATTTCGGACGTTACGGTGCTGACAACATTTCCGTGAACTTCATCACGAACAATGATATTACAGGTGGTAACTCCGGTTCTCCGGTGATCAATGGTAACGGCGAGTTGATCGGAACCGCATTTGACGGAAACTCTGAGGCTATGTCCGGTGATATTGATTTCGAGGAAAACTTGCAAAGATGTATTAATTTGGACGCTCGTTATATGTTGTTCATCGTGGATAAGATTGCGAATGCTCAGAACTTGATTAACGAGATGACGATTGTATTCTAATTGTTTGAAAGCCTCATTAAGAGGGTGAATTTAAGTTTTTAAAAGAGTGTACTTTACACATATAACTGTGGAGTACACTCTTTTTTGTATTTCTACCCGAAACTAACCCAAATAAAGAAGTAATCTAACCCAAATAATCTCACTCCTTCAGAGATCATTCAGAGTTTATTCGTGGCTTAAATATCACGGTATGGGGAAGTTCTGAATGATCTCTGAATAAAGTTCGAATAATAGGTATTATTTCCTTAGGATTTCTGTTTCTTTCGGGTTAGTCGTTCTTGTAAAGACTGCATGACGTAGTAGAAATTGGGCATGAAAAGTGTACCCACCAACGAGGTCATCAGCATCCCGGCGAAGACGGCTATTCCTAACGAGATTCGACTTGCTGCTCCGGCTCCGGTGGAGATGACCAGAGGGAAAACACCGAGGATGAAAGCGAATGAGGTCATCAGGATCGGGCGTAGCCGAACCTTTCCGGCCTCAATGGCTGCCTCGGAGATCGGTTTCCCGGCGGCTCGATAATCCCGGGCGAATTCCACGATCAAGATGGCATTCTTGGCGGTTAGAGCGATTAACAGGATGATACCGATTTGGGTGTAGACGCTGATCGGAAGATTCATCACGAGACACCCGATGACAACCCCCAACAGGGCAATGGGTAGTCCCATGATCACGGCAAACGGCGAGGTCCAGCTTTCATATTGAGCAGCGAGAATGAGGAAAGCCACGAGAATGGCGAGTATGAAAATCATTGTCGTGGTCGATCCCGCACTCTCTTCCTGGTAGGCCAGTCCGGTCCATTCGTAACCGAACGTGTTGCCTAGTTCTTGCTCGAATACCTGTTGCATGATAGTCAAGGCTTGACCGGAGCTATAACCTGAGGCTGCACTTCCGGATAGGGAGGCTGCCGAATAGGTGTTGTACTTGGGAAGAAGTTCTGTCCCTAGGCGTTGTTCCACGGTCGTGAAGGCAGAGAAGGGAACCATTTCGTTCCGCGTGTTCTTGACATTCAGAAACAAAACGTCGTCAATCACTCTCCGGCTGTCGGGAATGCCTTGAAGTTTAACTTGGAAGGTCCTGCCGTATTTCACGAAGTTATTCACGTAAATAGAGCCGATGTATGCCGAGAGAGCGTTAAACACGTCTCCTATCGGGATTTGCATTAATTCAACCTTGTCCCGGTCGATGTTCAGGTAATATTGCGGAACGCTGGCGCTGAACGTGGACCGGAGCATGGACAAACCGGGAGTTCCGTTTCCTGCATCAACCAGATGATCGACGGCTTGTTGCAGGGATGTGGAACCGTAGTTATTGATGTCTTCCACCATGAGTTCGAACCCGCTACTTTCTCCCAGGCCGGGGATCGGGGGAGGGGAAACGGCGTAACTTTGTGCCTCCGGGATTTCGAGATAAGCCAGTTCATTGAATCGGGTCGTGATGGCATCTACTCCCAAGGCTTTGCTTTTTCGTTTGTCCCAGTTTTCGAGCATGACGAAGATGGAAGCTGCGTTAGAGTTCTGGGCGTTGTCCATCATGGAGAATCCATTGATCGCAATATAGGTTTTTACCCCGTCGATTTGCTTTAATATCTCACCTGCTTTGGCTGATGCGGATTCTGTTCGGGAGAGGGATGAACCGTCCGGTAGTTGCATGGAGACCACGAAATACCCCTGATCCTCGTTCGGGACGAAAGTTGTCGGTAGTCGTAAGAAACCGATGAATGCCAGTATGGCAAGAACCAAGAATGCCAGAATTGCCAATGCCGATTTCCGAATAAAACCTTGTACCACCCACGTGTACCCGTTCGTAGTTTTCTCGAAAAACTTGTTGAATCCCTTGAACAGGAAGAATTTGGATGGTTTGGCGGGTTTTAGGAAAAGGGCGCATAATGCGGGACTTAGAGTCAGGGCATTGAACCCGCTGATAACGGTTGCAGCCGCGATGGTTAAGGCAAATTGTTTGTAAAGCATTCCCGTGATCCCGCCAATAAATGCGGTCGGGATGAACACGGCCAGAAGGACAAGGATAATGCCCACGATAGCCCCCGACACCTCTTTCATGGCTTGGGTGACGGCAGATTTCATGTCTGCATATTTTCCGGTCTCGATCAGACGGTAACTGTTCTCGACAATAATGATCGCATCATCTACTACCAACCCAATGGCCAGCACCAACCCGAAAAGGGTTAGTGTATTGATGGAAAAGCCCATGAGTCCCATGAACGTGAAGGTTCCGACAAGTGATACCGGAATGGCGATCAGGGGAATCAGCATGGCTCTCCAGTTTTGTAAGAAGATCAGAATGACAATCAACACGAGTAAAAAAGCCGTTCCCAGCGTTTTATATATCTCTTTGACAGATGCGTGAATAAATTCGGTCGTGTCGAGCGTGATATTTAGGTGTACGTCTTCGGGTAAATACGAGGATAACGTGTTTACCCGGGCTTTGATACGTTGAGCCACATCCAGGGCGTTTGCTCCCGGAAGTTGATAGATGGCTATGGCGGCCACCGCCTGACCTTTTAACAGGGCGTTTGTCGAGTACGTCTGACTTCCCAGCTCGATTGTGGCCACGTCTTTCAAGCGTAAGTATCTTCCGTCGGAAAGTGTTTTCACAATGATATTTCCGAATTCTTCTTCACTGACCAGCAATCCTTGGGTTTCCAGCGTGTATTGGAAGGCTACCGGGCTGGCAAGCGGGGGAGCCCCGACTGCTCCGGGTGCTACCTGTATGTTTTGGCTTTCGATGGCAGAGATAATCTCTTGCGGGCTGATGCCCCGGATGGTCAGTAAATCGGGATTCAGCCAGAGACGCATACTGTAATTTCCGGCTCCGAATTCCCCTACACTGCCTACTCCTTTTACCCGTGATAATTCGTTCACGAGGTTCAATTCTGCATAGTTGGATAGGTAAAGAGCGTCATAACTCGGGTTATCGGAGGTCAACGTGAGAAACATGACCACGTTGGTGGATTCTTTGGTGGTGGTAACTCCTATTTTTGTCACTTCTTGCGGAAGTGAACTTAGGGTCATGTTTACCCGGTTCTGTACGAGAACGGTAGCCATGTCCAGGTCGGTACCGACCTCGAAGGTTACGGTAAGCCGATAGACCCCAGCACTGGAAGAAGTGGATGACATATAAAGCATTCCTTCGACCCCGTTAACTTGTTGCTCGATCGGGGTAGCTACCATCTGTGCGATGGTTGTGGCATTTGCTCCCGGATATTGAGCCTCCACGACTACCGTGGGCGGGGTTATCGTGGGATATTGTTCCACGGGTAATGATTTCAACGTGATCACACCTGCAACTACAATTAATATAGATAGGACGGTGGCAAATATCGGTCGATTGATGAAAAAGCGAGATAACATCTTGTTGATTTTAAATTTTAGATATCAGATTTTAAATTTCAACAACGCGAGTTGGTTGCTTTTAGATGAATGATTTTTAGTTTTAGATTTTGTAATTCTCAAAGCGTTGTTTTTGTGCGGCTGGAATCTAAAATCTAAAATCGTAAATCATTAAATCATAAAGTTGGTTTGATTTTCATTCCCGGACGTACGTTGATGAGGGCTTTGGTTACGTAGCGGTCTTCTAGGGTGAGACCGCTGGTGATTTCCCGCATCCCATCGGGAGTGAGTACTCCGACCTCAACTTGACGGAAGACGATCGTGTCATCCGGTCCCACGAGATAAACATAGCGTCCGCCTTGATTGGTTCCGAGGGACGATTCCGGAATGACAATCGCTTTCGGGACACTTTTGTAGGGGACTATGACTTTCACGTACATTCCGCTAAGAAGTTCTCCGTTCGGGTTGCGGGCAATGGCTCGCAGGTTGAGGGTTCCCGTGTTGAGGTCAATGTTTGGGGAACTGTAATCCAGAGCGGCGATCCAAGTCTTTTCCGGATTATTCACGTCTTGTATGGTAACCGGAAGGGCAGAGGGGGTATTCTTGGGCAACCGGGCAAAGTCCGGGTAAGCCATGTTGAAATAGAGATACATTTGGTTATCCTTGTATATGGTGGCTAGAGCCGAATTACTGGCATCTGTTCCGACCATATTGCCCGGATCGACCATGTTCCGGGAGATTCGTCCGGTAAAAGGTGCTTTCACGATACAGTATGAAAGGTCGATATTGGCCAGGCTTAACTGGCTCCGGGCCTCTTCGTAAGCAGCAAGGGCTTCTCCGTAGTCGGATTGGGCTTGAAGGTAGTCTATCTCACTGATCGCTTTGGTCTTCACGGCCTCCTGCATCCGTTCGTAGGATGCTTTCGTGTAGGCGAGTTTCGATTTACTACTTTCCACGTTTGCCTCGGCTTGTGTTACTTTATCTTTATAAGGTTGCGGCTCAATCACGAAAAGAGTTTGCCCTTCGCGAACCCGTTGTCCGGGAGTAAATTGATAGGATTCCAAGTAGCCCGAAACCCGTGCCACGAGATTTACCGTTTGTTCCGCTTGTAGATACCCCGGGTACTCAAACGTATAGACCACCGTGCGCAACTGCGGATGATCAACGGCAACCGAGGGTGTTGGAGCTGTTTCCTGTTGTTTCTTCGATTTGCCACATCCGGCCAAAAGAAACAGGAAAACGATGAAAATGATGGAAAGTGCTTTCATATGGTTAGTTTATAAAGTTCGTAAGGTTTGTAAGGTTTGTAAGGTTCATAAGGTGCGTGGTAGCTGGTGCGGCTGGAATCTAAAATTTAAAATTAGAAATCTCCGACAGGCCATCCCCCTCCTAGGGCTTGATAAAGTTCTATCAGGTAGCGAAGGGAGGCAGTTCTGGCTTCCACAAGGGAATTCTCGTAGTTCAAAAGACTGATTTGGGAACTTAACACGGTCTGGTAACTGGCCAATCCGTTTTTGTATTGTTCTATTGCGAGATCTAACGTTAATTGTGACTGTTGGAATGCGTCGTTCAAGGCGGATATTTGCAGGAGTGATTTGTTGTAAGTTACCAGAGCATTATCCACCTCTTGCAAGGCGGTCAGTAATGTTTGATTGTACGAGTTGATCTCTTCGTCAAGTTGTAATTGGGCAGATTTCTTGGATTCCACCAAGTTTCTACCGCTGAAGATCGTCCATTTAATAGAGGGTGCGATTTGCCAGATCATGTTTTCTTTATTCGTAAACTGTTCGAAGTTTTCGGACGAGTAGCCGAAGAATCCGGTCACGAGGAACTTGGGCCACCAGTCGGCACGGCTTGCCCCTACGGCCTCGGCCAATCCGTCAATCGTTCTCTCTGCCGAACGTACGTCGGGACGCTGGCGGATCAGGTTGGCAGGAATACCGTTTGCGGCTTGCCGGGGATTGGTCGGGATGGGACGGATTTTCAATAACGAGTCCCGGATGGCAACCGAATGTTCTCCGATAAGAACCCCGATTAGGTTGATTTGCTGGGCAATGGTCGATTCGATTCCCGGTAATGACGCTTTGGTCTGCAGGTAGAGACTCTTGGCTTGTGCTGCGTCAAGTTGGGAGGCTAATCCGAGTTTAAACCTTGATTCGGTGAGTTCCATAACCTTCTTTTGTGATTCGATGTTTTCACGGGTTACTTCCAGTTGTTTCTGGGCACTCCGCAAGTTGATGTATGCCGTGGATAATTGTGCGGCAAGAGATACCATCACTCCCCGGTAATCTTCTTGTGCGGCAAGGTAAAATTCTTTTTGAGAAGAACTCTCTTTCCGGATTCGTCCGAACACGTCGAGTTCCCAGTTTAGGTTGACGGTGGCGGTTCCGTTCCGTTCGATAATATTTTTTTTATCTGCGCTAAGGCTGCTCTTTTCCGGGGCATAATTGGCAGAAAAATAGATAGTCGGGTAGTAGGGACTGCGATCCACACGCAGTTTTGCTTTTGCCATCTCTATTTTGCGAATAGCATTCCGTACATCGTAGTTTTTGATGACGGCTTTGTTAATAAGCGTGTCGAGAATCGGATCTTTGAACAGTTGCCACCATTCATCGTTAGAGGGTAAGGTTTGTTGCAGGTTCGAATGTTCACTTACCTTTTTATATGGTTTGATCTTTTCCGGTTGGTCGGGTTGGTATTGCCCGGCATTCCCGGCCGAAGGGGTAAGGGTGAATAGAAATAATGTTAGGAAATAACTTCCCGTTCTCGTGATAGCAGCCAATTTCATAACGTATGCGTTGATTGTTAGTTTATAGCGAGAGTGTGTCAAAAGTCGTTTGACACACTCTCGTGTATTGCTGCTATACGTTTTTTAAAAGAAAAATGTTAGAAGAAGAAACCCATTTTATCGGTTACGATAATGACTTGGGCTGATGGGGCGCCTAATAATTGTCGTTCCAGTTCGGATGCCGGGCGAATCTGTATAATTTGTACCGGATCAATATTGAAACTTCTTGTCAGACGGTTGTTGATAATCAAGGCCGGTTCTTCCAACTTTTCGGGATTCAACGTGTATTCCTGTTTGTTGTACTTGTATTTCAGTACACCGTTGGCATAACTGATGAATTGTCCTTTTTTCTGTTTCGTGTTGATTACCACGTATGATTTTTTGGCATTCGTCGGGGAGGTAATCATGTTCACGGTGGCGATTTCGTCGGGAATACCGTTTTTAAGGGAATCGGCCGCGTATTCGATACCGTCGATCACGTAAGATACTTCCGAGTTTTTGGCGTTTACTTTTATACGGGTTTTCCCGTTTTCCTGAATAACTTCCAGGCCGTTGGAAATGGATTCTCCCATCCCGTCCATATCCGATTCTCCGCTAAACATGGGCCCCATGTCACGGAACATTTCTTCCGCTTTTTTGAGCATATCGTCCATGCTGCCGAAACTTTCCCGGAATGAACCAAAAGGATCTTTCCCGAAAATGGAATCTCTTTTTATACCAAAGCGTTCTTCCAGTTTTTTGATAAAATCGGAACCGGATGCCACCTGATCTGTCGGCGTGTTGATGTAAGCCAAACGATCGAGTCCTTTCACTTTTAGGGCATTGGCGATTTCATCCACGTTATCCAGTTGGATGTTACCCTTGAGTTCCACGATAGAAAGTGTTTCTGCATCCTCGCTCCATAAAACGAGAGACGTGATACGTTCTTCATGTTGTGTCACGTAGAGGTATTCTTGGCTGTAAGCTCCCCGGTGGCTGCGCACGAGCGTGTATTTGGCCTCGTTTTCCACGATCGGGGTGATGCGTTGAGAAATTTCTTCCACGACCTTGGGGGTAGCCCGTTTGATGTCAACTTGCATCACGTTGATTTCTTTTATGTCTTTCAAAGCCTCTTCCGCGGGTAGGGACAAGTCACCTTGTTTGTAAAGGCTGTAAAGCGACGGGTTTAACATCGTTACGGTTATACCATCCTTGTTGCGAAATGCTTTCATTTCCTTGCCGACCTGAGCCTGTAATGGCAGGATCGTGACAAGGCTTACCATCATGCATGTTAATAGACTTTTGATCTTCATAACTTGACTATTTTAATGTTTTACTGACACGTACTTCTATTCGGAGAGTAAATGTAATGTAATAACTCGTTCATTCTCCCCTGCTTAACGTTATTTACAAAAGTTATACCATTGGGCGATAAATTTTATACCTTTGAAGCCGAAAAATGATTAGGTGATTAGGTGATTTATGATTATGTGATTTTAGGTGCATGATTATGAATTTCGAATAATCACTGAATCTAAAATCATTAAATCATAGAATTATGCTATATAATTTCGGAATTATTGCATATCGTTGTGCTATCGGCGTGGCCTCTCTTTTTAACGAGAAAGCGGCATTATGGGTAAAAGGGCGAAAAGGAATATGGAAACGGATGGAGGCTGTTGAGCGTGGAAAGGGACGATTGGTATGGGTTCATGCCGCATCGCTGGGAGAATTCGAGCAAGGACGTCCGGTGATTGAAAAATTGAAAGAGATAGAGCCTCATACGAAAATATTATTGACCTTTTTCTCTCCTTCCGGGTACGAGATTCGCAAGAATTATCAAGGAGCCGATTATATCTATTATTTACCGATTGATACTCCTTCAAATGCCCGTCGTTTCGTGGAAACATGGAAACCGGATGCAGCCGTGTTCGTGAAATACGAGTACTGGTATAATTATCTGAATGAACTGCATAAACAGCAGGTGCCAACGTATTTAATCTCTGCAATTTTCCGTCCGGAGCAACCGTTCTTCAAGAAATGGGGGAATCTGCATCGTCGTATGCTCGGGTTTTTTACGCGTCTTTTCGTGCAGGATGAGGAATCCGTAAAGTTGTTGTCGACGATTGGTATTACTCACGTGCAACAGACGGGAGATACTCGTTTTGACCGGGTAAAACAGATTGCGGATGCGGCAAAAAGAATCGAAAAGGTGGAGGCTTTCTGTAATGACAGGAGGGCCGTGGTTTGTGGAAGTACTTGGCCCGGAGACGAAGATATTATTCTGGATTATATCAACGCGCAGGAAGGAAATTACAAGTGGATTATCGTGCCTCACGAGATAGGGGAGGGGCATATCAAAGATATTTTGGGTAAGTGTCGCAAGTCGGTTGCTCGCTATACAGATGAGACGGCCGATGTGACGAAATGTCAGGTCCTCGTGGTTGATACGATCGGGGTGCTGTCTTCAATCTATCGTTACGGTTCTATCTCCTATGTCGGGGGTGGTTTCGGGAAAGGGATTCACAATACGCTTGAGGCTGCAATCTATGGGATTCCTGTTCTGTTCGGGCCGAAATATCACAAGTTTAAAGAGGCAGTTGATTTGATCGCTTGCGGTGGGGCGTTTTCAATCTCGGATAAGGAGCAATTTACTTCTTTGATGGATTCATTAATAAATAGCCCGGCAATCGCTGAGGCGGCCGGGCAAAGTGCTTTAAAGTTCGTCAATCAACAACTTGGTGCGACAGACGCAATTATTCGTCAGTTAGTAGATTAAAACTTCTTCAATTTCTTCTTCGACTTCCGTGCCCGTGAGCCATGATTTCAATACTTTGACAATGGCAGAACGGGTAAGGTTTTCGAAACTTGCAATGCGACATTTGTGGTCCATGTTGGCTTTGATGTACTTGCGGCATTTGCCGTTTTTCTTCAAATCGACAGCCGTGGCGCTCCAAGGATCACTTCCCCCGTAAATGAAAAGAATGTTTTCTGCATTGGTCTGTAACCAATGATTAATATCCTGCAATTGTTGTGTGTTGAACGGGGCATTTTCATATCCTTTAGGCATGGCGAAGTCGAACGTGATGATCGGCTCCGGTTCATCTTTGAAGAATTTTTTGAACGGCTTGGTATTATAAGCGTACATGCCTGTTTCTGTTAGAGCGGCATAATAGAACGCTTGTAAATTTTCAATGGCTTTGTCGTCAAAGAAATCCGGGGAAGACACTTTCACCAAGTAGTTGAATATCTCGTTATAATCGTCTTCTTCCGGTTGGGGCATATCATTGATGTTGTTTCCCCATTGCCAGAATGCAAATGGGAATTCTAGGATCGTGAGTTTGAAAGCCCGTTCTATCCCGCCAACCTTGTTGAATGAATAGCCTTTTGCTTGCGTTAATTCCTGCATGAGCGGCATAAGCTTATCCATATTTTCAAGACATCTCTTTTGAAAATCGAAGATTTGCCATTTAATATCTTTTCCACCACCTTCGAGTAATTTTCTGTTTTCCGGAGTTCCGCCCAGTTTGGAAAGGAATTTTTCTAACCGGGGATCAATTTTTTCTAGGTTAATGGGAGCCACGTAAGGCACGCTTATCTCCACGTCTTCCGGGTAGAAATAACGGTGATAGACGGTTGTCTGTCCCCCTTTGCTGATTCCCGTGGAGATCCATTTCGTGTTCGGATATATTTTTTGTCGTAAGGCTTGAATAATCTCGTGCTGGTCAGTGGCAGCCTGTTTCAAGGTTAAGTCTGTCCACGGTGTTTCTCCTTCGGGTTTGCTGTTGTTGAAAAAGCGGTGTTCGATGGTAAGCTGGTTTGTCTTGAATAGTTTTGACAACTCGCTTTCTGCCGGGGAGTAAATCCCGTACCCTTCGAGGATGGCTACCATGGGAGCGTTGAAATCCCGATGTCCCAGTAATACCCTTTGTTTGAAAGTTCCTTTCGAGGGATTATTGTGGTCTATCGGTTGTTCGTACCAGAATTCGTAGTATTCCGTGTAAGGTTGAACTTTTAGTTCCCGAATACCGGATATTTCTTTGATTTGTTGTAATTTCTGTAATAACGGGCCGTTTGCAAGTACGGATCCGCAAGCTAATAATAGAGTTACAAAAAGTGAAAATACATATCTCATAGTTCAGTTCTTTGCGTTATTGTGCTGCAAGGTATAAATTATTTCTGTTTTTTCTTGTCTCGTCCGCACTTTTGTGTAAAAAAGGTATCTTTGTAACACAAATTAAAATATGATGTTATGAGAAAAATTTTATTTATCCTTGTTCTTGTTTTGGGTATAGGAGGTGTAAGTGTCGCTCAGACAGCACAAACTCAACCTTCTAAAGAATACGTTGCCGCATTGAAAAAAATGATCGTGGTTTCCGGAAGCGATGCGACATTCAAGCTTGTTATCCCGCAAATGTTTGCCATGATGAAACAACAACTCCCGAATGTTCCTGCTGAATTTTGGAGTGAGGCAGAAAAAGAGATGATGAAGACATTGGTGGATGACTTGGTTGAAATGTTAGCCCCGATTTATCATAAGCGTCTAACTTTGTCCGATTTACAGGAAATTACGAAATTTTACGAATCTCCTGTCGGTAAAAAAATGGCTGCCGCACAACCGGCAATCGCTACTGAAAGTATGGCTGTCGGACAGCAATGGGGAATGAAGATTGCGACGAAAGTACAGGAGTCGTTGAAGGCGAAAGGGTATTTATAGGAGTTGATAAAGTTTGTAAGGCCGTTTGGTAATCAGCTCTCCCCCTGTGTAAGGGGGAGTCGGAGGGGGTAGTACATGGCTTTATAAACCTTATGAACTTTCAAACTGGTTTATTTTGTTGAAATGAATTGGCTGCAGAAATATAGAGAGGATTATTCGGCGACGATCAAAATCGGGGTGCCGATCGTGTTGGGACAATTAGGGATTGTGGTTGTTGGATTGGTGGATAATATTATGGTGGGACATTTCAGTACGTCCGACTTGGCAGCCGCTTCTTTCGTGAATAGCGTGTTTAATATTCCGATCCTGTTTGGGATGGGATTTTCTTATGGCTTGACACCTTTGGTCGGGCAATTCTTTGGTCGAGGTGATAAGTTCAGGGTTGGCGGGTTGTTACGTAACAGCTTGTTGGCAAATTTTATGATTGGGTTATTCCTTTCTGTGGCGATGGGAATTATGTATTTGAATGTACATAGGATGGGACAACCGGAAGAATTGTTGCCCTTGATTCGGCCTTATTTTCTGTTGCAGCTGACCTCTCTCGTGTTTGTCATGATGTTTAATAGTTTCAAGCAATTTGCTGATGGCATCACGGATACAAAGACTTCCATGTGGATTATGTTGTCGGCTAACCTGCTGAATATTATCGGGAATTCTCTCTTGATTTATGGTGTGTGGGGACTTCCGGCATTGGGATTGACGGGAGCGGGGATTTCTACTCTGGCCTCGCGAATTTTCATGTTCGTGGCTTTTGCTATTCTCTTTTTCCGGAAACAATCTTATCGGCGTTACCTTGTCGGCTATCACCGAACGACTTATAACACGGGAGATTTGAAAGTGCTGAATAGAATGGGGATGATGGTCGGTTTACAAATGGGAATGGAGACAGCATTATTCAGTATCAGTGGGGTTATGATCGGTTGGTTGGGGACGGTTCCCTTGGCAGCCCATCAGGTGGTGGCCTCTATCTCCACGTTAGGGTTTATGGTCTATTATGGAGTTGGGTCGGCTGTTTCTATCCGGGTGAGTAATTTCTTCGGGCGGGGAGATATTGCTGGAGTCCGACGGGCAACTTTGGCAGGAACCCATTTGCTGGGATTATTGGCAATCTCGGTTTCCGTGTTCTTTTTGTTGGTGCGGGAGCATATCGGGTGGTTATATACTTCGTCAGAAGATGTGGTAAACTTGGTAGCCGTGTTGATGGTTATTCTGGTATTCTACCAGTTTGGTGACAGTTTACAGATCATTTTTGCTAATGCCTTGCGTGGCGTGGCAGACGTGACCTCTATGGCGGTGATCTCCTTTATCGGGTATTTCGTGATTGCGTTGCCGGTTTCTTATATCTGTGGTTTCGTGTTGGATTGGGGAATCGAGGGAATATGGGTCGGTTACCCCGTGGGCTTAACGCTTACTGGGGGAATGATGTGTTGGCGATTCTATCATTTCTTGCGGAAAAAAGGATAGGAATGTCAATAATCATGTTGGCACTCCTACTCGTTCTCGGTAATTCTCGGATTTCGTGTATTTATAATTTCGGATTCAGAACATTCTCTTTTAGTCTTTCTCGGATCTCCTCGTAGCCCTTATGCCTGTCGGTGAAATGTACCGTGTTAATTCCTACTGCTTGTGCGGCCTTCACGTTGGGTTCCAAATCATCAATAAACAGACACTCTTCGGGTTTTAAATGATAGCGATTTAGAATCAAGTCGTAAATTTCCCGGTCGGGTTTCACCATGTGTTCTAGGGCGGATATGATTTGCCCGTCGAAGTACTTGAAAACTTCCCGTGTTTTCAGGTAATCGTAGAAATCGACAGACATGTTGGAAAGACAATAAAGTTTGAATCCCCGTGCGTAAAGTTCTTTAATCAAAGTTTCAGTTTCGGGAATGGAGATCAATGAATGTTTCACGTGTTCCACGAATTCGTTACAGTCTTCTGGAGGGCAACCGGATAAGATGGCGACTTTGTTGATCAGTTCTTGGCGAGTGACGTCTCCCCGGTCGTAGTCCCGCCAATCGTTCAGGAAAAGACGGTTCTCTCTGACAAAATTCACGAGAATAGGATTCCCTCTAAAGGTTTCAATTACTCGTTTGGCATTCCATTCAACAACAACTCCTCCCAGGTCAAAAATAATATTCTTCATATTTTCAGTGTTAATCGGTTATCTGTTTAAAAATCAATAATAATACCCACGGACGGTAATAATGTTCCCGTGTCATTTTTGATGTATCTCATCAGGTAGTGATCCGGGTGTTCGGGGTCGATTTTGTAACTTCCGTCCGGGTTCTCCTGCGGTACGAGCAGATCGGGGCTTTGCGTCTTGTGGTTATAGATATTCTGTATATCGGCATACAGGATTAATGACCATTTTTTGAAATAAAAACTCCGGTCAACCCGAATGTCCAGCTGGTGGAATGAGGAGGCCCGTTCGCTATTGAAACGGGAGTAGTCAAGATAAGGTTGCCGCTTGGCATTCCAGGCTGCTATTAGTGAACTGGTTTCCGCATCATAAGGAGTGAAAGGAGCCCCGTTCGTGATTCGCCATTTCATACCTATATCCCAGAGACCTAACTTGCGGGTTGCCGTGAGGGAAAGGATATGGCGGTTGTCCCAACTGCTGGGAATATATTCCGAGATCGGGTGCAGGTCATGATCCATTTTCTTGAACTCGGAATAGTAATACGTGTAAGCGAGCGATGCCACGATCCCGAAAAATTCCTGCGTGCGAACCATCAGTTCTACCCCGTACGCTTGCCCCTCGCCGAGAGATTTCACGGGTTCGTCACCTACCGCCACGTAATCGGTACCTTTGTTGGCAAGTACGATGCTATCCAGTAGGGAGACCGGGTAATGGTCGTACGTTTTGTAGAACCCTTCCAGTGTGATTTTTGTCCGGCTACCGGGGCGATATTCCAGACCGACCACGTAGTGGTTTGTCCCGATATATTTCAACCCGTTTTGTTTATTTACTAGGTTTCCTTGTTCGTCGGCATATCCCATCGTGGTGTACGAGGGAAGTTGATAATAGCGTCCGGCATTTGCATTGATAAACCATTCGGGGGAGAGCGAGTAGGAGAGAGACAACCGGGGTGATACCTGTTTGAAAGGATTGTTCATTCCCGACGTGTAACTATTCCCGTCAACCCGGATTCCTACCGAAACTGCGAGACGTTCCAGAAAGAAATTTTTGCTGATTTGCCCGAAGAGAGACCATTTGAAGAAATCAAAATTCTTGTCGTAGTGTACATGATTCAACTCTCCGAGGGTGTATAATTCTCTTGTTGTCTTGTTTTTGTAAGTAGCGTATTCGATCCCGGCCCCGACATTCAACTTGATGTCGTGTCGTAACAAATGATTGTGTTCGAATCGGAATTTATTCTCCGTTTCGCCGGAATTGTAATCCACCAGTTTCGCTTGGCTTTTGTCGTTGTTGGTGTATTTCTCGATCTCGTTTTGCAGGGTACTGCGACTGAGTACGAAAAGGTGGTTCCAACGGTCCCCGTAATGTTTGTAAGTAATTCCGATCGTGTAACTCCATTGCACGCTCTCAGGCAGGTAGTTGAGCATGTATCTTTGGTCATCATCGGGATCTTTCATCCCTTTATTGAGATGATTAACATCGTATGCCCCGATACCCAGTATGGTTAATTCATTTTTCTGATTGAACTTTGTTTCCGTCTTGAACTGGAAATCATTATACACGGGCAGAAAAGGGAGACCGATCATATCGAACAGGAATTTCAGGTAACTCCTGCGGGCGGACATGATGAACGTGGTTTTAGGTGCTAGAGGCCCGTCCAGCGATAACCCGAAATCCGTTGCCCCTAAAGTCCCACGTACTTTTATTTTGTCCGGGTTCCCCGCTATTTGGCGGAAGTCAAGCAGGGAACTCATCAGGTTTCCCCGGGAAGCAGGGAATGCACCCGAGTAGAAATTTACCTCCTTCACGAAATCGATGTTCACGATACTAACCACACCACCCGATGCCCCTTGTGTGGCGAAGTGGTTCAAGTTGGGCAATTCCACGTCATCCAAGTAAAAGCGGTTTTCGCTGGGGCCTCCACCTCGAACAATAAAGTCATTTCTGAAAGCGGGAGAGGAAAGGACTCCCGGCATGGATTGTAATACTTTCGATATATCTCGATTCCCACCCGGGTTTTTCTCTATCTCGGCGATCCCGATACGTTGTAAAGAAACAGGACTTTCCACTGCTTTGCGGAATGGATTGGCCTTGACCGTTACTTGTTCCAAGTTAACTTGGCTTTCTTCCAGTCCGACGTTTACCGTGCGTTCTGAGGCCGTGTTTACCATGAATTCTTCCGATAATTTTGTCGTGTAGCCGATGCTGCTTACTTCCAGGCGGTTGAAACCCAAAGGCACGTTTTCTATACGAAAGTATCCGTTTTCGTCGGCTGCCGTGCCTATGCTTGTTTTCCAAATCACCACGTTGGCAAAAGGTATTGGTTCATTGTTTTTACTATCAAAAACCCGTCCTTTCACGACACCTTTTTGTTGTGCGGAAAGGCAAAGTGGAAGAAATAATAATAGGGTAAAAACAAATCGTATAATAGTTTTCATGTTTTTTTTGTATCTCTTGCAAAAGTAATTAAAAATAGCTGATTTGTCAACAGGGGGATAACTAAACTAATTCCAAGTTTAATTCTGAGATATAGTTGGGTAATAATACGGCCACGCCCTTTTATGGCCCTTTCATTACCCTTTCATAGCCCTTTGCCAATAGAGTTACATGAGGATGACAACGATGTGTGCAGGATTGTATGAGATTATAACCCGGAGAGTTGTTTGGGTGTGCAATTGATTTTCTTGGTGTTATGGGAATGAGAGAATGTTGTTGTAAATATTTTCTGCTTTTTCTTGTAAAAAAAATGTCATTTTGTTTGGAGTTTGAGAAAAAAGATCTACTTTTGCACCCGAGTTCACGCCCAGGTGGCGGAATTGGTAGACGCGCTGGACTCAAAATCCAGTGTCCCTTAAAGACGTGCGGGTTCGATTCCCGCCCTGGGTACTAAAAAATCGAAAGATAACCCTCTTGGTCAGATGATTGAGAGGGTTATCTTTTTAGAGTAAATTAATCAGAACGTGGGGATTAAGTGGAAATTCCAATGTAATTGACCCCTAGAATCCAACTTAAATTGCCCCCCTTTAAATTTTCCCCAGAAATAGCCAGATCATCCCTTTATACACGTGCATAAAATTCTACAGGTATGCCATTATTATTATTAAATTTTATTCACAAATATAGTGATTTTAT